>MVZH01000252.1 GCA_002068325.1 Lentisphaerae bacterium ADurb.BinA184 | reverse complement strand
CATTCCGTATTGTGAGGTTGCGGTCTGGGCGGCAGAACGCCGGCAGCGGCTCAAGGAGGACCTGGAAGAGGAGAAGAGAACCCTTGAGGAGACGGTGGAGAGCCTGCAGCGGGAAGTCGAGGAGCTTAGGGCGTGGCGGAAGGATCGCGAGCAAGAGGACGGGATGAGTGGGGAAGACTTCTTCGAAGACGATCTGCAGGAACAGGCGGCCGCCTACTTTGCTGGTGAGGAGGCGGATAGGCCGTTGGCGATGACGATTGAGGCGGAACGCCAGGCGGCGGCGAGTGGAAACGGGCCTGCGAAGAAGAGCGTAGGCAGGGGTGGAAGCGTGAGAAGACAGAACAGGCGGGAGGGATCGGCGAACCATGGAAGCTAGAGAGGCAGAGACGGTCAGGCAGGGCATGCGGCTAGTGAGGATTGACGAAGTGGCGCGGATTCTGGCGGTGTCGAAGCGGACGGTGTGGCGGCTGATCGACCGGGGGGAACTTCCGCGGGCCGGCATGGTGAGGCCGGCGCGGTGCTTCCTGGGCGATGTGCAAGCCTACCTGGAGCGACTGCGCGGAGACTCTGCAGGTGGTGAAAGGGGGTGTGGGGCATGAACGGGTGCATCTACAGGCGGCGGCGGAAGGTCGGCGGCAAGAGTGTCGCCATGGGGCCATGGCGGGCGAGGATCAGGCACGGCGACGGGCGAACAGAGGACATCAGCCTACGCTTGAAGGACAAGCAGGCGGCACAAAGCGAACTGCGGAAGCTGATCGCTGAGCGCGAGAAGGAGCAAGCCGGTCTGCTGCCGGCGCGGGCGGTGCGCGAGGCGGCGGGGCGTGAACTGGCTGGAGTGGTCGCGGAGTTCCAGGCCAGCCGGCGGGCAGTCAGCCGGGCGCCACGGTATGTCGAGGACATGGGGCAATGTCTCGCAAGGCTGTTCCGCGAGTGCGGTTGGCAACGCCTGCGGGATGTCAACGCGGCAGGCTTCGAGAGGTGGCGGGCGGGGCAGCTGGGCATGGCTGCGAAGACACGCAAGGAGTACGGAAACCACCTGCGCAACTTCTGCAACTGGCTGTGCGCGACCGGGCGGCTTGCGGCGAACCCGGTGCAACACCTGGCGTCGGTAGACGTGCGAGGACAGGAGAAGGTGCGCCGGCGGGCGTTCACGCCTGACGAGGTGCGGCGCATCCTGGGGGAGTCTCGCAGATACCGGCCTCTCGTCGCCATGGCGGTCTATACAGGGCTGCGGCGCGGGGAACTCGATGCCCTGCGGTGGTGCGACATGGAGCTTGAGGGGCCGACGCCATGTGTGCGGGTGAGGGCAGGCACGGCGAAGAACCGGAAGGAAACCTGCATTCCGTTGCGGGCGGGCTTGGCGCAATTGGTTCGCGCCAGTCGGCCCGAGGGCAGCGCGGACACGTGTCCGGCTCTGCCGCGCATGGATAAGCTGCGGGCGTGGAAACGCATCCTGGAGCGGGCGGGGATACCGTACATCGACAGCCAGGGCCGGCGCGGGGACTTCCACGCGTTGCGGCATACCTTCTGTACCCTCATGGCGTGCGCGGGCGTCCCGCAGCGGATCGCGCAGGAGGCCATGCGGCACAGTGACCCGAAGCTTACGGCAATGATCTACACAGACCCGGCGCAACTGTCCACGCGGGGGGCGGTCGAGAAGCTGCCGGACTTCCTCGGCGGCGTGGTTTCATGCACACCGCCATGCACACCACCATGCACACCAACGGCAGTCCCGGAGGGGCAAGACGAGGCACGGCGTGGCACGGAAGGGGAGAAGGCGGAGCCTGCGGAAGTCCTTCCGGGAGAGCCGGTTAGGCGCGGCGTGTCACGCTGTGGCACGGGGGAAAGAATGGCGCGCCCGGCAGGATTCGAACCTGCGGCCTTCTGCTCCGGAGGCAGACGCTCTATCCAACTGAGCTACGGGCGCAACGGGGCAACAGGTCTCCGCGTCGCGGCCAGGGGGGGCGGCCGGGCGGCGGGAGATGGTGAGCGCGATTGGGCTCGAACCAACGACCTCCACCGTGTCAAGGTGGCGCTCTAGCCAACTGAGCTACGCGCTCGCATCACAAGCGGCCCACGTGCCTGCCAATATAGCCGCCGAAGGGCGGCGGTCAAGGCGTCGCGGGTCAGTCTTCGTCGTCGCCGCGGGCGACGGGCAGGGCGATGCTCTCGAGGTCCTTCATGTCGAGGGTCTGGTAGAAGATTTCCTGGAGCATGCGCATGAGGATGGTGCGGGCTTCGAGGCCGATGTAGACGTCGTCGAAGACGTCGGTCAAGTTGCGCCAGAAGGCTTCGACGTCGCCGCTCTGCACTTCCAGGATGTCGCTCTGGGAGACCAGTTCGATGAGGCTGCGCTCCTCGTCCTGCAGTTTGGTCCAGAACTCCTGCAGGGTGCCTTCGAGGCGGAGGGTGCGCCCGTCCTCGTAGTTCAGCTTTTTGACCAGGCTGTTGAACTTGCGTTTGATCTGGGGGGTCATGCGGAGCTGGCGTCCGACCTCGGGCCAGTCGATGCGGGCGAGGAGGGCATTGGCGAACTGGTGGGCCTTGGCGACCTCGCGGAGGCTGGCGGCGTGCGCCGTCTTTTCGGCATCGAGGGATCGTTGGGTGTCAGCGGACAGTCTCTCGAAGGTGCGGGCCTCGACCCGTTGTTTCTCGTACTTGGCGCGCCAGTCATCGAGTTCGGCGCTGACGCGGCCCATGTCCCGGGTCAGCCGGGCCGTCTCCTGGGCGGCGAAGCGTTCGGCCTCCTGGCGGGCGGCGGCCAGTTCGCGTTCCTTTTGCTCGGCGGTCTCCCGGATGCGCCGGTTGTCGGTTTGTGAGGCGGCGAACTTCTGGGTGAGGGCGGCGACTTCCGCGCGCAGGGTCTTGCGTTCGTCGCGGGACTCCTGGGATTCGGCGGCGACCTGTTCGAGCCGTTCGCGCAGCTGCCGGTTCTCGTTTTCGAGCCGTTCGCGGTCGCCGCGGATGCCGTCGGCCTGGCTGCGCGCCTCGTGGAGCTGCTGGATCAGCAGTTCGTTGCCTTGGGCGTCGTGGAGGATGCGGTCGGCCTGCTCGCGGGTGAACTGCAGGGGGCTGAAGCACAGCAGGATGCGCCATCGGGCGACGTCCTTGACGGCGAAGAACTGGTCGAACTTGTCGGCCGGAAGCACATAGGTGTCTTCGTCGAGGCCGTGTTCCTTGCAGTAGGCCTTGTACTCGTCGGAATGGAAATAGTCTTCGAGGGCTTTGTGGAGGGCCTGGTGGACGGGGTACCACTGGGCGAAGACGCTGCTGTGGAAGGTGTCGCGGAGGTCGGCCTTGTCGGCCTCCTGGAGGACGATTTTTTCGAAGCGGGCCCGGAACTCCTTCTGGAGGCGGTGTCCGCCGATGGTGCAGCGTTTGAGCACCTGCGGGTTGGCCTGGATGAAGTCGCGCAGACTCTCCCAGGGCAGTTCGCGGACCATGGCGGCGAACACGTCCGCCGTGTTCACGCCAAGGATCTCTTGGTTATTGCCCAACATCCAGGAGATACTCCTTCGCAAGCAACTCTCGGGCCGCCGCGACGAGGTTGGCGGCCATCTGGCGGCGCAGGGAATACTCGATCTTCTGCTGTGCGCCGGTCAGGCTGACGTAGAGGTCGGCGTTGCCTTCCTTCTGCGCCTTCTCACACATTCGCCTGAGCAGCAGGAGCGCCTCGCGCCAGCGTTGTTCCTGGCAGAGGCTGACGCACTGGCTCATGATATCGACGGCGGCGGTCTCGTCCGACGCCCCTGTCTTCCTCTTCCGGCCCCGGGGGGCTTCCACGGGGGTAGGCGCGGGCTCTTCCGGTTTGGTTTTGCGTGCCGCCATCTGCCGTCTGCCGATTGAGAATCATGCCTCGCCGCCGGTTGACCGGCCGGGGAGGCGCCGCACGGATCGCCGCCGTTTGGCTGGAACTGGAGGCGCGGACCGGATTCGAACCGGTGGATGAAGGTTTTGCAGACCTCTGCCTTACCACTTGGCTACCGCGCCACACACGCACAACGGACAGATAATCTAGCACCGGCGCGGCGAATGTCCAGCGCGCCCGGCCACAGAGGGCGTGACAGCGTGTCCGGCAGGGCCTGCGCGGCGTGTCTGCCGTGCGCACCGGCACACGGTCGTGCCGCCGGGCGCTCTGCGGAGGGGGCGGTCGTTGGCTGTTGCTGCGGAAGGCGTTATGAATCCCCATGGAGCTCCGTGTCCGTGTGCGTGTCCCGTTGCGCCTGGCCGCGTGGAGAGCCGGCGCGAGTCCTGTCCGCCGGCCGGGCCGGCCGCGATGTCACGCCACCCCGTGCCTGTCCTCACGGGTTCGTTTTCGGCGTTTTCCCGGCTATCTTACGACCCATGACGACCGACGAGCAGGCGATTCGGCGTGAACTGGCGGCCCACGGGCAGGAGCAGGTGTTGCGTCTGTGGGGGCGGCTCGACGAGGCTGGCCGGGCGCGTCTGCTCGGGCAGCTGGCGGGGTTGGACTGGGACGCCCTCGACGCGTGGATCCGCGACAGCGTGTTGCACGCCACGGCGTTCCGTCTGCCGGCCGATATGGAGCCGGCCCCGTTCCTTCCGCGCTGGCCGCGCAACGCGGCCGAGGCGGCGGCCTATCGGAAGGCGGAGGCGCGCGGCCGCGAGCTGCTGCGGGCCGGGCGGGTGGCGGGCTTCACCGTGGCCGGCGGGCAGGGGACACGCCTGGGCTACGACGGCCCCAAGGGAACCTTTCCCATCTCGCCGGTGCGGGGCAAACCCCTGTTCCAGCTGTTTGCCGAGAGCCTGGGCCGCGTGGCCGAGAAGTACGGGCACCCGGTGCCGTGGATCATCATGACCAGCCCCCTGAACCACGACGCCACCCGCGAGCACTTCGGGCGGAACGCCTGGTACGGACTGGAACCGGGCACCGTCAGCTTCGTCACCCAGGGAACCATGCCGGCCTTCGGGTTCGACGGCAAGTTGCTGCTGGCCGCGCCGGACAGCCTGGCGCTGTCGCCGGACGGGCACGGCGGCAGCCTGCTCGCGCTGCGGCGCAGCGGGACGCTCGAACGGCTGGCGGCGCAGGGCATCGAGCACATCACCTACTGGCAGGTGGACAACCCGCTGGCGCAACCCTTCGACCCGCTGTTCCTGGGGCTGCACGACCTCACCGGCTCCGAGATGAGCTGCCGCTCCCTGACCAAGGCCGATCCGCTCGAAAAGCTGGGCCACTTCGCGCTCAGCGGCGGCCGGACGGTCGTCATCGAGTACAGCGACATGCCGTCGGCGCTCATGCACGCGCGCGGACCGGCCGGGGGGTTGGTCTACCAGGCCGGCAGCCCGGCCATGCACATCCTCGGACGGCGCTTCGTCGAGCGGCTGACCGCCGACGGACGGCTGCACCTGCCGTGGCACCGGGCGGTCAAGAAAGTCCCCTGCGTGGGGCCGGACGGCGAGCCGGTCAGCCCGACCGAACCCAACGGGGTCAAGCTGGAACGGTTCATCTTCGACGCCTTGCCGCTGGCCCGCAACGTCCTCATCCTCGAAGCCGAACGCGCGGAGTGCTTCGCGCCGGTGAAAGACCCCAGCGGGCCGGACTCGGCGGCCACCTGCCGCGAACGGCTCTCGGCGCGGGCGGCGGCCTGGCTCGAGGCCGCCGGCATCCCGGTGCCGCGGCGGCCGGACGGGCGGCCGGACGCGGTGATCGAGCTGTCGCCGCGCCGGTTCCTCGACGCCGAGGACGTGCAGGCGCAGGCGGCCGGACTGCGGGCGCCGCGGCCCGGGGCGCAGGAATACTACGCATGAGCTGGAAGCGACTGCGGCGGCGTCTGCGCGACCCCGTGGTGGCGGCGGTGGCGCGCGGGGTGGTGCGCGCGATCGGCTGGATGTCGTACCGCCAGCTGGTCTGGCTGGCCCGCGGCGCCGGCGCGCTGGTCAACGCTCT
>MVZH01000251.1 GCA_002068325.1 Lentisphaerae bacterium ADurb.BinA184 | reverse complement strand
TGGCTGGCGTCGGCGCCGGCCAGTCCGCCGTAGTAGCCGCCGAGGGCGTCGTCGGCGCGCAGGCGGCTTTCGATCCAGTCGAGGAGCTGTCCGGCGGCTTGGCGGGCGGCGTCGGCCGTCGGGCCGGGCGCGAGGGTGACGGCGGCCTCGGTGAGGGCGAGGGCGGCCCAGGCCAGATTGCCGGCGTGCGACTCGGCCGCGTAGGCGTCTTCGCGCCAGGCGGGCTGGGCGGCGTCGTACCAGGCGGCGAGGCGGGCGTGGCCGTCGGCGTCGGCGAGGTCGCCGCCGCCCCAGTAGACGTTGCGCAGGCGCCCGTCGGCGAAGGTGCGGTCGTGCGGCTGGAGCCAGACGAGGGTGTCGGCCAGGATACCGAGCCGGCGCCGGGCGTTGTCGCGTGTTGCGGGGTCCGCAGACTCGTCGCGGGCGAGGGCGGCGTAGGCCAGCATGGCGAGGGCGTTGTCGTGCAGGTGCGCGGCGTTGCGCTGCTGGGGGTTGAGCGGCGAGTCCGTCGTCACGACGTAGCTGGGCAGCAGGTGCGGGCGCGCGGCGGGGCGCACGAGGTCGAGCCGGATCTCGTCCAGCCAGACCGTGCCGGGCAGGGTGAAGACGACGAGGAATCCGCCGACCACGTGGGAGAGGTCGAGGCCGTCGAGGCTGACCTCGTAGGTCTGCCAGTCAGCGGTCAGGGCGAGTTGCCGTGAGCGTTTGGGGCAGGAGTCGCCGTAGTCGCCGCCGATGCCTCCGAGGCCGATCTCGACGGTCAGTCCGTCGGGTTGGGCGCGGGCGCGGAAGCGGAGGGTGGTGGCGCCGGAGAGGTCGCGGCCGCGGGCGGGGGGGGGCTGTCCCCAGTTGGCGGCGGGCCGTTGCCAGTAGAGTCCGGCCCCCTGGGTGCCGGTGTAGTCGAGTCGCAGGCAGGTTTCGCCGGCGTCGGGGTCGTCGGCGGCTTCATCGAGGGAGAGATGGGCGGCGTCTCCCATGCGGCCGGCGGGGATGAAGTCGGCGTTGCCGCCCCAGGCGGCGTCGCGGTAGATGAACAGTTCGTCGTGGGCGTCCATGCGCCCGCTGAGGTGGGCGATGGCGCGCAGGCCGGGGTCGGTGGCGACGGCGGCGGCGGCGGGCACGGCGAGGGCGAGGAACAGCCTGGCACAACCGAGGCGTCGAGGTCTGAACCCTCGTGGTCTGCCGGCCCGCCGTTGGCGCGCCTGTCTAGGCATAGCAGTCCCTCGGTGCGCGGCGTTCGCGCGGTTCCGTCATGTCGAGCAGGCGGCCGAGGAGGGTGGCCTTGTCGGCGGCGTAGCGCGGGTCGTCCCAGCGGTTGCGCTTCTCGCGGGGATCGTCTTCAAGGTCGTAGAGCTCGCCGTCGCGCCGTCCGGCGTACCAGGTCAGTTTACGGGTGTCGGTGACGAGGGTTTTGAGGCGCAGGTGCCGCGGGTCGTCTATGCATTCGATCAGGGCGGCGTCGCGGATGCGGTCGGTCTCGCCGCGCAGCAAGGGCAGGGCGTCGGTTCCGTCCACATCGGCGGGCGGTTCCTGGCCGGCGGCGGCGAGGGCGGTCGGGGCGATGTCGGTGTGGCTGATGAGAGCGGGGATGCGGCGTTCGCCGCGGAAGCCGGCCGGCCAACGCACGATGAGCGGGACGCGGACGAGCGGCTCGTAGTGGAACGGCCCTTTCATCCACAGGCCGTGGTCGCCGAGCAGCTCGCCGTGGTCGGTTGTGAAGACGACCAGGGTATTCTCCGCCAGCCCGCGGCGGTCGAGGCAGTCGAGGATGCGGCCGACCTGGCGGTCAATGAGCTGGATCATGGTGTAGTAGTAGGCGCGGCCGAGGCGTGCGTCCGGCCCGGTCACCTGGCGATAGTCTGCGCCGCCGCCCTGTCCGGCGACCGCGAAGGCGCCGCGCACGCTGGACGTTTCGAGCTGCCCGCAGCGGGCTTCGAGGAAGTGCGGCGGCTTGTCGTCGAGTTCGCCCTCGGTGAAGTCGGGCAGGGGTACGGCGGCTGGATCCACGCGCTCGCCGAGTTCGAGCGGCACGCAGTGCGGGTGGTGCGGATCCTCGAAGCCCACGCCGAGCAGGAACGGGCGGCCGGCGTCGTGCCCTTCGAGGAAGGCGATCGTCCGCTCCGCCGTCCACACGCTGTTGTGCAGCCGCAGGGGCAGGTTCCAGTCGTAGGCTTCGCCGCCGAACGACTGGCCGGCGCGCCGCGTGATGGCGTTGAGGCGGGCGAGTTCCGCGGCCGGAACCTGCGAGCGGATCCACGCCCCATAGTGCCCAGCCAGGCCCCAGGCGGTATGGCCGAGGGCGAGTTCCACGGTTTCGAAACCGTAGTACGGCCCTGTCCACTGCGGATAGCGCCGCTCCCAGCCATGGAGCGTCTCCGCCGACTGTTCCGGGGTTGCGCCGAAGGACTGGAAATGCGCCTTGCCGACGTAATGGGTGCGGTAGCCGGCCGGCCCAAGCCGGTGCGAGAGCAGCGGCACGTCGTCGGGCACGTTCAGGCCGACGTTCCAGGCGCCGTGCCGGCTGACCGACTGGCCGGAGAAAATTGTCGCCCGCGAGGGTGTGCAGACCGGGTTGGCGCAGTAGGCGCGGTCGAAGACGACTCCTTCGTGGGCCAGTCGGTCGAGGTGCGGCGTGTGCACGAAGCGCGAGCCGTAGCAGCCCAGGCTGTCCGTGCGTTGCTGGTCGGTGGTGATGATGAGGACGCTGGGCGGGGCGGGCTTCATGGGGCATCACCTCCTGGGGCCTCGGACTTGCGTCGGCCGTGACGCCCGGGGGAGCCGCCCGCGCCGGGCACGGGCGATCCGTCACGGCCGCGGCGCCACCCCGAGGCGATCCATCACCTTCTCCGCGAAGTTGCGCCCCATGATCTCATACCCGTCGCCGTTGGGGTGCAGCAGGTCGGGCAGGCAGGTGGCGACCAGATCCTCGCCGAGCAGGTCGAGGCCGCTGATGTAATGGACGTTGGCATCGCCGCAGGCGCGCAGCCGGGCGACGGCGGTTTCCAGTTCCTCGCGCATCATGCGCAGCGTCATGCCGGTCGCCCCCGGCGTCCCCTCGCGCGGCGGCGAGAGGATCGGCGAGACCACGGCCAGGGGGGTGGTCGGATGCTTCTCGCGGATGATTCTGACCATGCCGACCAGCAGGGGACGGAACGTGCGCGGCGAAACGGAACCGCCCACCATGTTGATGCCGACCTTGAGCGAGACGAAGTCGGCCGCCCGGTCGCGGATCATCATCGCCACCAGGGGATCGAGATGACACTGCCCGCTGTAGCCCAGGCTGGTCAGGTTCATCCCGCGCCGGCGCGCCGCGACGGCCGGCCAAGTCCGCGAAGGGCTGTGTGCGCCGTTGCAGTGGGTGATCGAGCTGCCGTAGGTCACCCAGCGCGGGCGGCGGTCGGGCGACGGCTCGAGATCGGCGCCGTCCTCGACGCCGAGGGCTCGGATTCGCACGGCCCGTTGTGGGGGCAGCCAGATCTCGAGGGTCTTCCAGCCGTCCGGCAACCCGTCGAACCGGACCCGGCCGGCGCCCGGCGGCAGGTCCGCCGTGGCGAGCAGCGCCTCGTCGGTCGTCAGGTCGAACCGCCGCACCCCCTCGGCGGTGTCCGGTTCGACGTCGAGCGCCACGCTCCGCGAGGTGGTGGCAAAGCGCAGCCGGCAGCCGCTGGGGCAGCTTGCCTGCGCCACGAACGCCTCGAGGTGCAACGGAATCTCGTCGGCCTTCAGGCGCAGTGGCTGCAGCCACCCGTCGCCGCGATGGAACGAGATCACCCCTTCGAAGAAGCCATCGTGTACCACAACGATTCTCACCCGCGGAACCCTCTCGTGCAACTGGCTGGCACGCCGGGACACCTGGCCACGGCGCCGATGCCTGCGACGCAAGTGCCGACGGCAACTGTACCCCGCCGCCCCCGGCCGCGCAACCCCCGCTTGCCTTTGCCCGCCGTGAAGGGTATTTTGTACAACCACACTGCGCAGGCGGCGAAACACGCGTGGAGTGTCTCCGCGGGTTCGAAGTCCCCCAACCGGATAAGGAGATGGATCATGAAGAGCAGCTTGGCGAGAGTCCTGGTGGCGACGGCGGTGGCGGCGGCGACGGGGCGACGTGGACGGACGCTGACAACTGGGATCTCGATTCCGGGAGTCCGGGCGCGGCGGATCAGGCCTGGTTTACGGGGGCGGCAACCATCGCTGCCGGCATTCCCGCCAGTGTCAACCGGATCATCACGGGGACCGGGGCGGTCTCGATCGCGGCAGGCATGTCCTTCCCGTACGTGCCCAGCCCCAATACCGCGGGCGGACTGACTGTGGGTACGGGCGGAGCCAGCTTCACCGGACTGTTGAGCTTTCCCAACGGCAACGCCTACATCAACGCCGCCGGCAACCTGACGTGCAACGACCTCAGTTGGGGCAACACCGCGACGATCACCCAGACCGGCGGCCAGTTCGACATCAACACGTTCCGGCTCCCCGGCAACAGCGGATCCCTGTTTGACATACAGGCCTGGCAGTTCGCCGCGTCCAAGCCCGTCACCATCGGGAACCCCGGAACGCCGACCACCAACCTGAGGTTCGTCGGCACGCCCATTTTCCAGTCCGGCCACCGTCCCAACTGGACGTTCAGTTCAGGGACCACCTCCGGCGTGAAGGTGAACCTGAACGGTCAAACCCTCTTCGGCAACGTACTGCAGCTGGAGCAGACTTCTGCGAGCGGACGCTACACCTACTTGACCAACGATGCGGGCAGCGCCACCGTGGATGTCAACAGCGTGGTCATTGGGGTAGGCTCTCCGGAGAGCTACTTGGATCTGGACAACACGACGGTCCATGTCCGGGGAAGCGGCACCGCCTGGGACAACCGCTCGACGGCCAACACGGCGTTCAACGTCACAGACAACACCACAGTCAACGTGCATGCCTCCTGCAACCTCGACACCGGAAGCCGGAATCTGGGCACAGGCGGCTTCATCAACAACTTCGCCTTTGGCAACCTGACGCTGAAGTCCGGGGTCAAGGCGACCATCACCGGCAACGCCAACCTGGCTACCGGCGAGAACGACGCCCTCTACGTCAACGGCAGTCTTGCGCTCGAAGACGGCAGCGAACTGGCCATGGACTCGCGTGAGGCCTACGTCAACGGCCCGCTCACCGTCGGCAACAGCCCCGGCACGGCGACCGTCAGCGGCGGCAACCTGACGCTGACCGACAACGCCTCGTTCGTGGTCGAGGTCAACGGGCTGACGGCCGGCTCGCAGTACGACCAGCTGATCGTCTCCGGCGGCAACATCACGCTGGCGGGCGACCTTGTCGTGCAGCCGGGCCCGTTCACGGCGAACGCCTGGGACGTGGTCTACCTCATCAGCAACACCAGTGGCACCACCAGCGGCGTCTTCCAGTACGCCGATGACACGTTCGTGGACGTTTTCGCCGGCAAGCGCTGGTTTATCACGTACGATGCCGATCTGGACAACCTGTTGCTGAGCGGCGGCAATGACGTGGCCCTGTACGCGGTGCCCGAGCCAGCCGCCGCGGCGACGCTGCTGCTGGGCGGCCTGGCCCTGTTGCGGCGACGGGCGCGGAAGTGAGGCGGGCGGCCTGCGCCTTCGTTCGGCGGCGGGCTCCGGCGCGACAAGCCCGCCCGCCGGAGTCGCGGGTCGGAGCGCCCCGCGGTACCAGCGCCGGCAGTCTGGACAGGTGGCATGGAGCCGGCGGGCTCCGCCGGTGGTCATCGGCCCTGTCCAGATAGCCATGGAGCGATACGTATGAATTCGACCTATGCCTTCGACGACCGGCGCCGGCAGTGCGAAATCCGCCAGCCCATCCTGCCGCGGCCTTGGATCAACTACTTGGGCAATCGCCGGCTGACCGCCTTCATCAGCCACAACGCCGGCGGGCTGCTGTGGTGGCAGGAGCCGCAGACCC
>MVZH01000250.1 GCA_002068325.1 Lentisphaerae bacterium ADurb.BinA184 | reverse complement strand
CCCGCCCCGGTATCCCCCCTCGGTCTCGCGTCGCCCCCTACCTGCGACGGCGCGCCACGATCCCGCCCGCCGCCAGAGCCAGCATCGCCAGCGAGGCCGGCTCGGGGATGACGGGGGGCTCGGTCAGCCACAGCTCCCAGTCGTCCGTCAGCACGTCGGGCATTTCATTGCCGGAGAGGTAGGCATAGTACCAGCCTGATCCTGCCCCAAAGCCTTCCTGGCCCTGAAGGGCCGGATAGGCGTGAACCAGGTTGCCATCCGAATCCAGGATGGACATATCGCACCAGATGTGGCCATCGCCGCCTTCGTAGAAGACGTGTTTGAAGATATACCATCCGTAGTCTTCATCAGAGATGAAGAAGGAGTTCGCGTCGTATGGGTCGCTGTTGCCGCGACCGGAGTTGTGACTGCGGGAGATGTAGAACCCCGCATCTGGGTGGGCCGGGACCTCCGTCCCGAGGTTGAAGACACAGAACCCGCCGGGCACCCAGTTCCCGGTCATGGCGCCCCAGTTCGTCCGCACGTTCTCAGGCCAGTTCCGGTCGAGGTAGAGTGCGACCTGGTTCGAGAACCCGTCCGGGGGGAACACGGCGTTCGCGTTGTCGATGATGCTGTGGAGCGGGCTGCTCCCCATGCCCGTGCCGCCGCTGCCGGCCGTCGGCGAGTGCTTGCCCATCCACGAGCCGCCGTGCGGAAGGATCGTATCGCCTTCGCTGTCCCAGACCTGCTGTGCGGTCACCTGCGGTGGATCATTCGGGTACCATTGGTTGTAGAGATCGTAGTCATAGATGTCGCCCACGGTCCCCGCCGGATAGCCGGGCTCGCCTTCCCAGTCCCAGGCGTTTACCAAGATGTCCGCCGACGCCAGCCGCGAGCAAGCCAGCACCAGGCCGAAGCCCAGTATTCCCAGTCTGAATCGTGTCACAGTTTTCACTGACACTCCTTTCGTCTTCCCGGGTCTCTCTGCAGTTGGATCCCCGTCCGAACGCGCTGTCGTGATGTGCCTGGTCGGTCTCCTTCCTCCTTTCCGTAGCGGTTAGGACGCCCTGTCACCACCCGTGCGCCGCCTTCCGGCGGAAGGCCGGCGCGTCCGATCCCTATTTCCGCAGTGTCCGTCTCCTGAACGTCGCCGTTGCCGCCTGTGCCGTTGGAAACACCCCGGCCAGACTCGATCACTTCACCAGCCGGCCCATCGTCGGCCGGTTGTAAACCCCATAGTAGGGCGTCTTCCCGAAGTACCCGAGGCCGCCGATCACCGCCTGCGGGGGCCAGGGCGATGTATAGGTCGAGTTGAGGCAGGACGAGTCGGGAACCATGAGCGAAGATCCCCAGTCGCCGTCGGGGCCCAGCCAGCAGCCATTGGCGCCGCCGCCGTTCCCCCACTGGCCGACCAGCAGCCAGCCGCCGGGCGGGGGCTTCGAGCTGTCGGGAACACCGCCAGGGGAGCCGGGCAGCACGTTCCAGCGGGCCGTGCCGTCGACGTAGACCGCGTTGGCGCCATGGCTGCGGCCATTCCACATCCTCAAGTTGGCGTGGTTTCCGACGTAGTACTGGGCCCACCCGCTCGAACAGCGCTCCCCGTCCATGGCCGCGTCCTGCACCAGAACCTGAGTGCTGGCCAGACGCTGAACCAGCACGTAGTAGCACTGCTCATACCCGGCCGACAGGCACACCGGGGCGCTGAAGCCCATACCCCAGTAGTTCCAGACACCCGAGGACACCCGCGTCTCTATCGGGATATTTTGGGCGTTCGTGGGGAAGTAACGTTTGAGATCGGATCGGCCGAGGCCGCTCGGACACAACATGGCCCTGGGGCCGCAGTACCCTTGTTCATACAACGAGTTGGCGCCGACGAACTTGTCGGGCCAGGTGGTGGTACTCCACCCCTTCCACTGCCAGTACTGGGTGCCACGGACGGGCAGGGCGCCGTCAGCATCCATGCAGTACCCCAGTGCGGCCACTCCGATCTGCCGCAGGTTGCTGAGGCAGGCGATGCGGCGGGCCTGCTCTCTTGCCAGCCTCAGGGCCGGGAGGAGCATGGCGGCCAGAATCGCGATGATGGCGACGACGACCAGCAGCTCGATCAGGGTGAAACGGCGCGGCGCAGCGGGCCGGGGCTTCGCCCGAGGCGTCGCCGGCCGGCGGTCGGCCGGGCGCGGCGCGGCCGTCGTCTCCCCGACCGTGAGCTCCGTTCCGACCACCACCCGCCGCCGCGGGGCGTCGGGGTTGGCCATGCGCCAGGCCACCAGCCGGGTCGCCTCGGCCCCCACCTTTTCGAGGGGGATGGAGGCCGTGGTCAATGTCGGCAACGACGCGTCCCGCGGCGTGCCGTCGAAGCCCGTTACGCTGACATCCTCGGGCACCCGCAGGCCGTACTCCTCGCGCAGGCAGCGGATGGCGAATCCGGCCATGTGGTCGTTGTACATGGCGATTGCACTCGGGCGCTCCGCGGCGGGCCGGCCCTTCACCCTGTCCATCAGCGGCCGGAGCAGCTGCAGGGTCGTCTCCTCGTCTCCCACCCAGGGATTGGCTGCCACGAACTCCTCGGGCGCCTCGCCGCCGTGCAACGCCAGTCCGGCGCGCAGGCCGGCCAGGCGGGCCTGCCCCAGCTCCGACGCCGTCCCGACGTAGCCGACGCGCCGGTGTCCCAGCTCCGCCAGGTGCCGCCCGAGAGCCTTGGCGCCGCCCGCGTTGTCCACCAACACCACATCCGTCTCGGGCACGTCGTACAGCAACCCCACCCACGGCACCGGGCAGGACGTCCGGCCAGCCTGCACGTCCATCTGAGAGATCAGCCAGACCACACCGTCCACCTGACGCCGGAGGACGACCCGCGGCAGGGCCCCGCGGGCGTTCGGCGCGATGACCAGCTCGTAGCCGCCTTCGTTGGCCACACTCTCGACCCCATGGAGCACGCGGGCGTTGAAGTGCTGGTCGCCCTGGGCGGTGTCGTAGACGATCGCGCAGATCACATGGGTCGGCGTCTCGATGCCGGTCCGCCGCGCTCGCAGCGAGCGTGCCTGGAAGTGCCGTTCCAGGCTGTAGCCATGCTTCGCGGCGGCCTCCAAGATCGCCTTGAGCAGCTCCGGCTTGACCCCGTCGCCGCCGCTCAGCGCCCGCGACACCGTCATCTGCGAGACGCCCACCATTTTCGCCAGTTCCCGTTGCGTCACATTCAGCCTCTTGCAGACGGAACCCCGGTTGTACAGTTAGGTTACGTAAACAACATATCGCCGGCAAGACGCGTTGTCAAGGGCACGGCCAACGAAAAAAAGGGCGGCCGGCCGGAGCATGGATCCGCTCAGGCAGGCATGTACACAGAGGCCCCGCCGCCCTTGCCGGGTTCGTCGCCTGGCGGGCCGGCCGGGGAGGCTGGCGGCGGTCTGACGGCCGGTGCCCCCCCCCACCCGCTTCCTCGGGACGCCGGCCCGGCAGGCTCGCGCGACGCCTGACGCGCGCGGGGGCCGCACGCGCGCCCCTGCGACCGAATGTCCATCGCGTCCTCGAACAGACTCGCCACCGAGCCGCCCTGCGTCCGTGCCGTCCACCCCGGCTTGCCAGACGCCTGCCAGAGGCCATATTGCGCACCCCGCGGGCCAGCCGGCCACAGGCCTGTCCCTCTACGCGTCCCGGTCGTGCCATGAGTGCGTGGACTCGAAGACGTACCGGCGGAGACCGCCGGCTCCAAGGGGGCGGTTTGGCCGGGCCGCTGTCGCGTCAATGCCCCATCCGTAGGAAACCCAGCCCAAGGAGTGCCTGTGTTGAAGACTGCCAACCGTCACGCCGCTGCCTCCGGACTTCCCGCCCTGATTCCCGAACCCGTGTCGGCCGTGTGCGGCGACGGGTGTTTCACCCTCTCCGCCGCCACCGTTGTGGCTGCGGGTGACGGCGCCCGCCCGACGGCGGAGCAGCTCGCGGAACTGCTTCGGCCCGCCACCGGGTGCCCCTTGCCAATCGCCGCTTCGGCCAGCCCGGGCCAACCTCAGATCGCCCTTGCCCTGGACAGCACGGCGGCCGGCCTCGGCCCGGAAGGCTACCGGCTTGAGGTCACGCCAAAACGCGTGGCCCTCGCCGCCCCCACCCCGGCCGGGCTCTTCTACGGCGTCCAAACCCTGCGCCAGCTCCTGCCGCCGGACGTCTTCGCCGCCCACCGCGTCGAACCGGCCGCCTGGCGCATCCCCTGCGTGGCGATCACCGACTACCCCCGCTTCGCCTGGCGCGGCCTCATGCTCGACACCGGACACGACTTCCAGCACCTGCCCTTCATCCTGCGCTTCATTGACCTGATGGCCCTGCACAAGTTCAACACCCTGCATTGGCACATCACCGACCTCGGCACCTTTCCCCTCGAAATCAACGGCTATCCCCGGCTCCAGGACCCGGCCACGCTCGGCACCCGCACGCGCGGCGAACCCCCGCGCGGCGTCAAGCCCGGACGCTACACCCAGGACGAGGCGCGGGAGGTCGTCCGCTACGCCGCCGCCCGCCACATCACCGTCGTGCCCGAGATCGATATGCCCGGCCACTCCACCCCGGCCCTGATCGCCTACCCCCAGTTCGACTGCCCAGTGCCGCACAAAACCTGGGATTTCGAACACTGGGAATACTGCGTCGGCAACGAGGCGACCTACGGCTTCCTCGAAGACGTCCTCTCCCAGGCGGCCAACCTCTTCCCCTCGCGCTTCATCCACATCGGCGGCGACGAGTGCCCCAAGGACCACTGGCGCAAGTGCCCGCTCTGCCAGGCGAAAATGAAGGCGGAAAACCTCCGCGACGAGGACGAGCTGCAGAGCTACTTCGTCCGCCGGATCGAACGGTTCCTCAACGCCAGGGGCCGCCGCCTGATCGGCTGGGACGAAATCCTCGAAGGCGGCATCGCCCCCAATGCCGCCGTCATGGCTTGGCGCGCCGACAAGCATGCGGCCACCCTCGCCGCCGCCGCCGGACACGACGTGGTCGTGGCCCTGACCAGCCACCTCTACTTCGACTACCCGGAGACCACGACGCCGCTCGACAAGGTCTACAGCCTCGAACCCGTGCCCGAAGACCTGCCCCGTGAACACGCCCGCCACATCCTCGGTGCCCAGGCGCAGATGTGGACCGACAACCACCCGACCGAGAAGGAGATCGAACGCCTGGTCTACCCGCGGGCCTGTGCGGTCTCGGAGGTGGTGTGGTCGCCGGCCGCGGCCCGCGATTGGCCCGGCTTCACCTGGCGGCTGGACGTTCACCGGCAACGCCTGGCCGCCCTGGGGATCGTCGTCGAACCGGTTGCGGGCAGCGCCCCAGCGCCAGCGGCGACCTGACCCGCATCGCCGTCAGCGGGATCGTCAGGTCCGTCGGCGCCCGGCTCCACGAGCGGCGGGCCACCGGCTGCTTCCCGCGCCCGCTTCGGGGCGCCTCGAATGGGGTGACCGGGCGGGTCCCCGGTTGCACCGGGGGCTACATACCTTGGCCCCTCCGGGGCCTCCACGATCTACGCCCCACGATCCACGACCCACGGTGCCTTCGTGGCTCCGTGCCCTCCTGCTTCGTTCTCGGCCTCACCGATCACGGGTCACCGATCACCGATCACCGCTTCCCGGCATTACCGGCGGAGCCCGCGCGCTCCGTGCCCCGTGCCCCACGATCCACGACCCACGATCCACGACGCCGTGTCAACCGACTCCCGCTGCCGGTGCCGGCGACGGGCGTAGTAGTTCTGGCGGCTCATCCCCGCCAGCCGGCACAGCTCCGACACCGAATCGCGGCTCATCGTCGGCTCCGCAACGGCGGCGCTCTCATGGACAGCGTCCCAGCGTGTCTTGAACGCCTCCACGTCCTCCTCACCCGCCGCCCGGCAGGCCGGCTTCAGGTACGAGCGCTCCAGGCGCGCCTCCAAGTGTGCGTCAGAGAGCGCGCTCTCCAGCTCGCGCACGTGGGCTTTCAACCGGGCGATCTCGCGGCGTTCGTCTGGGGTCTCCACA
>MVZH01000249.1 GCA_002068325.1 Lentisphaerae bacterium ADurb.BinA184 | reverse complement strand
GGTGCCGGCCAGCCTTGAGGAGGCCGCGCGCAACCTCGGCGCCTCGCGGGCCCGCACCGCCTGGCGAATCACCCTGCCGCTGATCCTGCCCAGCCTGATCGCCGCCACCGTGCTGACCTTCTCCTTCGCCATCCTCGAAGTCAGCGACTCCCTGATCCTGGCGCAGGTGCAGTCCGACTACCCGATCACCAAGCAGATCTACACCCTGGCGGCCAGCACCGGCTCCCCCGACGCCATCAACATGGCCGCGGCCCTCGGCGTCTACGGCATGCTCCTGCTCGGCGCCACCCTTGCCCTGGCCAGCATCCTCCTCGGAAAACGCCTCGGCGCCGTCTTCCGCGCGTAGCGGCCGGCGGCGCGCGGCGACGCCTCCGGCCCTCAGCCCGGCGGCTCGATGCGGCGGACGCGGACGTTGCCGGACAGGATCTCCGGCAACTCGCCGTCAGGGCCGCGCAGCCTCAGCCCGCCCCGTGCCGAGGTGCCGAGGACAACCCCCGTGTACTCCGTGCCGGCGGCCTCGATGGTGACCACCCTCCCGTCGAGGTAGGCCGCGGCGGCGAGTTCGGCGAGCACCGGGGCCAGTCCAGCCGCCAGCCAACCGTCGTAGAGGGCCTCCATCGCGTTGAGCCATTCGCCCAGCAGGCGCCCGCGTGACACCGGACCGCCAGCCTCCGCCGCCAGCGAGGTTGCGGACGCCGCAAGTTCGGGCGGGAAGTCGCCGCGCCCGATGTTGACGTTGACGCCGACGCCAACGACCAGATGCGCCACGCGGCCGCCCGCCGTCTCCATGTCGCAGAGGATGCCCGAGAGCTTGCGGCCGCCGATCACAACGTCGTTCGGCCATTTCCACTGCGCCGGGGCGGCGGGGCAGAGCGCGGCCACGGCCCGCAGGAGGGCACAGGCGGCGACCAGTGACACTTGGCTGGCCACATCCGGGGCCACGCCCGGCCTGAGCAGGACGCTGGCGTACAGGTTGACCCCCGGCGGCGAGAACCACGCCCGCCCCAGCCGCCCGCGGCCACCGGTCTGCTCTTCAGACACGACGACCAGGCCCTCGGGTTCGCCGCCCCGCGCCGCCGCGGCGACGCGCAGGTTGGTCGAGTCCGTCCTGGCATGGAACGCCAGGCGACGGCCCAGCCGTCGCGTGCGCAACCAAGGGGTGACCGCCGCCGCGTCGAGAACGTCCCCGGCCGCGGAGGACGACACCATGGCGCCGATGCACGGCATGGACTCCTGGCACCGACGGGGGCAAGGCGCCCCGGTCGCGGCCGCGCCCGGTGTCCCCGGCTCTGCGCCGCGTCCGTCCCGCCAGGCGTTCAGGGCTTCAACGAATGAGGGCGGCGGCGGGCAGGCCACGTGCAACGGCCGTCCGGAGGGCAGGTGCAGTTCGAGGCTGGCGGCGTGCAGCATCAGGCGCGGGAAACGGCGTTGCAGGTTGCGTTCACCGTAGCGTGGGTCGCCGACGATGGCGTGCCCCAGGCTGTAGAAGTGCACGCGCAGCTGGTGCCGGCGGCCGGTTGTCGGGCTGGCCTCGACCACGGTGGCGGCCGCCAGGCGTTCGAGGACGCGGAAGGCGGTGGCCGCCGGCTTGCCGCGTGCGCCGTCCACGCCCATGCGGCCCGAGCCAAACTGCCGCACCGGCGCCTCGATGACCCCGGTGTCCTCAACCACGACCCCATGGAGGACCGCCAGGTAAGTCTTCCTGACTTGGCGCGCCGCGAACTGGTCGTTGAGGCATTGGTGGGCCGCGGCGTGGCGGGCGAACAGGATGACGCCGCTGACCTCCTTGTCGAGGCGGTGGACGACGTAGAGCGGCGTCGGGTAGCGCGTCTGGAGCAGCCCGAGCAGGCAAGGCTTGGCAAGGTCGGACTCGGGGATGGCGGCCAGCCCCTCCGGTTTGGCGGCGGCCACCACGTCGTCGTCTTGGTAAAGGATGTCAAACGCCGGCGTCAAGCGCCCAAGCCCTTTGTCGTTGGTTTCAGTTCCCCGTTCTTCGTTTCCCGCGCTGCGCGCCCCGTTCTTTGTTGGACGTTCGACGTTCGGCGTTCGACGTTCGGCGTTCGGCGTCCGGCGTTCGACGTTCGGCGTCCGGCGTCCGGCGTCCGGCGTCCGGCGTCCGGCGTTCTCCGCACTCCGTGCTCCCTGCCCCGTGTTGCGCTACGCGCCTTGGTACGGCACCCATTCCGGTTCGTTGGCAAAGATCCACCGGTAGTGGTCCTTGCCTTCGAGGAGCTGGGCGGCCTCTTCATCAACGATCACCCGGCACTGGGCATGAAACTGGAGGGCGGAGGCGGAGATCATCGAGGTGATCGGCCCCTCGACGGCCTTGGCCAGAACGGCGGCCTTGGACTCGCCGGTGACCAGCATCAGGATGCGGCTGGCCTCGATGATCGTGCCGACCCCCATGGTCAAGGCGCGGCGCGGAACCCGGCCGGTGTCGCCGCCGAACAGAGCGGCATTCTGCGCCAGGGTCGAGGGCGCCAGCGCGATTTCCCGGGTGCGCGACCGCAGGGCGGAGAGCGGCTCGTTGAAGCCGATGTGACCGTCGCTGCCGATGCCGAGCAGCTGCAGATCAATGCCGCCGCAGCCCTTGATGGCAGCCTCGTAGGCGTGGCACTCCGCGGGCAGGTCGGCGGCCATGCCGTTGGGCACGTGGGTGTTGCGCTTGTCGATGTTGACCCGGTCGAAGAGATGGGCGTTCATGTAGGCGCGGTACGAGTGCGGGTCGGTGGGGGACAGCCCGACATACTCGTCCAAGTTGAACGTCCGGCACAGCGAGAAGTCCAGGCCTTCGTCGGTGTGCAGCCGGGCCAGCTCGGCGTAGACCCGTTCCATGGTTCGCCCCGTGGCCAGCCCGAGCACGAGGCGAGGCTTGGCGCGCAGGGCGTCGGCGACCAGGCGGGCCGCCAGTCGCGCGGCGGAAAGGGCGTCGGGACGGATGACAACTTCCATGGCGGACAGCTCTCCAATCGGTTGCGGGTCAGGCGCCGAGGCCGGACTCCCCGGCGCTGGCGGGACGCGACGCGATGGCCTGGCGGCCGTCAGGCCGGGCGGCATTGTGCGCGGGCGGGCGGGTCGGGGATGGTGTTCGTCGCCGGGCTGGCCTTGCGTCACCGGCCGCCGCCACGCTGAATGAAGCCGCGTACTATACCCGCCGGGCCGAGGCACGCAACTCCGGCCGACGGCGGGCGTTGCCTCAGCCGGCGGCGGGGCCTTGCGGTCGCACCCTATGACGCGGGCTGGCCGCACATGGCGGGCGTGAGCGTGAGGAACTCAACGCACATTGCGGCGAGGGCTTCCGGGGTGTGGCCGGCACCCTTGGGATCCGTGTACCAGCGCGGGATGAAACCGCCCTCGCGGCGGCCGAGATGACGGGCCATGGCGTGGCAGTAGGCGCGGATCTCGTCGAGGTCGCCGCGCGCCATGGTGCACTGGATGTCCACCGGCGAGTAGAACGTCAGGCACCCGCCAAAGCGGCGGCCCAGCCGTTCGAGGCCCATGTTCTCCTGCTGATCCATGTGGATGACATCGAGGCCGACCTCGATCAGGTCGTCGAGGATGTCAACGATGTATCCGCAACTGTGCAGGAACGTGTGCATGCCCGCGGCGTGGGCGGCCGCGTAGATGCGGGCGTAGCGCGGCTTCCAGATCTCGCGCCACTTCGCGGGCGAGATCATGAGGCGGTCCTGCAGGCCCCAGTCGTCTGGGAAGATGTAGCCGTCGGCGCCGGCCTTGGCGAACTGGCCGATGGCGTAGAGGTTCATGTCCACGAGGATGTCAACGAGGCGGCCGAGTTCCTCGGGGGCCGTATAGATGTCGGCCCACGTGTTCTCCAGGCCGCGCAGGAAGTGGATGCGCTCGTAAATCGAGATGCCGAAGCCCATGAGGAACTTGTCGCCGACCTTGGCGCGCGCCTCGGCGAACCCGGCGTAGCGGGCGGGGTCGCGAATGTCCGGGATCCGCAGCCGCCCGAAGTCCGCCCAGTCGGCCAAGGGGTAGTGCTTGACCTCGCCAAGCTGGGTGGGCCCGAGGTTCTCCCAGGCCGCGCCCCATTCGTCGCCCCCGCTGCTGGGGCGGGCGTCGGGCGACGGGGACATGCCGAGGAAGGCGAAGTCGCTGCCGAAATCGCCGGGCAAGTCATGCGGCAGCCACTCGGGGCCGGTGAAGGTGATGGCACGGCGGACACACTCGCGACTTGTCATGGTGACGTCCCTCTTGCAGGCCGCTTGCACAGCCTGGCCGTGCCGGCGGAGTGTGCGGGTGTCAGGCCTCGGGGGGCAGGACGCACCGCATTCAACCACAATCCGTTGTGTAGCCCTGAAACCTCCCGCTCGTCTACGGCGAAGCGCAACGAATAGCTCGGGGATCATGGCGCCGGGCGGGGGCTGACCGGAACCGGGACCGCTGGCGGGATCGCTTTCCTGTCAAGGCTTACTCCGTGCCGATCCCGGTCTCACTGGCGACAGGGACACTGACTCATCGTCGTTGCACACCAGTGACGGAATCCGAACACCGGCACTCGATGACGGCGCGTGCAGGAGGCGCAGGCGCTTCGCGCCTGCGAACACCTCGCCGTCGGGGCCAGCCGTGACGCGGCCGTCGTGCCCGTTGCCCGCGGCCGCAGACGGACGCCGGCCGGCGAAGAAAGATAGGCTCGCCGGCTGCGCTTTCAAACCCGGCCGGCGCCACGCGCAAGTGGGCACACTTCGCAAAGTGTGGCACTTTCCCGAATGAAGTGACTGCAAGGTCCGCATTCCGGCGCAGGTTTTCCCCTCTGCAGGTGGGCACACTTCGCAAAGTATGGCACTTTCCCGAGTGAAGTGACTGCGAGGTCCGCATTCCGGCGCAGGTTTTCCCCTCTGCAAGTGGGCACACTTCGCAAAGTGTGGCACTTTCCCGAATGAAGTGACTGCGAGGGCCGCATTCCGGCGCAGGTTTTCCCCTCTGCAAGTGGGCACACTTCGCAAAGTGTGGCACACGGCTCTCGGGCGGCGGCGCCGCATCGCGGTGGAGCCGGCGTGCCGCCCGGGGCATTGGGAGTTGGCGGACCGGGTGTGATGGGCTGGTGTGCAGGGTGGATTTCCGTGCCCGCCGAACCCTGTCGGAAGGCCAGGCCTCCCCTGTACGACTTGGACGACACAGAGGTCGTCCCTCCATTGGCAACCTGCAGGCCAACCGACCATCCGCCGGCGTTGCGCGCAGGCTGGCATCCGCGTCGGCGCGGCGTACATTGCCCTGCTGTGGGTGGGCGGCGGTCGCCGGCGCCGGCCCGGCCGCCCACCGGTGACGGTCCGCCGCAAACGCTCCGGGAGTACCCAACCATGGCGCAGACGCCGCGCGAGATTGTGCGAGACAGCCTGACGTTCGCCCACCCCGGCCGGATGCCGCGGGACCTGTGGACGCTGCCGTGGGCCGAGACCCATCTGGCCGACGGCCTGGCCGAGTTGCGCCGCCGCTTCCCGCCCGACATCGGCACCTCCCCGCGCCCCTACCGCGCGTCGCCGCGCGTGCGGGGCGACTTCTACACGCCGGGCCTCTACGTTGACGAATGGGGGAGCGTCTTCACGAACATCCAGGCCGGGGTCATCGGCGAGGTCAAGGATCCACTGATTGCGGACGTCGCCGACTGGCGTCAGGTGCGGCCTCCCTACGAGACCCTGCCGGCCGACCCCGGCGCGGCGCGCGACGAGGTGAACCGCGCCTGCGCCGCCAGCGGGCTGTTCACCCTGGCCGGCTGCTGCGCGCGGCCCTGGGAACGCTACCAGTTCATCCGCGGCAGCCAGAACGCCATGATTGACCTCATGCTCCTGGAGGACGGCACCCGGCAGCTGCTGCGGGTCATCCACGAGTTCTACCTGAAGGAACTGGCGTTCTGGGCGGGCACCGACGTTGATGCGCTGATGTTCATGGACGACTGGGGGGCGCAACGGCAGCTTCTCATCCCGCCGCCGGTCTGGCGGGACGTGTTCAAGCCGCTGTA
>MVZH01000248.1 GCA_002068325.1 Lentisphaerae bacterium ADurb.BinA184 | reverse complement strand
ACCGAGCATGATCATGTGATGCGGGACGTCGTCGTAGCGGCGCCGCGTGCCGAAGTACCAGACGAAGAGTCCGTTGGAGTACCGCGACCGCTCGATGCGGCTGTCGGTCCAGCGCCGCCGGTGCCGCGGAACAGCGCCCGGTTGAATTTCATGTTGTAGGCGGCGCCGCCGATCATGGGGGCATGGTTCCATGACGTCGTGGAGAGGATGGCGGCGGTGGGGCCACGGCGTTCGCGGCCTTGGGCGGGCCCGCAGCCGTCGGCGAGGGGGAATCCGGCGTGGCGGCCGTCGGGTGTGGCGCCGGTTTCGCGGCCGAGACGTTCGTGCATGATCCAGCAGAAGGTGCCCGGCACGTAGGGGCTGTCGTCGGGGCGCATGCGGTGGGGGGCGCAGGCCGCCCGGCAGGCGTCCACGATCCGTTGCACCAGCCCGTCAACGCCGGCCTCCCCGGTGCCGTACTTCGGGGAGCGGTTGAGGAAGCGTTGGCGCTCGGCCTCGTGTCCCGCGAAGTCGGCGTCGAGAATGCGCTTCAGCTCGGGCAGCGAGACCCGCCGCTGTCGGAAAACCTCCTCCTCGATGACCGCCAGGCTGTCGGCGGCATTGGCGAGGCCGACAAATGAGCACTCGACCCAGTTGTAGCGGGCACCGCCGTCGTCAAGGTCCCGCCCGCGCTCGATGCAGTCGCGGGTGAAGACGCTCTGCAGGGGTTTGCGTCCGTAGCGGCGGCGGGCCTCGCGCAGGGTGTTCTGCTCGGCGGCGGCGGCGGCCACGGCGTCGTCGAGGCGGCGCAGGCAACGCCCCGTGAACTCGTCGAACGAGCCGGCAGACTCCCCGGAGGCCACCTCCGCCGCCATTTCATCCAGGATGAAGCGCGGGATGGGGAAGTACGGTGAGGCGACCCAGACGTTGCTGGCGCCGACCGGGGAGATCTCGACACAGGTTGAGTTGATGTAGTGGCAGGCCTCGGACGCGGGCACGCCGAGGTCGCGGAGGCCGCGCTGGATCGTGGCGTCGCCGAAGAAGGCCGGGTTCGGGCAACCGTCGGCCATCAGCTCGACGGCGAGGTCGGTCAGTTCGCCGGGGGTTCCCTCGTGCCAGCAGACGCCAACGGTGGGGTAGACCAGCCGCACCCGGCGCAGGGCTTCGAGGCCGATGAAGGAGAGCTCGTTGGTGACGTCCGCCCCGTCGGCGTCGCGGCCGCCGACCATGACAGGGATGGCCAGGCCGGCGGGGATGAACTCGTTGATGAGCACGTAGAGGCATTCGACGAGGTGGAGCGCGCGCCCGTAGTCGGAGCGGCCGGCCGCCCGGTCGGCCGTGTAGAAGCCGCTCAGGCTGCGGTCGAGGTGTCCGGGGCCGATCAGCCAGGCATTGTCGCCGGCCTGCACCGCCACCAGCACGAACCACAGGGCTTGAAGCGCCTCACGGAAGGTGCGCGGGGGGGCGTGGACGAGGTGCCTGCAGACGGCAGCCATCTCGGCGAGTTCGGCGGCCCGCGGCCCGTCGGCGGAGGCGGCGGATCGCGCCACGTCTTCCGCCGCCTGGGCAATCATCGTGGCCAGGCCGTCCACCGCATCGAGGAAGGACTGGTAGGCCTGCGCCGCTTCGCCATCGGCGGCGGCCAGCCGCCCACGCAGGTCGGTGCGGATGCCGTCCAGGCCGCCGGCATACAGGCGCGACAGGTCAAGTTCGCAGTGGCCGGTCTGCCCGCCGGGCCAGGGGTACTCACGCAGATAGGCCTCGGCCTCGGCGATCTGGGCTGGGGTGTACTGCTCGCGGGGCTCGCGCACGCGTCCGATGAGCAGTCCGAGTTCATCAACCTCGAAGCGGAGGGCGGCCACGCGGTCGCGGGTCAGGCGGCCGGCACGCACCTGCCATGGCTGGCCCTGCGAGGTCCGCAGGGACTGGCACGCGACCACCGGGTCGCTCGGCAGGCCCCGGCGCGACCGCTGCAGACAGCGCCGGCGCAGTTCGGCGGTGCGGTCGGCGTTTGCGGACGACAGGGAGCGGGGTGAAATCATGGGGGGATACTTTAGCCCGGCATCCATGATTTTCACTCGGGCAGACGTACACGCGCCCTCTGCATGCGGCCCGCTGGTCAGAGCGGAGGGCACGCGGTTCCCGCCAGGGGCAGCAAAAAAAAGTGGCGCGAGGCCTTTACTCTTGCCACAGACGCTCTATATTAGTTTTCATTGTTGTTGCAGATACTGTCGCGGTCGCCGGCCTCTTGCTCTTTACACAGCCGCTTCGCCGATTTGCCCTGGCAAGTTCCTCCCCTCCCCTCCCCTCCTCTTCCCCTACTTGCCAGGGCTTTTCTTTGCCCGAATCCGGGCTATGGTGTGGCGGCCGTCCGGGGCGGCTGTTCCCGTCCCCGCTGGCCGGAAATTCCCCGCATGCATCCGACCTGCCAAGCGCCGGCGTCAAGGCCGGTCCGCTGTGCCTGCCGGCTCCGCCGGATTGTTGTCGCCGCGGCGGTGGCCGCCAGCCTTCCCGGTTTCGCGGCCGCCCCTGAGGCGGATCCGCAGCGGCTCGAAGGCCTCGTCGCCCGCTGGGTCGCCTTGCGTCAGGAGCTGGCCGCCGCCGGACGTCGCTGGGAGCAGGCGCGCGCCATTCTCGAGAGCGAACGCGACCTGCTCGTCCAGGAGAAGGCCCGCCTCGCGAACCCGGCCACCGCGCATCGCCCCGACGCCGCCGGCCTGCACGAACGGCTCGATGCCGCAACTGCCGACCGCGACCGGTCCGCCGGCCGCCTCGCGGCGTTCTGCCCTTCGCTGGTGGAGGCCGAGACCCGCCTCGCCGACCTGCTCGCCCGCCTCCCGGAGTTCCTCCAGTCCCAGCTCACCAGCCGCGGGGCGGAGCTGGGGCGGCGGCGCAACCCGCCTGCCCCCGACGACGTCGTCGAACGCACCCAACGCGTCGTCGGACTGCTCGGTGAGGTCGAACAGCTCAATGCCGGCATCAACACCGGCAGCGCCGTGCTCACCGGCCCGGACGGCACGGCGCGCGAGATGGACGTGCTTTTCGTCGGCCTGGGCGCCGGCTATGCTGTGTCACGGGACGGGCGGCTGGCGGCGGTCGGCCGGATGACGGACACCGGATGGGTCTGGACCTGGCCGGAGTCGGGCGCCGACGACATCCGCAGGGCGATGGCCATCTTCCGCAAGGATCAGCCGGCCGGTTTCGTGCCGTTGCCGGTGACCGTGGAGGTGTCGCCATGACGCCGCGTTCCGTCAGGCGTCGTGCCGTGGTCGCCGCCCTCACCGCCGGGCTGGCTTGGCTGGCCCTGGCCGCCCCCTTGGCGCCCGCGGCGGACGACGGCGCGCCGCCGCCGGCCGCGGACGACGCCGTGTCACAGGCAGTCCGCGCAACCCTGGCCGACATCGCCGCCACCACCAAGGCCATCGAGGAGCAGACCGCGCAGGCGACACGGGAACAGGCCGACCTCGAACGCGAGATCCGCGCCCTGCGGCAGGACGTCGCCGCCCTCCGGCGCCAGGCCTTCGAGACGGACCAGTCCGACGCCCGAACCAACGAGAGCCTCGCCCGCGTCGAGGCCGAGGCCCGGCTGGCCGCCGACAGGCTGGCCGCGCTCCATACCATCTGCCTCGACTACCGCCAGGCCTTCGACAGCCGCCTCGGCATCGCTGAACACCAGTCCGTCGCCGACCCCCTCGCCCGGATTGATGCCGGACTGGCGGCCGGAGACGATGCCGGGCGCGACGCGGCGTGCCTGCAGCTGCTCGACCTGGGGCTCGCGCACGCCGGGCGGCAGACTGCCGGGGCGCGCTTCGCGGGCCAGGCCGCGAACGCCGCCGGCGAGGTGGTCGGCGGCCGTTTCGCGCAGGTTGGCCCCCTCGCCTATTTCGTCTCGGACGACGGGGCGCTGTGCGGTGTGGC
Source organism: Lentisphaerae bacterium ADurb.BinA184 (assembly GCA_002068325.1). Taxonomy (GTDB): domain Bacteria; phylum Verrucomicrobiota; class Lentisphaeria; order Oligosphaerales; family MVZH01; genus MVZH01. The sequence continues at coordinate 2,096 of MVZH01000248.1, read as the reverse complement.
GCAGGCCCAGGCAGGCAGCGTCTACCCCGCCGTCTTCTCCGGGTTTGACGCTGAGGGATCGCGCGAGATCAGCCGCCTGGTCGAGGGCGGCCGGGGCGTGGTTCCCGTTGACCCGACGCTGGGCTACGCCGTGCGCATCGAGCAGACCCGCGACACGCTCTGGGTGCACCTGTGGAAGGGCGGCCCCGTCATGGTGCCGTTGCTGGCGCTGGGGCTCTTCTGCGCCGTGGTGGCGGCCTACAAGCTGATCACGCTGGGCCGCACCGTCAACTCGACGGCGGAAGCCCGCATCGCCGAAATCCTGACGGCTCTCGACGGCGGCGACCGCCCCCGGGCGCAGGCGATTGCCGCCTCGCTGCGCCGCCCGCTGGGGCCGGTGATCCTGGAAGGCCTCGCCCACCCCGAGGCGGGCAAGGAGCACCTCGAAGAGATTCTCTACGAGCGCTTGGTCACGCAGACGCCCGCGCTCGAACGCCTGCTGTCCCCGCTGGCGGTGGGGGCGAGCGCCGCCCCGCTGCTGGGCCTGCTCGGCACGGTCACCGGCATGATCCATACCTTCAAGCTGATCACCGTCTTCGGCTCAGGCGACGCCAAGTTGCTGTCCTCGGGCATCTCCGAGGCGCTGATCACCACCGAGGTCGGCCTGATGATCGCCATCCCCGCCCTGCTGATCCATGCCTATCTCTCGCGCCGCGTACGCCGCGCGGTCTCGCTGACGCAGCAGTCGGCGGTCATGTTCCTCAACGGGATGAGCGGCCGGGGGGCCGCGCCGGCGGCGGGAGGCACGACGCCATGCTCGGGCCAGTGAGAGACTACCTGCTGGCCGGCGGGCCTCTGATGGCACCGCTGGCCCTCGACACCTTCGCCGTGTGGTTCCTCTACTTCCGCCTGGTCGGCGCCCTTCGCAACGACCTCAGGACGCCGGCCATCGAGGAGGTGCTGGCCGCCCCCGCCGCCGAGTCGGCCGGCGGAGTCACGCCGCGACTCGTGCGGCATCTGCGCGCCCGCCTGCGCGCCGGGCTGCCGTTCCGCGAGGCCTTCCTGCAGTGCCGCGCCGCCGAGCTGGACCGCTTCTCGTATTCCTTCTACGTGCTCGGCGCGCTGGTCACCGCCGCCCCCCTCATGGGGCTGCTGGGCACGGTTTTCGGCATGATTGACACCTTCGACGCCGTGGCCGCCCGTTCCGAGGAGACGGCCAGCATGGTTGCCAGCGGCATCAGCGAGGCGCTGATCACCACGCAGGTCGGCCTCGCCGCCGCCCTGCCGGGGACCTTCGGCCTCGCCCACCTCATGCGGCTATACACGCGGTTGCGCGCCGTCGTGGATCACTGCGAGAGCCATCTCGCCCTGGTCTTCGAGTTCGGGCGGGAGGGGGGCCGGTGAAGCTGCTGTCCGCCATCCGGGTTGAGACCAGCGAGAGCGTCGAGATCAACATGGCGCCGCTCATCGATATGGTCTTCCTGCTGCTGATTTTCTTCATGGTCACCACCGTCTTCGTCGAGGAGACGGGCGTGGAGATCCGCAAGCCGCGCGCGGCCAGCGCCTCGGACCTGCAGAAGCGGAGCATCCTGATCGCGGTGACCCCCGAGGGGCGGGTGGTCTACGGCGACCGGGAGGTTGGCGTGAACGGCGTCCGCGGGCTGGTCGCCCGTCTGCTGCGGGCCGGGGAGATGCCGGTCATCGTGCTGGCCGACCAGGCCTCGCGCACCGGCGCCGTCGTCCAGGTCATTGACCAGTGCAAGCTGGCCGGCGCGAAACAGGTCAGCATCGCCGCCACGCGGGAGTGAAGGCCGTGGGTGGGAAGTCCCTGCTCAACGATCCGGCCCTGGTCTACCGGCATTCACGGCCGGCGGCCGGCAGAGGCTGGTTGCACGCGGTCGGCGCGCTCACCGTCACCGCCCTCACCATCCTCGTCCTGCCTATGACGGATCTGCTGGCGAAACGACCTGCCGCCAAGACGTTTGTGTTGCGGGAGATTGCGGTGACGCAGGCCCCGCCCAAGCCGATGCCGGCGCCGGCGCGCCTCGCCTCGCCCGCCGGCGGCCAGCCGGCTGAGCGCCTGCCCGTGCCGCGCCTGCCCACGCCCCCCCCCCCCC
>MVZH01000247.1 GCA_002068325.1 Lentisphaerae bacterium ADurb.BinA184 | reverse complement strand
CAGCCGGCCCGAACGCTGCAGCAGCACCTCCAGCAGCCCCAGCTCGCGCGCCGACAGGTCGACCATCTTGCCGTCGATGCTGGCCACGCGGCCGGTCTGGTCGTATTCGAGCGGGCCGTGCTTGATGGTGGCGCTGGCCGCGCCCATGCCGCGCCGCGTCAGCGCGCGCACAGCTTGGGCTCAAGGTAGTCGGCGCAGCTGGCCAGCGTCGCCAGCTTGGGGTAGTCGGCCTCGGGGACTTCGATCCCGTACTGCTTGCGCAGCTCCATCACGACGTCAAGGAAATCCATCGAGTCCAGCTGCAGCTGCTCGCGCAGGTTGCGCCGCGGGTCGAGGGCCGAGCAGTCCTCGTCGGGCACGATCTCCTTGATGATCTCGATGACCGCCTGGACGATGGCTTCTCTGGTCATGCGCCTGGCTACTCCTCGAAGTGGGGACGCGACGGGGCGGACGCGCGTTTACGCAGGTTGGGTGACGATCAGCACCGAGTTGATGCCCAGCATGCCGAATGAGTTGTTCAGGATGGCCTTGACCCGCCCGGCCGCGCGCGGCCGGTTGAGCACGAGGTTGCGGAGTTCGCACTCCGGGTCGAGGTGGTCCACGTTCAGGGTGGGGTGCACGATGTGGTCTTCGAAGGCCGGCAGGTTGCCGGCCAGTTCGAGGGCGCCGGCCGCGCCCATGGCGTGGCCGATGAAACTCTTGGTGTTGTTGAAGAAGGTCTCGTCGCAGCCGGCGCCGAACAGCGGGCGGATTGCCTGGCACTCTTGGATGTCGCCGGCGCGGGTGCCGGTGGCGTGGGTGCTGACGATGTGGATGTCGCGCGGTTCGAGGCCGGCGCGGGCCAGGGCCGCGGCCATGCACTCGGTCTGGCGTTCCGGCTTGGGCAGGACGAAATCGGCGGCGTCGGAGTTGGTGGCGTAGCCGGCGATCTCCCCGTAGATGCGGGCGCCGCGGCGCCGCGCGTCCTCCCGTCGTTCCAGGACGTAGACCGCGCCGCCCTCGGCCACCACGATGCCGGTGCGGTCCGCGTCGAACGGCCGGCTCGCCCGCGTGGGGTCTTCGTGCCGCGCCAGGGCATTCTGGCTGTTGAAACTGGCGAAGATGCCAAACGACTGGATGCTCTCGCTGACCCCGCCCGCCAAGGCTACATCAACCTCGCCCAGCGTCAGTTGCTGCGCCCCCTGGACAATCCCCAGGTTGCCGGCCGCGCAGGCGGCGCCGATCGTGTAGTGCGGCCCGGTGATGCCGAGGTTCACCGTCACCTCGCCGGCCGGGTTGTTGGCCACCGTGCGCGGATTGTGGTGATGCGACCAGAAGCGCATGTCGAAGCTGTACTGGCTGACGTTGTGTATTTCGTGCTCGGTCTCGACGTTGCCGTGCTCGGTGATGCCGAGATAGACGCCGACCCGCGCCGCGTTCGCCGGCCCCACCGCCACCCGCGCGTCGGCCAGCGCCTCGTGGCAGCAGTAGATGGCGATCGAGCCGGCCCGGGTGCCGTTCTTCACATCCTTGCGCTTCTGGTACCGCAGCGGGTCATAGTGGCAGATGCCGGCCGGCAGCTCGCCGAAATGCCGCACGTCGAGCCGCTGCACGCCGGACACCCCGGCCAGCAGGTGCCGCCGGAAGGTGGCCAGATCGTCGCCATTGGGCGCGGTCAGGCCGATTCCTGTGATGACAATCCGTGTGTTGCTGTCCATGGCGAATCGCCGGTTCCACGGGCAAAGCGGGAACCGGCGGACGGGTAATATACTCCCCGTGCGGCGTTCGTCACGCGCCGCCGCGCCCGCCGGCCGGTTGCGCGCCGGGCGCCGTCCGCTTATGGTACCGCCCATGCTCTACCGCCACGTCGCCGTCCAAGCCCTGGCCTGCCACTTGCCCGAGGAGGTTGTCTCCTCGGCCGAGATTGAGTCTCGGCTCGCGCCCCTGTACGGGCGCCTGCGCCTGCCCGCGGGCCGCCTGGAGCTGATGACCGGCATCCGGGCCCGGCGCCTGTGGCCGCGGGGTATGCTCCCCAGCGCCGCCGCCGCCGCCGCCGGCCGTCGCGCCCTTGAACAGGCCGCCTTCCCGCCCGAGCGCCTCGACTGCCTGATCAACGGCTCGGTCAGCCGCGACACCGTCGAGCCGGCCACCTCGACGGCCGTCCACCGCCTCCTCGGCCTGCCCGCCCACACCGTCAACTTCGACCTCTCGAACGCTTGCCTCGGTGTGCTCTCCGGCATGGTGGTGCTGGCCGACATGATCGAGCTGGGGCGCATCCAGGCCGGGCTGGTCGTCGCCGGCGAAAACTCCCGCCCCCTCCTCGAAACCACCCTCGAACGCCTGAACGGCGACCGCACGCTCTCCCGCCAGGACATCAAGCCGTGGTTTGCCTCCCTGACCATCGGCTCGGCCGCCGTCGCCGTCCTGCTTACCCGCGCGACCCCCGGCCAACCGGGGTTGCGCCTGGTCAACGCGACCCACCGCTGCAATACCCGCTTCGACCACCTCTGCCGCGGCGACGCCGACACCGGCATGGCCGCCGCCGCCACCCCCGTCATGCAGACCGATGCCGAGGAACTGCTGCTCCGGGGCCTCGACGTGGCGCGCGACACCTGGGACGCCTTCAAGGCCGAGACCGGCTGGACGGAGAGCACCCCCGCCCTCGTCTGCACCCATCAGGTCGGGCGCGCCCACCAGCAGAGGCTTTACCAGACCCTTGGCCTTGACCTGGCGCGCGATTTCTCCACCTTCGCCGAACTCGGCAACTGCGGTTCCGCCTCCCTGCCGGCGACCGCCGCCCTCGCCCTCGAAGCCCACCCCCTCGCCGCCGGCGACCGGCTCGCCCTGCTGGGGATCGGCAGCGGCATCAACTGCCTCATGCTCGGGCTCGAACAGGCCGCTTGACCCGAACGACTCCTGCCGGCCCGCAAGACCGCCGGGGCAGGCCCCGGCGTGTGAAAGCGGTCGCAGGCGACCGCCAGTCCAGAGGCGCTGCGCGCCGGGCCGCAGGTTGCCCTCGACAGCCTAGGGTGCTTTGGATCAACAGCCCTCTCAGCGCGCCGCCTGGGCCAGGTGGCGCAGAACCATCCACATGACGATCAGCATCCCGGCCATCAGCACGATCAGCGCCAGCGTCGCGTTCATCATCCGCCGGCTACGGCCCTGGCTGTCCTCGCGCCGCCCGCCGCGCACCTGCACGCGTGCGCGGTCTCCCTCGGCCTTCTGCGTGTAGGCCTCGCTCATCTCGGCGAACGCCTTTTCGCGGGCCTGCCGGTCGAGCAGCTCGACCGCCTCCTCCTTGGTGATCTCGCCGCGCTTCAGCATCTCCGACAAGTCGTCGGGCGACCACGTCTCGCTCATGGCGCACCTCCATGAAGACGCCCGGAATATCGCCCCCGCAACCGGCGGGTCAAGTCGCCGTGGCCGGGGCGGATGGACAGGTGCGCCACGCCGGGTATATTCGCCTGTCCCTGCGTGGCCGGTGCCACGGCGGGGAGGGTGTCCGGATCGAAGCCCACAAGAAGGAGTCCCGGATCATGAAGCGTCTTGCCCTGGTTGCCTGCCTCTTCGCCGGCCTGGCCCTGTGCACGGTCCACGCGGGTCCGAACGTCAGCATCACCAAGTCGTGCCCGCAACTGCGCTACCTCGGGCGCGACGCGACCTTCGAGATCGTGGTCAACAACCGTGGCGACGGCCCGGCGCTGAACGTCGTCGTCCGCGACACGGTGGCCGGGGGGGTCACGTTCGTGAACGCCGACAACAACGCCAGCCGCCAAGGCAATGTGCTGGTCTGGAACCTCGGCACGCTCGACGCAGGTCAGAGCCGCACCCTGAAGGCGACCATGCGCTGCGATCAGATCGGCAAGGTGACCAACTCGGCGACGGTCTCCTACTGCGCCGAGGCCGAGGCCGAGTGCGCCCTCGAGGTCAAGGGCATCCCCGCCATCCTGCTGGAGTGCGTGGACGATCCCGACCCGGTCGAGGTGGGCGGTGAGCTCACCTACACGATCCGCGTGCTCAACCAGGGCACGTCGGTCGGCACCAACATCAAGGTCAAGTGCACCTTGCCGGCCGAGGAAGAGCACGTCTCGTCGGGCGGCGCGGCCACGTCCACGGTGGCGGGCAAGGTGGTGACCTTCGCCCCGGTTCCGACCCTGGCGCCCAAGGCGACCGCGGTGTTCACGGTCCGGGTCAAGGGCGTGGCCGCCGGCGACTCGCGGTTCGCGGTCGAGCTGCTCTCCGACCAGATCGAGCGTCCGGTCAACGAGACCGAGAGCACGCACATCTACTGAGCGCGCGCGTCCCGTCCGGTGTCAAGCGTGGCGCGGCCGCCCTCGGGTGGCCGCGCCCTTTCTTGTCTTTGAGCCTTCGAAGCTGATGAATCGGCCGGGCTACGCCGGCCGCCGCCGCAGGAGCAGGCCGCCGAAGGCCAGCGCCGCCAGCGTCAGCGACGCCGGCTCGGGTATGACCCCCTCGGTCAGCACGAAGGCAGACAGGGCGGGGCACCTGTCAGCGCCGTCAGCGCCCAAGACGTCGATCTTGGCCACGGTGTCTTCGGCCGTGAACTGGACATCGAAGCGCAGGCCCTGGCCGTAGTTCGCCCCGGTTTCGCCGCCGGTCAGTGCCCACACGTTCAGGTCGTTGATCAGCGTGGCGCCCTCGAAGGCGATGTCAACCTGCGTGAGTCCCGACCCGTTGTTGTAGGTGAATTGTCCCGGAAAGATCAGGCTCAGGGTGTAGGTCGTTCCCGGTGTCACCGCCATGGCCAGCTCAGGGTGACCGGGGTTGTCCATGAGGCCGTTCTCGCAGAGCTTCTCCAGGGCATCGTCATCGGATGTGCTGCCGAACGTGGGGGTCTGGGGGGCGGGCAGCCACGAACCACCGCTATACACCCAGGCATTGCCGGTCACGCTGGTCGCGTACGTGATGGGGTTGAGCATGTCCCCGCCGGAGCCGACTGCCGTGAAGAGGACGCCGTTGACCGTGTTGTTCTGAGAGGCTTTGATGCCCGCCGCATAGACCACCGAGCCGCTGAAACCGCCGAGCGTCGCCGCATTGTTGAAGATGCTGTAGCCGCTGCTGAGCACCGCCGCACCGGCCGACCCGGCCAGAGCTGCGACCACGAGACCACTCAACACGCCGAGGACGAAACGCTTGTACATGACCTCTCTCCTTTCACCTGGGACGTTTGACACGCAAGGGACAACCGGGCAACTGCAGGAACTCACGTGATGCCGGGGTTCTGCAAGTCCCTCTGATGGTTGGACTGAGGCCGCCGTGGGCAGGCCGTTCGCCGGAGCGCGGCGATGCCGAGCCGCGCTACCGCCCCTGCCCGGCCCGCCTCCGTCCGCCGCGCCACAGCCGGAACAGGCCGAGCGTCAGGAGGACGGTGGCGGCGGAGGGTTCGGGGACCGGCGTGTAACCGGCAAACAGGATGGCGCTGATGGTATTGTTGCTGCCGCTGGGCTGGTTGTCGATGACGTCCAGGCGGAAGGTCTGCGGGGTGGGCAGGTGGATGTCGAAGACGGCCCACTTGCCGTCCTGGAACGAGCTGAGCGCGGCCGAGTCGCCGGGCACGTTCAGGATGATGCTGCGCCCGCCGTCGAAGTTGTCCCAGTCCAGGGCATACACAGCCAACTGGAAGGTGCCGGGCTGGGAGGCGACGAAATCGACAAAGAAGTCGTCGCCGTCGAAACTGGTCGCTGCCTTGCGGGTGCCGCCTGGGGCTGCGGGATCCTGGACGGCGCGGGTTTCCCCCGTTGCGTTCTCCCACATGTACTGCTGGGCGCCGGCGCCGTAGACGTAGCTGGCGATGTACCAGGGAAGCGACGTGACGTCGTTGGAGTTGGCGGCAGGGGAGTTGTGGGCGTTGTCGCTGTTGACGGCGAAGTCGCAGAGGATGTAGCCGTCATTGCCGTACACGCCGACCCATGAGCCCTGTGTGGTCGTGTCGATGAGGGCGGCGCGAACCGGGCCCCAGCCCAGGGCAACGACGAGTGCGAGGACGACGGACTGGACCGCATGCGGTTTGAGCAAGCCGTTCATGCGTGTTCGTCTCCGGGGTCGGGGCCGGGGCCGTTCCCAGTCGGTTGGCAGCGCGA
>MVZH01000246.1 GCA_002068325.1 Lentisphaerae bacterium ADurb.BinA184 | reverse complement strand
CACCCCGGAGTCCCGCATGCACAGCGCCTGGGCCGACCCCTGGTTGCCGTAGCCGATGACGGCGACCGTCTTGCCCTTGAGCACCCCCAGGTTGGCGTCCTGATCGTGCAGAATCTTCATCCTCGCTGTCTCCTCATTGGTGGATCGTGAACCGCTCGCAGGGCCCGGCGTCAGCCCGACAGCCGGAACGCCGGAAGGACAAAGCACGAACGACCGGAAAAGCGGAGGGCCGGTGAACCGAAACCAGGAATATAGCTTCGCAAGGGATTGCCGCCAGGCGAGCGCCGTGCCCTCGCGGCGGCGCCGGTCATCCGGCGGACGCGGCCACTGGAGGGACGGCCTCCGCGCCGTCCGGGTCAGCCCTCGCGATCCCGTCCCCCGGTGCGGCCCGGCCGACACGGCGGTCCGCCCGTCGCGTGGCGCCATCGCATCGCGCCGGGCGGCCTTACGTGAGCGCGCCGCGGCCGGCGGGGTTGGGGGGCGGCAGGTCAAGCCCGATGTCAATGGCGCGGGCGGAGTGGGTGAGGGCGCCGACGGAAATGAAGTCCACGCCGGCGGCGGCGACCGCGGGGATGCGTTCGAGGGTCATGCCGCCGCTGGCCTCGGTGAGGGCGCGCCCCCCGACCAGGCGCACGGCGTCGCGGATCTGCTCGTCGTCCATGTTGTCGAGCAGGATGCAGTCGGCGCGCGCCTCGATGGCCTCGGCGACGTCGTCGAGGCAGTCGGCCTCCACCTCGACGGACAGGGCGGGGTACAGCCGCCGGCTGGCCTCGACGGCGCGCCGGAGGCCGCCGGGGCCTTCGAGGTTGGCAAGGAGGCGGTGGTTGTCCTTGATCATGATGCGGTCGTACAGCCCCATGCGGTGGTTGTCGCCGCCGCCCATGCGGACGGCATACTTTTCGAGGGCGCGCAGGCCGGGGGTGGTCTTGCGGGTGTCGAGGATGCGGGCGGGGTGGCGGCCGACGGCCTCGACATAGCGGCGGGTGAGGGTGGCGGTCCCGCTCAGGCGCTGGAGGAAGTTGAGGGCGACGCGTTCGCCGCTGAGGATGGCACGGGCCGGGCCGCGGACACGGGCGAGGTTGGTGCGGGCCGGGCAGCTGGCGCCGTCCTTGGCCAGCCGCTCGAACACGCAGGCCGGATCGAGCTCGCGGAAAATTTCCTCGGCAAGGTCAAGGCCGGCGCAGACGCAGGCCTCGCGGGTGTTGATGAAGGCGGTCACCACCAGCCCCTCGGGGACGACGGCCAGGGTGGTGGCGTCGCCGCTGCCGATGTCCTCGGCCAGCGCGGCACGGGCCAGGGCCTGCAGGGCAGTGCGGGTCAGCATGGGACAAGCCTCCGGATGCGTGAATCAGCACGGTCGGTCAGGATCGGCGGCCGGCGGCCCCGCCTTCGCATCGGGTCGCCCGGCCGCCGGCACGGCACCGGCATGCAGGAGGCTGACCATCACCAGGATGGCGCCCGCCTGCAGAAAGACGATGGCCGCCCCCGGCGGCGGCAGCCAGAGCAGCGTCACCGCCCCGGCGCCGATGGCCACGCTCAGCAGCAGGATCAGCGCGACCGAGCGCGGCCGCGTCAGCCCCAGGCGTTGGAAACGGTGCGAGATGTGGGCATGGTCGCCCTTGTGAAGCGGACGGCCCTCCCAGTGCCGGATGGCGACGACGGCAAAGGCATCGAAAATCGGCACCGCCAGGATGAGCAGCGGGATGAGCAGCGGCGCCAGGGTCGGGCTGTCCGCCGGCGAGTAGAAGGTGGTCAGCGCGCCCAGCACGGCCAGCATGTAGCCGAGGAAGTGGCTGCCGGCGTCCCCCATGAAGACCGAGGCCGGCGGCCGGTTGTAGACCAGGAAGCCGGCGGCGCTGCCGCACACCGCGGCGGCCATCAGGCTGACGAAGTACTGCCCGCGCAAGGCCGCCGTGACCATGAAGAAGAACGCGGCGATGGCCGCGCAGCCGCCGGCCAGGGCGTCCATGTTGTCGAGGAAGTTGACGGCGTTGATGATGAAGACGATCCACAGGGTGGTGAGGGCCCAGGTCGCCGGCGGGTTCTCGATGAAACAGGTGATGCGGATGCCGCCGAGGGCGATGAGGCCGGCCACCAGCGTCTGCCCGACCAGCTTGGCCAGCGCCGGCAGCGGCCGCCAGTCGTCGTACAGGCCCAGGGCCACCAGGGCGGCACCGCCGGCCGCGATGCGCGCCAGTTTAGGAGTGGCGATGGGCAGACCGCCCAGCAGGCTGGAGACGTCGGGCGAGAATCCCGCCGCCAGCAGGGGGGCGACGATGAAGCCGCCGACGATGGTGGCCAGCCAGGCGGCGTAGATGGCGACGCCGCCGAGCAGCGGGGTGGCGTTCTGGTGGCGCTTGTGGGCTTCGCGGTGCGGGCGGTCAACGAAGTTCAGGCGTCGGCCCAGGCCGCGCGCCAGGTAGGTCAGGCCGACCCCCAGGGCGGCGCTCGCCCCCAGGACAAGGATGTGGATCTTCCACCAGGTCATTCGGGCGGCTCCTGCGGTTCGGGTGCGTCCGGCCCGGCGGCCGGCATCGGAAGGGGTTCCAGGCGTGAGTGCGCGTTTGGCCTTGGCACCGGGGACGGCTGGCGGCCGCCGCCGGGCCAGCCCAGCCGTTGCCGCAGGCCCTCATAGAGCACAATGGAGACCGCGTTGGCCAGGTTGTGGCTGCGCGCGTGGCGGCCCGGCATGGGGATGGCGTACATCTGCCCGCGGTAGCGGTCGTGAAAATCCGGCGGAAGCCCGCGGCTCTCGTTGCCGAAGACCAGGTAGTCCCCGTCGGCGAACGGCCACTCGTAGATGCTGCGGCAGCCCCGCGTGCTCAGGAAGGCCATGCGCGCGTCTCCGGCCGCGTCGAGAAATGCCTGCCAGCTGGCGTGCACATGCAGGTGGACCCACGGCCAGTAGTCCAGCCCGGCCCGGCGCACGCGCGATTCATCCAGCGAGAAACCCAGCGGTTCGACGAGGTGCAGCACCGCGTCCGTGCACACGCACAGCCGGCCGATGGTGCCGGTGTTGGGCGCAATCTCAGGAGCCACGAGGACGATGTTGAACATGAGGTGCCGCCTTGAGTCGGCTTCGGCGCGACGCCCCTCCGTTGCACGCACCCGGTTCTGCACGAGCCTCTACTCATAAAGGCTTGATAGGGTGCCTGCATCGGGCCGCAGGCTTTCGGGCACGTCGGACAGCTCCATGAGCTTGTAGACCAGGGTGCGCAGGCGCTCGCCGCTGCGGGCCGCCAGCTCCAGCATGGCCGCCTGCGACTCGTTGACCTCGCCCAGGCGGCGCGAGCACACCATGTCGATCGAGGCGTTGATCACGGTCAGCGGCTGGCAAAGCTCCTGCACGATCTCGGCCAGCATGGCGATGAGCTCGCGCCGCGACAGCAACGGCTTCCTCTCCGTCGGCGGCCCTTCGCCCACTCCGGGCCCCTCGGCCGGCCGGCCGGCCTCCCGGATGCGCGACAGCAGTTCATCGATGCGGGCGCTCGCACGGTCCGCCAGGCCATCCACTTCCGCGCCCGCCTCGCGCACGGCCGCCGCCAGCTCCTCGCGGCAGTCCGTGGTCCCCGCCCCCGATTCCCCGCCCAGCGAGGCCAGGCGGCTGAGCAGCCGTTCGAGCCGGGCGACCGCGTGCCCGCCGCGCCGGTGCCGTCCGGCGGGACGCGGCGCCAGAGCCTGCCAGTCCTCATCGCTCAGCCCCGCCTGCGCCAGCTTCTGGTGCAGCTCGCCGACCACGGCGGCCGCCTCGCGGTTGCTGCGGATGAACCGCCGGATGCGACCTTCGTACCGCTTGAGCGCCTTGCGCCGTCGCTCGTATTCCGCCACCAGCGCGTCCATCAGCATGTCCTCGGTCACCTGATCGAGGAACTCGCTGACCTCCGCAGTTTGCCTCCGGGTCTCCTCGTCCGGGCTGGCGGCGAGGATGTCAACCAGCTTCTCCTTGACATCGGCCAGCTTCTTCGCCAGGCGTCGCCGTGGGGCGGGACCCTCCGCGCTCATGGCTGACAGGCCGGTCACCGCGTTGCGCAGCGACTGCACGACCCGGCGGGCACGGAAGATCACCTTCTCGTCGGTGGCCGGAGCCTGCTCGGGGCCGGCCGCCGCCTGGAAGATGGCCTGGGTCAGGCCGTCCACGTCTTCGGCCATCGCCTTCAGGCCCTGGAGCGCCGTTGCGTCGCCGGCGGTCGCCTCGCCGCGCAGGAAGGCCATCGCCCGCTCGATCGCGGGCGCCCCCGAGGGCGCGTCCTCGCCACGGCTGGCGGACTCGCGGGGGACCACCATCTCGTCCTCGTGAATCCGGGCGTAGCGGACCTTGGTCGCGGAGACGCCGCCCACCCGTGCGCTCTCGAGCACGGCCGAGAAGTTCACGCGGGGGCCGGCGGTCTGCTGGCTGCGGGCCAGGATCGCCAGCAGCTTCAGGTAGCTGTCCGTGTCCAGTCCCTGCTGGATCGAGAAGCTATCGATCGAGAGCCGGGTCAGGCAGTGGGCGAGCAGCCGGCTGAGGGGGCTTTTCATGTCGAGCGTGGCGGCGTTGGCGACGAGGGTGTTGTCGACCACGCCGAGGGTCAGCTCCCCGGCGCTGTCCAGGAGGCGGCTGAGGGAGTGGAAGGAGTCGTCGGCGGCGTTGCGCGTCATGCGGTGTTCGGGGCCGTAGACGCAGGCGTGGCTGAGGGCCAGTCCCATGGCGCGGACGACGCTTTCGAGGGCGGCGTCGGCCTGGCGCTGGGCTTCGCCGGCGCCGTTGCCGCCGGCTCCGTTGGCGGGCGTGCCAGCCATGCTACTCCAGTTCCGCCGCCTCGTCGAGCTGCCGCTGGCGTTCGGCGTTGATGTCCTGGATGCGGTTCTGGGCGCGGGTGCCGGTCTTCAGGCTGCCGATGCCGGTCATGCCGTCTACGACCTCATCCACCGTGGCGCGCACGGACGGACTCGGCGGCGGGGCGCGCGGCGGCTCGGGCTTCGGCCCGCAACCGCTCAGCCCCACCAGAACGGCCAGCGACATCACGGCGAGCGCGGGGAGACTCATGCCGGCTCTTCTTCCCGTTTGGCCTGGTCCCAGAGCGTGTCCATCTCCTCGAGGCTGCTCTCCTCGGGAGTGCGGCCGCGCTCGGCCAGCAACGCCTCCACCCGCCGGAAGCGCCGTTCAAACTTGCGCACCGTGCGGTGCAGCAGCTCCTCGGCCTGGTGATTCTCGAAACGGCTCAGGTTGACCACCGCAAACAGCAGGTCCCCGATCTCCCCGGCCAGCTCCTCCGGCCGTCCCGAACGCAACGCCGCCTTGACCTCGCCCAGCTCCTCCTCGATCTTCGCCACCACCCCGTCGGCGTCCGGCCAGTCGAAGCCGACCCGCGCCGCCTTCCGCTGCATCTTCTGGGCGCGGTGCAACGCGGGCAGGTGGCGCGGCACGCCGCTGAGCGCGGAGGGACGGCTGGCGCTCTTCTCGTCCTTCTTGATCCGCTCCCACTGCCGCAACACGCCCTCGGCGGTCGAGACCTCGCTGTCGCCGAACACGTGCGGATGGCGGCGGATCAGCTTCTCGCAGCAGACGCGGGCCGCGTCGTCAAGGCTGAAGCGGCCCTCCTCGCTGGCGATCTGGCAGTGGAAGACGATCTGCAGGAGCAGGTCGCCCAGCTCCTCGACCATGCCGGGGTCGTCGTGGTCGTCAATCGCGTCAAACAGCTCCGCCGACTCCTCGGAGAGGTACTCCTTGAGCGTGGCGTGCGTCTGCTCGCGGTCCCAGGGGCAGCCGCCGGGTTCGCGCAGCCGCGCCATGATGCGCACCAGTTCCCGCAGCCAGTCTTTCGTGTCCATGCCGGTAGTATAGCCCCCGGCCCCGACGAAAGCGAGAAGGCCCGCCCGCCGCCTGGGAGCGCCGGTGGTGCCCATCTTCAACGATCTTGCAGGTTCAACAAGACGGCAACGGAGAGAACGGGGAGGGAGCACTGCCAAGGCTAGGCCATGTCCTTCCGCTTCGATCCCCTCCGTTTTCTCTTTGTGGCGATGGGGTGCGGATCCACTGTGGCCGTCGTGGGGAATCGTTCGGGCCGCCCCCTCCCGCTGCGGCAATCCGTTGACCGCAGAGAACGCAGGGAACACACATCCCCCCCCACGCCACGGGCGCC
>MVZH01000245.1 GCA_002068325.1 Lentisphaerae bacterium ADurb.BinA184 | reverse complement strand
GAGTACGCCGCCCTGGAAGCCCGCGCCAAGGCCGGCGACAAGCAGGCCGAGGCCGAGGCGCAGAGGATGGTGGACCAGGCCGCTAAGAAGGCGGGCTATAACGTCGGGCCGGTGTGGCACGGGACAGAGGAGGACTTCACCGTATTTGACCGCACCAAAGACTTCGGGTTCCACCTGGGGACGCGAGAGCAAGCGCAAGACGAGCGATTTGTAGGCAGGAACGGTGGCGGCAAGACTATGGCTTTGTACGCGGCCATAAAGTCGCCGCTATCACTCCCCGACTTGGGGAACTGGGACCCAGACAACATCCTGGACGAGCTAAGGCGCATTGTGAAAACCAGAGATTATCCACAGCTTGCGTCGACAGAAGAGATAGATGCGCTTGAAGACAAACTTTCCAACTACTGGCACGCAAGGCACACGACGACGTCGCGCAACAAGATATTTTATGCTGGCATCAAGAGATTTCTGGAGTCCAAGGGCTTCGACGGGATCTCTTACGGCAACAAGTACGAGGGTGTTGCCATAGAGCGCTCGTATGCCGCTTTCCGCCCATCCCAGATCAAGTCCGCTGACCCCTTCACCTACGACGACTCCGGGCGGCTGATCCCCCTGTCGGAACGGTTCAACCCGGAGAAGCCGGACATACGGTTCAGCGTGGCGGAAGGCGCCGCCGCCGTCACGCCGGAGCAGGACGCGGCCTACCTCGCCGCCGTGGAGAAGGGCGACACGGAGACCGCGCAGCGCATGGTGGACGAGGCGGCCAAGGCCGCGGGCTACAACGTCGGGCCGGTGTGGCGAGGGGACAGGACGCGGGGGGTGTTCGACATCCGCGGCAACCGTGACGGGTTTGTGTGGTTCACGGAGAACCCGGATTATGCCGAGGCCGCGGCCAGGGGCGGGGACGTGCGGGAGTTCAGGCTGCGCGCTGACAACCTGCTCGACTTGACCGAGGACGACGGAGACCCGTTCGTCTATGACTGGGCGGATACGTATCGGCACCCGGACCATGACGCGCAGAGTCTGGCTGCGGCGGTGTACGACGGCACGTTGTTCGAGAAGGGGAAATGGGACGCGCAGGAAAGCCTGCTGAGGTTCGCCAAGGCACGCGGATATGACGCGGTGAGGTTCAAGAGCAACGAGGACAACGGTACAGACGTTGTGGTGTTCTCGTCCAACCAGGCTAAGCTGGCCAATGGGCAGACCCGCGACGACTCTGGCCGCGTGATCCCCCTGTCGGAACGGTTCAACCCGGAGAAGCCGGACATACGGTACATGCCGGCGGATGGAGGCACCCCGGCGCCGCGCTACAGCCCCCTCACCATCAACCGCGCCTTTGTCCGCGAGGCCGACAAGCTCTACCGCGAACTCCCCGCCACGCAGGGCCGCCGCAAGAAGTGGGTCGAGCAGATGGCCGCACGGCACGGCGAAGTCGTCCGCCCGTACCTCGACTTCCTGTACTCCATGCTCCAGTTCCGCCGGGGCCGGGGCGCCCCCATCGACACCCCCTCCGCCGACAAGCTGATCGCCAGCATCCGCGACAAGGCCGCCGACCTCGAAGCCTACGAGATCAAACGGCAGACCGCCGAACAGACCGCACTGGGCGGCACGCGCCGGGAACAGGGCTTGCAGACCGGGTGGGAGCGCGGGCGGATGGCCGGCATGATGCGGGGCTATCAGAAGGGCATGAAGGAGGGCAAGGTCGCCGGGGCCGCCGAGGAGCGCGAGAAGGGCCGTCTCACCGCCACCGAGTACAGCATCGACAAGGCCATCACCCGCGCCGCCAAGGCCCGCGGACTCCGTGAGCTTGACTGGCTGGCCAGTTCCGCCCGGCACGTCCAGTCCCTAGCCCGCGTCGTTGCCAAGATGCCGACCCGCGAGAAGGCATGGGCCGAGATCGAGCGGGCGACCCGCGACATGTTCGGCCCCAACGCCGACAACGTGATCCGGTCGGCCCGGCACAACATGGACGACGTGATGAACTACCTGCTCGGGGAGTTCCACGACAGGATGCGGGCGACCTACGCCAGCCGCATACAGGCCATGTACGACCGCTTCCGCCCCAGGCGCAACGTCGCCAGCATCCCGTTCAAGGCGCTCGGGGACACCTACCGGGAGCAGATGGACGCCTGGCTGGAGCGTCTGCTCCCCTTCGTCGACCGCAGGCGCATCGGGCGCAACGGCAACCCCCTCATCAACGTGAAGGCGATTGCCCCCGCAGACTTGCAGGAAATCTATGAGCAGGCCCAGGCCATCCGCGCCGGGGACAGGCTGGACAAGCAGGCGTTGAAACAGACCAAGCGGGAGGCCGCAGAGAACGCCGCCGTGGCCCTGGCCGGGGAGATCGGGGCCGCCCACAAAGAAAAGTTGCCGCAGACCAAGGGTGCCCCCAACGACCGCGGCTTCCTGCGCGAGAAGTTTGTAGACCGCTTCCTGACCTTGCGAGAGATGGCCCTGGTCGCCTTCGGCGGCGAGGACACGCTGGGCTTCCGCCTGTTCTACGAGGCTCTGCGGAGAGGCTCCACGGATGCCAAGGCGATGGCCTACCGCGCCCTGCGGGAGATGGACGAGTTTGTGATACGCCGGCTGTCCAAGGGCAAGACGGAGGCGCAGATTCAGGCCGCCATCGACGGCATGGCGGTCGGCGGCGCGGCCCCGCTGGACATCACGTTTGCCAAGTGGAGGCTGTCGCAGAGGGACATCACCACCGACGTGCGCGGCACCCCGCACGTCTGGTCGAAGGCCGAAATCATGCTGCTGGCCGCGCTGATGGAACGCCCCGAGGCCCGACTGAAGCTCATGGAAAACGGGTTCTATTCCCGCACGATGGAGGGGACGAGCTCCCTGGTCATCGGCACAGACCCCGAGGCCACCGCAGAACTCATGGAAGGGCTGGTGCGCGACCACTTGACAGAGGACGAGCGGGCCATTGCACACAAGATGGTTGACATTATGACCGCCTTCGCCCCGGCCATGAACCACGTCACGCAGTCCCTCTACGGGCAGTCCCGCGCAACGGAATCCCGGTATGCCCCGATGGCCGTGGACAGCCAGGAACGCCCGTTCATGGAGGCCGACGACAACCCCCTGGGCGACTCTGGTCAGTGGGTGCGCACGCTGGAAGGCTCCTCGTTCAACAAGTTCACCGTCGCCCACAGCAAGCCGCTGGTCATCGGCAACATCTTCGAGGTGTTCGACAACCACGTCGAGCGCATGTCGGCCTTCGCCAACCTGACCCTGCCGATCCGCACCATGATTACGGTGTTGCAGGCCAACGGCGGGCAGGCCCGCATCGCCCTGAACGAGTACATGGGCAAGGAGTTCGTCCGCCGCGTGCGCGACACCGTGCAGCACGTCGCGGGGCTGGCGTCGAAGCCCCGCGCACACGCCAGCCAACGGCTGATGAACCTGGTCACGTCCAACGTCAGCAGGTCGCTTCTGGCGCTGAACCCCTCGCCCTACATCAGCAACCGCGTCGGCGGCTCCATCCAGCTTGCGGCATGGCTTGACCGCGTTGACCCCAAGGCCGCCGCAGACTTCCTCCAACGCGCGATGACGCCGTTGCCCACCGCCCCCGGCATGGCCTTCGGGGAACTGTCCGCCGGGGACAGGGCGGTCATCGAAAAGCTCATGCAGAATGGCTACCTGGCCGACCGTTTCAGCCGCGACATGGCCCGCGTCTTCATCCCCATGATGAGCGAACGGCTGAACCCACAGCACGAACTGAGGGCGCGGCTGTTCCTCCGGTGGGTGCAGACACAGAGCCTACAGCACATGAAGCACGCCGAGATGCGCAATGCCATACAGGCGTTCCGCAGCCTGAAGAAGACCGGCCACAGCGACGCCGAGGCCGCCGAGATCCTTGAGCGGGGCTACCGGGCCACGCAGAACAGCAGCGACCGGCTGGACGACAGCCAGTTCATGCTTTCCCTGCGCGAGAGCGGCCTGGGCGGCATGTTCCCGTTCATGTCGCAGACCCTCGCCATCCGGGCGCTCGTCGTATCCGACATCATCACCCTGCGGCAGTCCAAGCCGGGGTCGCCGGAGCGGGCGGCGGCCATCCGCCGCCTGTCGTTCTCGACTGCCGGCCTGATTGCCGGCGGCATCCTGCTACAGCAGGCCATCGGGATCATCACGTCATGGCTGACCAAGGGCGGCCCCGACGACGAGGAGGAGAAGCGCAAGCTCCTGGCCGACCTGGGGTTCCGCGCCGCAGGCGACCTGGCGGACAGCGCCATGCCGATGGCCCGGTACGTCAGCGACATCGCCCTGGGGGCGTGGCGGGGCTACCACCGCAGGGGCGAGGCGTTCATCTTCGAGCGGCCCGTCGAGCAGGCTGTCGGCGGGGTGGCAAACATTGTCCGCCGGATGCTCGACCCCGACCTGCGTGTCCAGCCGCGCAACTGGTACGATGTGGTTGTCGGCTCCAGCCAAGTGACTGGGCTGCCGGTCGGCGGGCCGAAGAAGGTTGCCGATGCCATACTGAACCGCACCGAGGCGCTGAAGCCGGACAGGACACGTCCTGGGAAGCGGTCGCCGTACACCCCGCAGAAGCCTCCCGGCAAGGCCAAGGTAGACCGCCTGCGCATGTCGGCCCGCAAGGCCTACAGGGCATGGCGCGCGGCGGGCTACTCGCAGCGCACGGCGGCCAGGGCGGAACTGGACGAAGCCCTCGCGGCCTACAACGCCGCGGCGTCGGCGACCGGCGGGCGCCGGTTGACCGAAGCCGAACTGGCGCGCTGACGCCAGCCGCAGGGGAGGGTGGGGTTTCTCCGGTTGACGCCCGCACCCCCTGTATGACCCTGCTGGTAGATATTCAGCGCCGCAGCCTGACGCCGGACGCCTACCCCGTCATTGGCGAGTCATGCCCCGTGACCGTCGAGGCGGCGGGGGACGAGGACATCCCCAGCGGAGACCTGGTTGTGTCCCTGCGCTTCGGCCCCATCCTGCTGGACACCGTTGCGCTGGTGGACTTTGCCGGCACGCTCGACCTGACCGGGGATGACGCCGCCGAGGTGTGGGCAGCCGCCGGCAACCCCTACAGCGCCGCGGGAACCCTCTCGCTGGTGGACATGACGGAGGCCAGCCCGACGACCTGGGCCACGGCGGGGACAACCATCCTGCGCAAGCCGTGGAGCGAATAGCCCGTGGGCGACTACAGCAAAACCACTACCGTCTACGTCAATCCGGCGACGCGCGCCTGCCGTGTCAGCCGCGCCTTCGGCCTGCGCGAAATCTGGACGGTGACCGTCACCCTCTCCGACGGCAGCGACTTCCCGGCGGGGACATTCCTCGTCCTGTTGCTCTACAACAACCGCATCGTCGCCACGGGCGCCAGCGTCACCCTGTCCGGCGGCTCGCTCACCGGAAGCCTGTCATGCAACACCACCGAAGCCCTGGACGCCTTCTCCGATGCCGGCAACCCGCCGCAGTTGGAGGTCGAGTTTGTGGTCTGGCAGTCCGGGGCGTCGGCTACACTGTGGGCGTTTGACTCGACCCCGCTCATCTACGCGCCCTACGACGGCCAGCCCGACCCCACGGACGCCGAGGTGGACTACGCGACGAGCCTTGAGCTTGAGACGGCCATCGCCGTCCATGCCGCGTTGACTACCGGAGTGCATGGAGCCGGGGCTTCGACCCTGGCAACCGCGGCGGACATCACGACCCATGCGGCGCTGACCACAGGCGTCCACGGCGTCGGGGCCGGCACGGTCGCGCACCTGGCCCACACGCACGCCGGAACGACCGAGGGGGTGAAGCTCGCCCAGGCCAACACGCACGAAAGCGCGGACACGGACTCCGCGACGTCCAGCCTCCATCACACCGTCGGCACCAGCGCAACGCAGGCGGCGGCGGGGAACCACGCGCACGCGGGGACTTACGAGCCGGCGGATGCCGCGATCCAGGCGCATATCACCGGCACGGGCAGTCCGCACACCGCCGCCGGGGTGGGGGCGGAGGCGGCCGGCGCGGTGTCTTCGCACGCCGGCCTGGTGGACGGCACGGCGCACGCGGACAGCGGCGTCGCCGACCCGGCGGTGGTGCCGCTGACGGTGACGGGCGGGGCGGTCTCCGTCGCCGTGACGACTGCCGCCCGGCGCTTCTTTGCCGACAACGGGGCGAGCACGACCCTGACGGTGAGCGC
>MVZH01000244.1 GCA_002068325.1 Lentisphaerae bacterium ADurb.BinA184 | reverse complement strand
GGGGGGGGGGGCGGGCCGCGAGGGCGGCCGCGCACAGGCGGCGGGCGGTCTCGAAGCGTTGCCCGGCGAGGGCGTTGCGGATTCCGCGCAGGTCGCGGCGGGCGGCGGGCGTCTTGGGCGGGGTCATGTTGTCTCCGGCAGCCAGACCGTCATGGCGCCCGGTTGGCGGTTGTCCCAGGCGTAGTAGGGGATGGCACGGATGCGGGCCGGCCGGGTGGCGAGGGCGGCCGCCGGCCGGTAGAGTTGGTTCTGCCAGCCCTCCGAGGCGACCTGCAGCCCCTGCCCCTCGATCACGCTGACCCCGCCCAGCAGGCCGGGCACGAAGCGGGCCGAGAGCCGCGCCCGCCGCGGCAGCGTCAGCGACAGCACCGCCGGATTGTCGCACTCCTCGAAACAGTACACCAGCGGACCCCGCATGAGCGCGACCTTGCCGATGTTCGCGAGAACCGCCGGGTGCGCGGCCATCCGCTCGACCGGCATGGCCAGCTCCAGCTCGACCGTGTCGCCGGCCGACCACAGCCGGCGCAGCCCGACGTAGCCGCGCGCCGCCGATGCCTTGACCGGGCGGCCATTGACCGCCAGGGCGACGCTCGGGCACCACCCCGGGACGCGCAGCCGCAGGTCGAACCGGGCCGGCGCTGCCGGCTCGACGCGGACGCGCACCGCCCCCTCCCACGGGTAGTCGGTCTCGACGTGCAGCCTGACTGTCGTCCCCGCCACCTCGGCGCAGGCTTCGCCGCCGGCATAGAGATGGACGTACAGTGCGTCCCCGCCGGCCGAGTAGGCGTACTGGCCGAGGGAGGCGAGCAGGCGGGCGAGGTTGGGCGGGCAGCAGGCGCAGCTGAACCAGTCCTGGCGGTGATGGCGGCCGGACGAGGTGAGGGGGTTTTCGTAGAAGAAGCGGGTGCCGTCGAGGCTGACGCCGCTGAGGACGCCGTTGTAGAGGGCGCGCTCCATGGCGTCGGCGTAGCGGCCGTCGGCTTCGAGTTGCAGCATGCGGTGGGCGAAGAAGACGAAGGCGATGGCGGCGCAGGTTTCGGCGTAGGCGGTTTCGTTGGGCAGGTCGTAGCGGGCGGTGAAGCCTTCGTTGTGGCGTGAGGGTCCGACCCCTCCGGTGAGGTAGAGCTTGTGCCGGGTGGCGTCATCCCAGAGACGGCGGCAGGCGGCGAGCAGGGCGGCGTCACCGGTCAGCCCGGCCACATCGGCCATGCCGCTGTACAGGTAGAAGGCGCGGACGGCGTGGCCGACGACCTCGCTCTGTTCGCGGACCGGTCTGTGGGCCTGGCAGTACTCGTAGGTGCGGGCCCAGTAGGCCTTGGGGGCTTCGCCGCGGGCCTTGGCCTCGCGGTCGAAGTAGTGTGGCCGGCGCCCGCGCTCGTCAACGAAATAGCGGGCCAGCCGCAGGTAGCGGTCGTGGCCGGTGGCGCGGTAGAGCTTGACCAGCGCCAGTTCGAGCTCCTCGTGCCCCGGGTAGCCGCGTTTCTTGCCTGGGGCGCGGCCGAAGGTCGCGTCAATGTAGTCGGCGTAGCGGCAGAGCGCGTCCAGCGCCGTGCGCTCGCCGGTCGACTGGAAATGGGCCACGGCGCCCTCGATGAGATGGCCGGCGCAGTACAGCTCGTGGCAGTCGCGCAGGTTGGACCAGCGTTTGTCGGGTTCGACGCAGGTGTAGTGGGCGTTGATGTAGCCGTCGGGCTGTTGCGCCCCGGCGATGAGCGCGGCCACCTCGTCCATCCGGCGTTTGAGGGCGGGGTCGGGGAAGAGGCTGTACGAGCAGGCGGCCGCCTCGAGCCACTTGGCGACGTCGGACTCCCAGAAGATGTGCGGCGGGTTGGGCTGTCCGGGCTTCCAGTCGAGGCGGAGGGCATCGAGGCGGCCGGTCTTCTTGCACACGCGGTACTGGTGCGGCAGGGTGACCCGGTGGTTTACCTCCTGTCGCGGCGCCCAGAAGCCGTCGGTGAACCGCACGTTCGTGAAGGGGACCGGAGTCAGGGCCGGCCGGGGGGTTGCCATGGTGTTCCTCTCATGGTCTGAGCGGTTCATGAACAAAGAGGCAACGGAGACAACGGAGGTCTATCTCATGGGTTCGCAGTCGCCTACGAACCACTCAGGGCCGTCGGTTTCCACGCGATCCATCCGCACGTGGAATGGTAACCCCCCGCAACGCAAACCCTTCGCTGTCCCCGTTTCCTCCTTGTGAATGATCCAGACCAGTGCGGGCGGGCCGGCCCGGCGCCCGCCGCAACCGCCTGATCCCCCATAGCGCAGCCCCCTCTTCCAGGCATTCGTCGGGCCGGGGGGGGGCGCGGAAGCCGGTGCCGTCAGTACCGGTAGAGTTCGGACTTGTAGGGGCCCTCGACGGGGACGCCGATGTAGGCGGCCTGCTGTTTTGACAGCCGGGTCAGCTTGGCACCCAGCTTGGGCAGGTGGAGGGCGGCCACCTCCTCGTCAAGCTCCTTGGACAGGCGGTAGACGCCGACCGCGCGCTTGGGGTTGCGGTGGATGTCGAGCTGCGCCAGCACTTGGTTGGTGAAGGAGCAGCTCATGACGAAGCTCGGATGCCCGGTGGCGCAGCCGAGGTTGACCAGGCGGCCCTCGGCCAGCAGGTAGATCGCGTGCCCGTCGGGGAAGGTGAAGCGGTGCACGGGGCAGAAGGCGCCCTTGATCTCCTCGCGCCGGACGCCGGGCATGGCGAGCAGCCCGGCCACGTCAATCTCATTGTCGAAGTGCCCGATGTTGCAGACGATGGCCTGATCCTTCATGCGCGCCATGTGGTCGGCGGTGATGACGCCGCAGTTGCCGGTGGCGGTGACGAAGAGGTCGGCGATGGGCAGGGCGTCCTCGACCGTTGTCACGGTGTGGCCGGCCATGCACGCCTGCAGCGCGCAGATGGGATCTATTTCCGAGACCAGGACGCGGGCGCGTTCGCTGCGCAACGCCTCGGCCGAGCCCTTGCCGACGTCGCCGTAGCCGCACACCATCACCACTTTGCCGGAGAGCATGACGTCGAGGGCCCGCTTGATGCCGTCGGTCAGCGAGTGCCGGCAGCCGTAGATGTTGTCGAACTTGCTCTTGGTGACCGAGTCGTTGACGTTGACCGCCTGGAAGAGCAGCTCGCCCTTCCCGGCCATGCGGTGCAGCCGGTTCACCCCGGTCGTGGTCTCCTCGGAGACTCCGGCGACGCGCGCGGCCACCGCGTGCCAGCGCTTGGGATCCTGCCGCCGGACCCGGCGCAGGGTGTCGAGGACGACGCCCATCTCCCGGCTCGACGGCTTCTGATCGAGGAAGGACGGATCCTTCTCCGCCTTGACCCCCCAGTGGATGAGCAGTGTGGCGTCGCCGCCGTCATCAACCAGCTGCTCCGGCCCGGTGCCGTCGGGCCAGGTCAGCGCCTGCAGCGTGCACTCCCAGTAGTCTTCGAGCGTCTCGCCCTTCCAGGCGAAGACCGGCACGCCGTTGCGTGCGATCGCCGCCGCCGCGTGATCCTGGGTGGAGAAGATGTTGCACGAGGCC
This sequence comes from Lentisphaerae bacterium ADurb.BinA184, assembly GCA_002068325.1. GTDB lineage: Bacteria > Verrucomicrobiota > Lentisphaeria > Oligosphaerales > MVZH01 > MVZH01. The sequence continues at coordinate 2,637 of MVZH01000244.1, read as the reverse complement.
CAGCGCACGTCGGCGCCGAGGGCGCGCAGGGTCTCGATCAGGACCGCCGTCTGCACGGTCATGTGCAGCGAGCCGGCGATGCGCACGCCCTTGAGCGGCTTCTGGCGGGCGTACTTCCGGCGGGCCGCCATCAGGCCGGGCATCTCCTTTTCGGCAATGTCGATTTCCTTGCGGCCGAAGTCGGCGAGGTCGGGGTTGGCGATCCAGGCGGCGGGGGTCTTGATGGGCATGGGGGGGATCCAGGGTTCGGCGTTCGACGTTCGGCGTTCGGCGTTCGACGTTCGGCGTTCGGCGTTCCCCCTCCCTCGACCCTCCCTCGACACGCCGCACTCTTGACAAGGCTTCGCCCGGTCGCATATTGGGCTTGGGCGGGCGGCCATGCCTGTGTGATGCGGCGTTGCTCTGCCGCCTGAAGCTACGGATGGAGCCACATGTCGCAGACTGAGACACCCCTCGGCCTGTCGCTGGTGATGTGCGACACGATCATCGAGGACAAGCACACCGGCAAGAAGACCCTGGTGGGCCTCTTCGACCGCATCCACGCGCGGCGTTTTCCCTGCGTGCATCCGCTGATGTGCGTGTTTGTGTCGCTGACCGGGGCGCGCGGGCACTTCCCCTGCGAGGTGGTGTGCCGGCATCAGGACAGCCACACGGTCGCTTTTGCAGCCAAGGGCGAGGTGACCATACGCGATCCACGGCAGGTGGTCGATCTGGTGTTTCGTCTGAGCGGGGTGACCTTCACGAAGCCGGACATGTACTGGCTGAACTTCGTGGTCGACGACATCCCCATCATGATGCGGCCGCTGTTCGTTATGGAGACGGGGTCGGTCGGCAAGGACCGCCCGGGCGACGGCGCCGGTGCCGAGCCGCCGGGCGGGTCGGCACCGGAGAACTAGGCGGCGCATGGGCTTGTATCGATTCAGGGTCAGCGACCCATCCGGGGCGGTGCGCGAGCTGCTGATCGAGGGCGACTCGCAGCCCGACGCGACGCGCCGGGTGCAGCGTCGCGGTCTGCTGCCGCTGGCGTTTCTCGGCGAGGGCGCCGTGGCGGCGGCGCAGCAGGTCGGCTGGCGTCAGCGTTTTGACGTGGTGGACTTCACCGACCGCCTGGTGCCGTTGCTCGAGGCGAACATCCCGCTGGAGCGGGCTCTGGGGATTCTGGGCGAGAGCCGTGACGAGGGCTTCAGCACGCAGCTCGTCAACGACCTCCGGCGGGGCCTGCACGAGGGCCGCCGTTTTTCCGAGCTGATCCGCGACCGCGGCCGGCTCTTCCCACGGCTCTATGCCAGCATTGTCGAGGCCGGCGAGGAGGCCGGGGCGCTGCCGCAGGTGATGGCCCAGCTCCGGCTCTTCCTGGTGGAGAGCCGTGAGCTGCGCTCGTTTCTGGTGTCGGCCTCGGTGTATCCGCTCTTCATCATCGTGGCCGGCGTGGTGATGCTGGGGGTGGTCCTCGGGGTGATCGTGCCGCGCTTTGCCGGGGTGCTGGAGGCGTCGGGTGGGACGGTCTCGACGCCGACGCGTCTGCTCATCGCGCTCTCCGGCCTGGCGCGCGGCTTCTGGTGGCTGTTGCCGGTCGTGCTGCTTCTGGCGGTGGTGGCGGTGTTCTTCCTGCGGCGCGAGCAGAGCGCCTTCCGCGGCGCCGTCGACCGCTGGCTGCTGGCGTTGCCGGTGACCGGCCGGCTGGTCCTGGCCGGCAATCTGGCGCGGTTCGCCCGGACGATGGCGATCCTGATGCGCGCCGGGGTGCACCTCCTCGACACCGTCGGCATCGCCAGCCGGGTGGTGCAGAACCAGACCCTGGCGCGGTCGCTGGTCGGCCTCTCGGGCGAGCTGCGCCAGGGCCAGCGGCTCTCGGAGGCCCTGTCGCAGAGCCGGTATATTCCGCCGGTGATGCTGCGCATGGTCGCGGTCGGCGAGGAGACCGGCGCGGTCGACACCATGCTCGAGCGCGTCGCCGAGCGCTACGAGGCCGAGATGAAGCGCCAGATCAAGCGCCTCCTCAGCGTCTTCGAGCCGGTGGTGATCATCTGCCTCGGCCTGGCGGTCGGCTCGGTGGTGATGCTGATGTTCCTGGCCATCATGAATATGCAGAGTGCCCTGTAGCGCAGCTGCCGGCGTACGGCGCGGCCCGGTCCGCCCCGCCGCCGGCTCTGGAGACCCTCCCATGGATACGCCCCGTCAGCGCCGCTCGTACCGCCGTCAGGCCTTCACCCTGATCGAGGTGATGATCGTCATCGTCATCATCGGCATGATCGCCGGCATGGTCGGCCCGGCCCTGATGAAGAACCTCTCCAAGGCCAAGCGCGAGGCCGCCAAGACGCAGATCAACCTCCTGAAGAACGCCTGCAAGGACTACTACCTCGACCTCTCCGAGTACCCGCGCTCGCTCGACGACCTGGTCACCAGCACCGGCAGCACCAAGTGGGACGGGCCCTACCTCGACCCGGCGAAGGTCCCCGTGGATCCCTGGGGCCAGGCCTACCAGTATGACAACCCCGGCCGCCACGGCGACATCGACATCTACAGCTATGGCGAAGACTTTGTACTATTTTTTATGATAATCCAGCTCTTGCAATAGAAATTTTAGATTACTACGCAAACATTAACAAAGAATATTTATTTCCCCTAGTTGAATAT
>MVZH01000243.1 GCA_002068325.1 Lentisphaerae bacterium ADurb.BinA184 | reverse complement strand
CCCGCCTCTTCGCCGTGGCGGGGGCCGACGTCACCGCCTGCGACCTGTCGGCGGCGCGCGTCGCACTCGCCGCGCGGGCCGGGGTTCGCGCCGTCTGCCCGCAAGGGGACGCGCCGCTGGTTGACGGCGGAGCCCAGATCGTGGTCGATTCGACCGGCTCGGGCAAGGCCCTGGCCTGGGCCCTGAAGCAGGCGCACGTGCCGCCGTGGAAACCGACCGGAGCCTATGCCGAGCCGGTCTGGTGCGTGATCCAAGGCAGCTACCCCGAAGGCATCGCCGTGCCGTACCAGGTGGCGTTCATGCGCGAACTCCGCATGCTCTTCCCGCGCTCCGCCTGCTACGGCGACATCGCAGACACCATGGAACTGATCCGCACCGGGCGCCTGCCGTGCCGCGACCTCGTCACACTCGAAGCCACACCCGAGGACGCCCCGCGCGTCTACGCCGCCATGGCCCGCGGTGACAGCGACCTGATGACCGCTGTCTTCCGGTGGAACAGCTGACCAACCATGTGCACAACCACGGAGCAGGAAATGGAAAACAGCCGGCGATCTGCAAACTGGCGGCGCGTCCTTCCGCTGTGGGGCGGGGGGTTGCTCTGCCTGGTGTGCGCGGCGGCGGCGCAGGCGAAGGTGACCGCCGACCCGGCCACGGGGAGTGTCGCGGTGCAGACAACGCGCGGCGAGGCCCGCTTCGAGGCCGGCACGCTGGTCTATCTCCACAACCGGCTCCGCGGGCAGACGCTGATTGACGCAACGCTCGACCCGGAACAGCCGGCCGGATGCCGCACGGCGCTATACGTCTCGGACGCCCCCAAGGCCGAACCCTACTGGATCTACCCGGCGGCCGGGGGGGACCTGCGGCCGGCGGTGACGGTAAAGGAGGCGGATGGTGACGGCGTCGCGGTGACGTTCACCGGGCTGGTCGCCGATCCGCCCGGCAAGGCCCGGCGCCACTTCCCGCAGGCGGAACTGACCCTGACGGTCCGCGTCGAGGCGCAGAGCGGCGACCTCCTGGTCCACGTCGCCGGGCGCAGCCCGGACACGCCCGTCGTCGGCTCGGCGTTCGGCTACACCGGCCTGGCGACGCGCTCCATCAACTACTCCCTCGCCGGCTCGGGGCTGAGGCTCGTCGAGGATCTCAAGAGCGAAAAGGGCCGGCCCGGCCGAATCCTCGAATGGGCCAACGTGACGCACGGCAAGCGGCTCGGGCTGCAGGGCGGGTTGTGGCAGGCGCCGGTCACGGTGCAGGCCTCGGCCGCCGACCCCAGGGCCAGTTTCGCCGTGTGGGCCGAGGACGACGCGCCGCGCTGCAAGTATCTGGTCGAAGAGGGGCCGGGCAATGCCTACGTCACCTACGAAATGCCGCCCTACGACGACAACCGGCAGGCCGGCTCCGTGGTCTGGCGGCTCAATACGTATGACGGCGGCTGGACGGCGGCGGCGACGCCGTTCGCCGACTCGCTCAGGCGCCGCGGGATGACCGAGGGCCGCGCCCCGTGGCGCCACGACATCTCGCTGGTGATCTTCACCAACGGCATCGGCAGCAGCTACTTCGATTCGATGGCCGCCGCCTTCCCGCCCGAGGTGCGCCCGCGCATCCTCATCTGGATGCCGCAGGCCTGGCGCACCCTCAGCAACACCCGCGACGCCAAGACCCACGACGCCTACTACTGGGACAACAACTTCTCCGAGGAGACCGCCGCCGCCGTCCGCGGCGCGACCGCGGCCGGGTTCCGCGTCTCCGGCTACACCAATCCGCATTACCATTGGGGGAACTGGCAGCAGGTGATCGACCCCGAGGTGGGCGAGATCGTCAAGGGCTTCAGCGCCCTGCCGCTGACCTGCCCGGTCAGCCAGGTGCCGGTGCAGTACACCGGGAACACCCTCGCCTACACCCCGTACCGCGAGCACATGCTGCGCACCTACAAGCACGTCTTCGACAACCTGGACATGAGCCTGTACATGGACACCATGCACGCCGTCCTGCTCGACGGCCGCGGACGGGCGGTGGACGGCATGAGCAGCTACGAGGGCGCCCTGGCGTTCTTCCGGGCCGCGCGCGCCCTCAAGCCCGGCCAGTTCATCGGCATGGAGCACGTGACCGAGCTGGGCGTCATGGGGGGCTGCGGCAACTACGGCCTGTTCTTCGACCTGGTGTGGTCCCAAGGCTGGGAGAAGGCCAAGGCGGCCAGCACCCACCCGATCCTCAGTTACCTCTACCGCGACACCTCGCTGCAGATCTCGCAGCGCGTGGCCCCGTGGACCTACGGCGGCGCGCGCTACTACCATCTCGGCGAGGAGATCGCCGAGCGCATCGGCACCATCGCCACCACCGAATGGCCGTTCCAGAAGCTCAGCCCCGAGAGCGGCCTCGACTCCCCCGAGAAACGGCACTGGTTCACCAAGATCCAGCTCTACGCGCGCCGCGGCCTGCGCCCGCATTTCCCGCCGGACTGGGAGGACGGCGTGATGAGCTATCTCACGGCCGCCGACGGCACACCCTTCAAGTACGTCGAGACCGACTACGGCTCGAAGCTCGTCGAGTTCCCGCCCGGCGGCGCCCCGGTGCTGCACGCCGCCCGCGCCTGGAAAGTCCCGCGGATCAAGGCCGCCGACGGCCGTCTCCACGACTGGATCGGCGTGGCCGACAGCGGCGATTCCATCGGGCTGGACAACGAGGCCCGTGGCTACGTGCTGTTCCCTGAGCCCGACGGCAGTGCCGCGCACCTGCGTCTGAACGCACTGCCGGAGGAGCTGGCGATCATCCGGGCCACGGTCGAGCCGGACCTGGCGGTGGTCGAGCTTGGCCCGCGCGACCGCAGCCAGGGGAAGCCGGCCATTCAGGGAGAGGTCGAGGGCACCGCCGGGAGGCCGCCCCTCCCGATCGGCGGGACGGTCGGCCTGGTCACAGACAGGCCGCTCGTGCGGGTGGCGGCGGCACACGGGACGGCGCCGGCACTGACGCCGACCGGGCAGGCCGACGGGCACTACCGCTACGAGTTGCGCGGCGACTTCTGGGGCGAGCTGGCGTTTGTCTGGCGCGAGGGGGTGTATGCGCCGTTCGAGCCGACCGACGACTACCTGTTGCCGGTGTCCGCCGCCCCGCCCGCCGATCCCGGTGAACTCTACGTCGTCCTTCAGGCCTGCGACCAGCGCTGGAACGCCGACATCGGCGGCCCGCGCAACCCCCGCCCCGGCACGGTCTATCAAGCCGGCCTCACGGCGCAGCGGACCGACGGCCAGCCGGCCGCCCTGATCTTCTTCCTCACGCAGCCCAGCACGCGGAGCATGGGCCTGTTCGAGGAGACCGGGCAGGTGAAGATCGAGGGCGACGGCCCCCAGGCGGTCGCCTTCGCCGGCGTGCGGAAGCCGGCGCCGGACGTCGTCGGCGTGCGCCATCTCGCCCTGCGTTGCTACACGCCGGGGGCGAAGAACGTGCGGCTGACCCGGCTCGACCCCATCCGCTTCATCCGGCCCACCGTGGCGGTTGACAGCACGGCCCCGATTGACCTGGGCCAGGTGGTGAAGGGCGCCGCCGCTACCTCCGTAACCCGCGGGATCACCAATGGCCAGGCGGAGGCGGCCACGGCGGGCGGCAGGACGTTCCCGACGGTGCTCTACGGCGCGGCCCGCATCACGGCACCCAACGAGAAGCGCCCGGATCTGCAGGAGAACGACGGCACCGGCGTGATCCTCACCGGCAAGGATGCCGAGCGGTTCCGGCTCAAGGGCGAGCATCCCGCGCCCGACGGCGGCCTCCTGCTTGTCGGCGCCGACGGCCAGCCAGGCCTGCTCGGCGGGGCGCAACCGGAGAGGGAGACGTTCGCGGTCGAGTTCCTCGGCGCGCCGGAGCCTGGAGACTACACGGCGACCGTCCGCATCGTGACGCAAGCCGGCAACCTGGGGGTATGCTCGGCAGGGGCGGACGGCGAACCGCTGGCCGGGTTGTATTACGTGGACGTGCCGGTTCGCGTGCACGTTCAGGCAGAATAGACAAGACGCAGGCCTTCCATGAATCCCGTCAATCCAGCGTGGCAGATTGAGCAGGTCGGCTTCGACCTTCAGGCCGCGCAGGCCTACGAGGGCTTGTTCACCTTGGGCAGCGGCTATCTGCACACCCGCGCCTCGCTGGAGGAGCACTTTGCCGACTGCCCCCAGGACAGCCGCGAACTCCGCAAGCCGGCCAATGTGACCGCCGAGAAGTTCAAGCCGCTCGCCGGCCGCTGGGGCACCTTTGTTCCGGGGGTCTTCGGGCATCATCCCCTGCTGCTGCGCGAAACCATCAACCTGCCCTGGTTCCTCGAACTGGTGCCGTTGGTCGCCGGCGAGCGCCTCGACGTGACGCGCAGCCGGGTCAGCGGCTTCAGGCGGGTGCTGGACATGAAGAGCGCGACGCTCACCCGCGAGCTGACTTGGCACACCCGGGCCGGGGCCGTCCTGCGCCTGCGGCATGAGCGGTTTGTCAGCGGCGTCCGCATGCACCTCTCAGCCCAGCGGCTGCATCTGGAAAGCGATGTGCCGGTGGCGGTGACCGTCCGGGCCGGCATTGATGCGAACGTGACGACCAATGGGTTCGACCATTTCACGGCGATTGCCCTGGCGCCGGGCCCGACCGCCGCGGGCGTCAGGTGCGAGGTTCGCACCGACGGGGGCGGAACCGTCCGCATGGAAACCCGCGTGACGGCATCCGGGACGGCCGACTGGAGATATGTCGAGGACGCCCGGCATGGCTGGTGCGAGGCGACCTTCCACGTCGCCCCCGACCGGCCGCTGACCGTCGAGAAACGCACGGTGGTCGCCACCGACCGAGACCCGGAGCCGGTCGCCCCGGCCGGGATCCTGGAACCGGCCATGGGCAGGAGCTGGGACGAGCTGCATGCCGAACACGCCGGGCACTGGGCGGAGGCCTGGCGGCGGAGCGATGTCGAGGTTGACGGCGATGCCGCGGCGCAGTTGATCTTGCGCTCCTCGATCTACCACTTGTTGCGGGCGCATGTGCCGGACGACGCGCGCGTGGCCATTGATGCCAAGGGGTACGCCGGCGAGGCCTACAAGGGACATTTCTTCTGGGACACCGAGACCTACCTCTTGCCGTTCTACCTCTACACGGATCCCGCCAAGGCGAAGACGCTTGTCGAGTTCCGGGTTCGCAACTTGCCGGCGGCGCAGGCCTTGGCCCGGAGGTCGGGGTATCGCGGGGCGCGCTACCCATGGGAATCCGACGCCGACGGGCAGGAGTGTTGCAGCAATTTCCAGTATGCCGAGCATGAAATCCATGTGACCGCCGACGTGGTGTATGGCCTGGCACACTACCTGGCCGCCACCGGGGGCATTGACCGCGCGCCCGCCTCCTTCGCCGGCGTCGTGGTGGAGACCGCCCGCTACTGGCTCGACCGCGTGGACTGGCGCCCGGGCGACCGGCATGCCTCGATCCTCGGGGTGATGGGGCCGGACGAATACGCGCCGATCACCCACAACAATGCCTACACCAACCGCCTGGCGGCCTTCAACCTGGAGCTGGCGGCCCGGATGGGCGAGCGGGGCGGCGCCAGCCGCGAGGAGATTGCGGAGTTCGCAAAGACGGCCGCCGCGCTGCCGATCCCGCGCAGTGCCGCCAACCCGGAACGGATCCTGCAGTGCGAGGGCTTCGAGCAGTTGGCCGAGCCGCGCTTCGAGCAGTTCTGGGCGGACCGCCAGGGGTGCTACGCCGCACGCGTCTCCCAGGAACGGCTCTACCGCAGCAAGAATCTCAAGCAGGCCGACGTGCTGTTGCTGATGGTGTTGTTCCCGGACGAGTTCACCGATGCCGAGGTGCGGGCGGCGTGGGATTACTACGTCCCGGTCACCACCCATGACTCGTCGCTGTCGGCCGGCATTCATGCCTTGGGGGCGTTGCGCCTGGGACTGGATCGGGAGGCGTGGGACTTCTTCCTGAAGTCGGCCAGCCTTGACCTCGACACCGCGCAGGGCGGCGCCGCGCAGGGGATTCACATCGCGGGTTGCGCCGCCAACTGGCAGGTGGCGGTGCATGGGTTTGCCGGGGTGAGGAACGCCTTGCAGGGTGAGGCCCTGACCCTCTCGCCGCGGTTGCCCGCGGGCTGGCGGCGGCTGGCCTTCCCCATGGTATGGCGGGGTGTCCCGTTGCG
>MVZH01000242.1 GCA_002068325.1 Lentisphaerae bacterium ADurb.BinA184 | reverse complement strand
GGCAAACTGCTTGAGCAGGTCGAAGCCCTTGCGCCCGCGCACCCCCCGCCCGCCGGCGATGATGAAGCGTGCATCGGCCAGCGAGACCAGCTCTCCGGCGGCCCAGACCGTCCTTACCACGCGCATGCGCGGCGGCCCCTCGCCGTCGGTGAATGGCTCGATGATGAGGCGTCCGCGGCGCGCCGGGTCGGGCGGGGGTTCCGGCATGACGCGCGGCCGCACGGTCGCCATCTGGGGCCGGTGGTCGGCGGACTTGATGGTGGCCATGAGGTTGCCGCCGAAGGCCGGCCGCGTTTGTAGGAGGAGGCCGCTGGACGGTTCGATTTCCAGGCCGGTGCAGTCGGCGGTCAAGCCGGTGTGGACGGACACGGCGACGCGGGGGATCAGGGCGCGGCCCATGGCGGTGGCGCCGCACAGCACGATCTCAGGGCGGTGCCGGACGACCAGGCCGCTGAGCACGCGGGCGTAGCGGTCGTCGGCGAACTCCCGCAGCCGGGCGTCATCAACCGCCAGCACCACGTCGGCCTGGCGGGCGAAACAGGCGTCGGCGTGGCGGGCCACCCCCTCGCCGAGCAGCACGCACCAGACTTCGCAGCCACGTACGTCGGCGAGGCGGCGGGCGGCGCCGAGCAGCTCGAATGTGACCGGCCGGATCTCGCCGTGGCGTTGTTCGGCGACGACCCAGACGTGGCGGTGGAGCGCCCGGTCGGGTTCGGTCGGGGTATGCACGTGCGCGCTCCTCACAGCAGCGATTTCATGCGCAAGTCATGGACGAGGCGGCGGGCGGCCTCGTCGGCCGGGCCGTCGAGGCGGACGGTTTCCGCCTGTCGCGGCGGCGGCGGGCCGGTCCTGACCACCCGGGTTGGCGACCCGTCGAGTCCGAGGCAGGCAGGGTCGGCGCCGATTTCGGCGGCGGTCCAGACTTCGACCGGCTGCCGGCGCGCGGCCAGGACGCTGCGCAGGGTCGGCACGCGCGGGATGTTCAGGTCCTTGACCACCGTCAGCACCGCCGGCAGATCCACCTCGACCTCGTCGTAGCCCTCCTCGTGCATGCGGTTGACGACCAGCCTGTCGCCGTCGGCCCGCATCAGCATCGAGACATAGGTCACCTGCGGCCATTCGAGCTGGGCGGCCAGCCCGGGGCCGACTTGGGCGGTGTCGCCGTCCACCGCCTGTTTGCCGCACAGGATCAGGTCCACGTGGCCGAGCCGTCGGACGGCGGCGGCGAGCGCGTACGAGGTGGCCCAGGTGTCGGAGCCGGCGAAGGCGCGGTCGCACAGCAGCACGCCGCGGTCGCAGCCCATGGCCATGGCTTCGCGCACGCTCATCTCGGCCTGCCGCGGCCCCATGGACAGGGCAATCGCCTCGCCGCCGAGGTTCTCTTTCAGCTGTACCGCCTGCTCGATCGCATAGAGATCGAAGGGGTTGAGGGCCGCCTGCACGCCCTCGCGCTTGAGCCGCTTGGTCTCGGGATCGATTGAGACCTGGCTGACGGCGGGAACCTGCTTGACGCAGACCACGATCCTCATCGCGTTCAGCTCCAGATGTCGCGCAGGAGGGGGAACTGGGTCTTCATCCCGAGCATGGCCAGGTAGAATCCGCAGCCGTCGTACGTGCGCAGCAGCGTGCGCAGGTTCTCCAGCGGATCATACGTCTCGTCGGCGGGCAGGGCATAGCCGACGCAGTCGCTGAGCAGGTGGAGCTTCTTCGACATCCAGGCCTCGACGATGACGGTGGCGCCGAGGGCCCGCAGGTCGGCGATGGATGGGTCCTGACCGATGATGGGCTGGGTGGTGACGGCGCCGGCGCCGGCGTCCAGCTTCCGCCGCAGTTTCTCCATCTCGTGTTCGCGCGGTTCGTAGGGGTTGAAGGCGACTCCGATGCGGAAGCGGCCGGGGCAGGTGCGCTGAAGATGCGCGACCAGCTCCACCGAGGTCACCGTCTCGGCCTCGATGCCCAGATCGCGTCCGCGCAGTTTGGGCAGGCGTTCGCTGCCGTCGCCGCTGATGACCAGGATATCGTCTATCTTCAAGTTGGTGGCGGCATCGAGGATGGCGTCGAGGTCGCGCCGTGTGTGGAACGTGTTGAGGTGTATCGAGACTTGGCCGGGGCGCACCGGCAGGCCGAGTTCCTGGATGAGCTCGGTGCCTTGGAAGGCGAGGTTGCCGAGGGGGTTGTCGGTGAAGCAGGCCACGTGCCCGGCGTCCACGATCTGGCGGTACTTGTCGGCCAGCGCCGCCAGCCCGGCGTCGAGGTCGGGGGCATTCTGCCGCGGCGACAGGATCTCGATGTGGAAAACCCGTTGCGGGTGGTGTGGCTGCACGGTTGCACCCCGATCGCTCGAACCGTTCGCCAGGACGCGGTCCATGATCGGCCCACCATACCGCCAACACGCACGGCGTCAAGCGGCGGTGGCCCGGCCCCCCTCTTGCATCTTCCCGCCCGCGCCTTACCTTTCGCGCTGTTCCCGCCGCCTTGTCCATCACCGGTCGCCCCCGGAGAGCCCCAGCATGGCTTTGCAGGCCGGATTTGCGCATGTGGACATCACGCCGCCCGTCGGCGTCCACAAGATCGGGTGGATCATCGACCTCGAGGGCAAACGTGTCCTCGATCCGCTCTTTGCCCGGGTGGCGATCCTGGGGCGGGCCCGCACCCGCCTGGCGGTGGTGGCGCTGGACACGCTGTCGGTGCGGTGGCGCCTGGTGCAGGAGTTGCGCGGGCGCATCGAGGCGGCCTGGGGATTCCCCGGCGACGCGATCATGGTGGTGGCGACGCACAATCACGCCGGGCCGGCCGTCACGTCGCTGGGCAAAGTGGCGGTGGCCGAGGCCTATGTGGCGGAGATGCTCGGCAAGGTGGTAACGGCTTTCGGGCAGGCGTTGCAGGGCTGCGTGCCGGCGGAGATCGGCTTTGGCCATTGCTTCGAATGGCGCGTCGCCCACAACCGACGCGTGCGCATGCGCGACGGAACCACCAAGACACACGGCGGGTTCCGCGACCTCACCTCGCTGTGCTACGAGGGGCCCATCGACCCCGAGGTCGGCGTCATCGCCCTGCGCCGCGCGTCGGACCATGCCCCGCTGGGCTGCCTCGTCAACTTCGCCTGCCATCCCACCCATCACGGCGGCGGCAACGATTTCTCCGGCGGCTATCCGGCCGCCCTGTGCGCCGAGTTGCAGGCCGGAGGCTGGCCGGAGGCGCTCTTCCTCAACGGCGCCTGCGGAAACGTGCATGACGCCGACCCCGCCCGCGGCGGCCAGGGCCTGCCCCCGGCCGAGATTGCCCGCCTGCTGGCCGGGGATGTCCAGGCCTGCACGGCCGGCATCGCCTACGTCGAGGATCTCCCGCTTGCCCGTCGCACCCGCCACATCTCACTGGAGTTCAGGGACTTGAGCGACGCGGAGATCCGCGGCGCCGTGCCCGGCGCCCAGCGCTTCAACACCAACGAGGTCTATGACAGCTTGATCACGAATCTCGTCGCGAAAATCCGGCGCGAGGGCCGTCAGCACGCCGAGCTGCAGGCGTTCTTTCTCGGGGATGTGGCGTTGGCCGCGGTTCCGGCCGAGTATTTTGTCGAGTATGGTCTGGACATCAAGGAGAGGACCTGGCCGCGGCGCACCCTGGTGGTCAGTTGCGCGAACGGCATGGTCGGGTATCTGCCGACCCGGGAGGCCTTCGCCCGCGGCGGCTACGAGACCACGTTCTACGACGGCACCTGCCTGGCGCACAACGCCGGCGACCGCCTCACCCGCGCCGTGATCCGGCTGGTCAACGGCCACAAACCCGCCCCGCCCGCGGACGCCGGGCCGGCGCCGCAGAACGCCGCCGAGTCTTCTGAATGATTCCCGGAGCTGTCCTCCTGCCTGCTGACACCGACCGTCCGCCACCGGAGACTGCTTGTGAAAAAAGAGCCCACCCTCGTCCTCCGCAACGCCTCCGCCTCGGTCTGTTTCGCGCCCGTGGCGGGGGGCTACCGTCCCGAGTGGTTCCGGCTGGGGCGGCGGCCGATGCTGCGCTTCAAGGATCATGAGTTCCTCAATGTCGGCGCCGTGCGCGTCACCGTCGGCCGGCTCACCGAGCGCCGCGCGGCGGCGCTGTCCTTTGCCGGGACGGTTGATTTCGCCGGCGTTCCCGTCGAGTGGTCGGTGCGCGTCTCGCTGCCGGCCGACGGCGGCGGCGGGTTCACCGTGGACACGGTCTTGACCCCGACCTGCGAGCCGATCGAGGTGCTGGAAGCGCTGACCTGCTTCGAGACGCCGTACGAGTACGCCGGCGACGAGCATCAGACCACGCTGATGTCCCAGCAGCCGGTCTACCGCAGCGAGGGCAGCCAGGAGGTGACCGGGGCCGGCTACGTGCATCCCTTCTGGTACTACGGCCGCCCCGGCCGCGCCCATCTCACCTACATGAGCAGCGCGCCGGTGATGTGCAGCCGTGTCGCCGATCCCGACGGCGGCAACGCGCGCTGCACGACGCTGCTGGGCAATTGGCACGTCTGCTCGATCCGCGACATGTTCGCGCAGCCCACGCGCAACCTTGGCGAGGCCCCCGACGAGATCCCGTTCCCCGACCGCCGCCTGAGCGTCGCCCCCGGGCGGCGCGGCCGCAAGTTCCTGATCGGCGCCGCCAACTGGAACACCTCCCTGCACAAGGATCCGAACCTGCTCGTCGAGGTCGGTGCCGGACTCCGCCAGCAGGTCACCGTTGACTTCGCCGGCGAGCTTCCCGGCGGGCGCTGGGACACTTGGCTGGCCGCAGCCTGGGAGCGCTCGGCCCGCCTGCATTTCCCCGCCGACGGGCGGGTGCCGGCGTGGGAGGTGGCCCGCTCGCGCGGCGCCAGCTGGGTCGAGGCGGCGCAGTGGCTGACCGACCAGCTGCGCAAGCCCGAGGGCTGCCCGGGCTTCTTCAACCCCGAGAAGGGGCCGGTCGTCTACGCCCCCCACACGCGCCCGAAGTGGGACGGCGGGGTTGCGGAGTTCGCAGGCCAGTGGATCGGCCCCACCGCCTTCCTCGGCCACGTTTGGGCCGACTCCGGCATGGTGGCGGCGACCGAACGACTCGAGGCGTTGTTCGCACGCGACCGCAACAACCCGGAGCACATCTGGACCATCGGCCCGACCCCCTTCCACGTCGCCGCCATGCGCAAGGCCCGCCTGATGGGAGTCAGCCGCGCGGTCGCCGAGAAGGTTGAGGACTTCGTGGTGCGGCGCGGCCAGTTCCACCTCGACCCACCGGCCGGCGGCCGGCGCGGCGACGGCGGCATCCTGGCCTGGGACGCCTTCGCCAACCTGCTGGCGGCGGAGTTGTTCGACCGCCGGCATCACACGCGCGTCGCCAAGGAACTTCTCGCCCGTGTCGAGGAACGGCTCGATAAGCGCTTCGAGTCCTTCAACTGCGCGGCGGAGGGCGACCTGGTCGGGGCGAATCAGGGCCGGCCGTTCGGCCACGGGATTGCGCTGTCCGCCAACGTGTTGGCCTGGAAGCGGTTCGGCGACAGCCGCTACCTCGACCTGGCCGAGCGCTTCGCCAACCTGATGATGGGGCTGTACTACGCCACTGCCAACGTCTCGCAGTCGCCCGACCTTGACATCCGCGGCTGGGCGGTCGGCGCCAATGGCGGCCGCGACCAGTACTGCAATCTGCCGCCGTGGGAGACCGGGCACGCGCTGCAGCAGCTCGCCTACATCATCGAGGCCGGCCGGCCGCGCGACGGCTTCTACGACCTGCTGTGGCTGTTTGCCCACACCGGGCTGTGCCAGTTCCCGAAGGCGCGCACCTCGAAGCGGCTCTACACTCCCGACTTCGGCGTGACCTACCGGCCGATTGATGCGGTGGCCAGCGAGAGGGCCTTCTACCTTGCGCTGCCCTACCTCGCCTACGAGGAACCCTGGGATCAGACCATGCTGGCCGGCTACCAGGGAGTCGAACCGATCCTGCTCAGCCTCTACCTGGGCGGTGGGCTGATTGCGGCCGAGGATGACCGCGTGCTCGCCCTGGTGCCGCGGGCCCCGCTCTACGATGCGGACCTCGCAAAACAGGTCACCGTGCATCTTTGGAACCCCCTCGACCGGCCGGTCGAAACCCGGCTGCGCGCCACCATCGCGGAACGCAGATGGCAGCCGAAGGTCACGATATCCTGAGCATCATGTTC
>MVZH01000241.1 GCA_002068325.1 Lentisphaerae bacterium ADurb.BinA184 | reverse complement strand
CGGGTGCCGTCCTCGCTGACGGAGACGGTCTCGGCGCGAATCCCGCCGAGCTGCGGGATTTCGTTGAAGAAGATCTCGTTGTTGTCTTTGTTGCGATAGTCGAACTTGCTGCCGATGATGGTCACCGTCTCGCCGGGGCCGGCGGTGGACGGCTCGAAGCGCTCGAAAGTCCAGTCGAAGGGCTCGCCGACGGTGACGAACGCGGTCTCCATGGGCGACAGCTCGAGGCCGAACTGTTCGACCAGGCCGACGCCGGCCATGCCGCCGAGGCGTTCGCCGATCGGTCCGAGATAGGAGATGGCGTCGAGCACAGTGAGCAGGCCCGAGGCCGTCTTGGCGGCCGAGGCCAGGGCGCCGCCGGCCTGCTTCATCAGGCCTTCGAGGTAGCCCTTGCCGGCGCTGACCGCCTCGGTCACCCCCTGCTTGACCGCGGCATCGGCGCCGTCCGCGAAGATATTCAGGAAACGCGTGAAGCGCTCGGAGCGTTCCATGTTCTCGTGAAGGCCGCTGGGAAACTCGCGTGTGCACGAGCGGGTGACGGCCCCGGTGGTGGCCCGCACAATCTCGCGCCGCCAGCTTGGCGAGGCGATGTTGTAGAGCCCGACCGCGGCGTCGAAGCTGTCAATGATCAGCATGGTGATGTTGAAGTTGAAGGCATCCCGGTGGTCGGTGTAGCCCGGGGTGTTGCCCGTCGAGTTCTCGATGAAGGCCAGCTCGCCGTTGTCGACGCCGCTGTCGATGATCGGGGCGAAACAGCGCACGATGTAGACGCCTTCGCGGTCGGGCAGCTTGATGGTGGGTTCGACGCCCGACCCCGTCAGGCCGGCGCCGTCAACCAGATCGGAGACCAAGGTTGAGAGGATGGAAAAGCGGCGTGTGATCGCTTTGCCGAGACGGACCTCCGTGGCTTCAAAACCGTTGTGCTCGCGCCAGTAGCCGGCCAGCGGATCGGCGTCGCGCAGGCTCACCGTCCCCTTGGGGAAGAGGTTGAACAGCTCCTTGTGGTCGAGCTCGGCGACGACCACGACCCAGTCCACCGGGTTGGTCTGGACGGTGTCGACCTCCAGCACAGTGGTTCCCGCCCCGCCGTCGCCGGATTCCTGGAAAAGCCGGTCAATGTAGAGCGTGCGGACGTCGCGGCTGTAGATTGAAGACACGCCCGCCCGCGCGCCGCCCTCGACCCGCGGCGCGTCCCCCGGCTTGTCGCCCGCCGGCAGGCGGGACGCCACGGAGGCGATGGCCTCGCGGAAGGCGGACGCAAAGGAGGCGTTGTCGAACGGGTCGCCGCCCAGCGGCAGGACCGCTTCGGCCACCGTCCCGAACGCCGTGACCTTCGCGTCGGTCGTGATCAGATCCCACAGCACGTCCGCCTCGTTGGCATCCCAGTTCAGCAGGAACGGCGACAGGAAGACCAGGGCGCGCGCCGTCGACAGCCCGTCGAGGGTCTCCGCCTCGGCACGCACACTCCGCGTCTGCCCGCCGGCCAGTTGCAGCCGCATGTAGACCGCCTGGCTGCCGTCGTGCGGCAGGGCCGTGAGCAGCGTCCAGTTGCTGGGATCCACCTCGAAGACCACCTGCCCGTCGCGGGCGACGGACGCCTCCCCAAAACGGGTCGCGAAGGTGAAGCTGCGCGTCTCCTCGGCGGGTGGGCGGAACTCGGCGGCGAACGGGGCGGTGACGATGAAGTCGCTGTCCGTGGCCGTCCACCCCCCAGACGTGATCAGGCGGAGCGGGGCGGTCACCGCGCCCGCCGGCACGATGACGACCAGCTCGGTCGCGGTGCTCGATTCGACGACGGCCTCGACCTCGCCGACCCACACCAGATTCTCATTGGGCGCGCCCGCCACGAAGTTCTCGCCGCTGACCGTGAACCGGGTGCCCGGCGCCCCGTGCGGCGGATCGTAGCCGAAAATCACCGGCTGCCCGTAGCGGCCGTCAAACTCGCCGGAGGAGATCAGCCCCATCGCGAGCCGCAGGATCGTCAGCGCGTCCTCGCGGGTGACCGCGCCGTCGCCCGGGGCGCCGCCGGGACTGGTCGGCAGCGGATGCACGTCGGCCTGGCTCCAGAAAGCATCCCCCGGCGGGGGCTGCGCCACGCGCCCCTCGATGACCTGGATGATCCGCAGGGCGTCGCGGCCGTCAACCGTGCCGTCGCCAGTCACGTCCCCGTGCTGGCTGCCATGGCTCAGGGATACCGCGGCCAAAAACACGATGATGTAAGCTGACACAAAACGCCGCATGGCTGCTGCACGCCTCCCGTATTTACCTAATCCCCAAGATAGGCCCGTTTCCAGCCGAGTCAAGGCGGGCATGGAAACTTGCTCGGCAAAGCGGCCCGGCGAGGGGGCGGCGAGGCGGGGGGATCCCTCAACGGGCTGTCGCCGACCCTCGGGACTCCGACGGGAAGCCACGCGGCGGGCGGGCTTCGGGCGGACGTCATGATCCGCAGGCCGCAGCCTGCCGTGAGCTCAGTCGTTCCGCGGGCGGGAAACCGCGGCGGCGAAGGCGGCGATGAATCTCTCGATGGTCGGCCAGCGGCTGGCCGGAGTGCGGGCGATGGCACGGCTCAGCACAGCCCTGAGCTTCTCGGGGATGCCGGTGAGCTCGTCGGGCGTGGTGGCGAGGATTTCGGCCGGTGTCAGGTGGTCGGGGAACGGCAGCCGGCCGGCGAGCAGCTCGTAGGCGGTCATGCCCAGGGAGTAGACTTCCGTGCGGGCGTCGAGGGGGTCGTGCCGGATGCGTTCGGGACTCATGTAGGCAGGGGTGCCGAGGAGGGTTCTTCCCACGACGCGGGCCTCGGCCAGCGAGGCCAGGCCGAAATCAATGATCTTCACCTCGCCGCCGTGCGTGACCAGGATGTTGTCGGGCTTCAGATCGTTGTGCAGGATGCCCAGGCTGTGCGCGTAGGCCAGCGGAGGGCGGCAGGCCTCGAGGATGCGGGCCACGGTCGCGGCCGGCACCGGGCACTGCCGGGCCAGCCATTGCCGCAGCGAGATGCCGTCCACATACTCCATCACCAGGTAATAGGTCGCACCGCTGCGCTGCAGGGTGTGCAGCCGGACGATGTTGGGGTGCGCCAGCCGCATCGCGAACCGCGCCTCCTCACGCAGGCTGCGGACGAAGACCGGGTCCTCGGTCAGCTCGGGATGGAGGATCTTCACCGCCACCGGGCCGTCGAGAAGCAGGTCGGTGGCCCGGCAGACCGTCCCGACCCCGCCGGTGCCCAGGACGGCCTCGACACGGTAGCGTTCGTCGAGGATGTCGCCGGGAGCAGGTGCCGGGCTGACGGCGGGCCGGGATGGGGCGGCGGGGGGCGCCTTACGCGTGGCCTTGCGACGCTGCCCGAGGCGGATCAGCCCGTCATCGGCGGGCGTGACGACGCGCAGTCCCTTGCCGCCTGCGGCCCTCGGGGCTGGCAGGCGGATGGCAGGGACGTCGGGCGCCGGCACCAGGAGCCGCGGCGCGGCCGGGGGGCGCGGCGGGGCGGGCGGGTTGTGGGGCCTGTCGTCGCTCATCGGCGGTCTCCACAGTGGGGGTAACCGCAGACGCCGCGAGGCCAACGCCGGATCCGCGAGTATGGCCTGCCCGCCCGCCGTCGGCGGTCAGCGCACTTCGACGGCGGCGCCGTCCGTAAGAGTGCGGCTGGTGGCCTTGCCGCCCTCGATGACGACTTCGAAGGCGCCGGTGCCGACGACGCTCCTGCCGGCTACGGCGAACTCGCCGGGGCCTTCGCTGTTCACGATCACGGTGCGTCCGTCGGGGTGGAAGCGTACCGCCCCGGCGCGGCCGGTGAACGACACCTCCGGCGTGCGGCAGGTGAACGGCACGGAGTCCAGGAAGACGACGTCCCTGGCCACGGGGGTGGTGACCTGCACCGCGTTGTCGGCGAGGCGGACAAAGGCGGCCTCCGGATCGCCGGCCTTCAGCCGTGGGTAGAGAACGACCAGGTAGCCGGCGCCGGGCGGCTGGCGCACGCGCAGCAGGAGCTGGGTCTCGCCCAGCTTGCCGTCGGGGTGGTACTTGGGGTCGAAGCCGGTGTCACGGCGGTAGGGCTGCTGCTGGTGGCCGTACTTTGCGGTGTGCGGGGTGAAGGTCTGCGGGGCGGCGACGAAGACATCCATGTCCACCTCGCACTGGCCGTCGAAGTGGTAGACGCCGCCGCGGGTCTCCATGCTGTTGGCGAGGAACCAGAGGTTGAGGTCGGTGGGCACGGTGGGCTTGCCGGCGAAGCTGTCGCGCAGCACGAAATACGTCGGCCCCTTCGGGTCGGCGTCCTTCAGCAGCATCATCTGCCGGTGCCAGACGGTCGGCGGGATGAACGACGGCGGCTGGTCCCACAGCTCGCAGCTGCGGGCGAAATCGGCGCTCTCCCTGGGCGTCCACTGATTCTTGTCGTCCAGCACCGGGTACTCCTCGCCGCGCGGCACCAGCTGCGCAAACTCGCGCACGGCGCGGAAATAATCGAGGGCCGGGGAGAAGGCGGCGGACACGACGGCGATGCGGTAGCGCTCGGGCACTTCCATCTTCATGTCGAACGAGATGCGGTTGCGCAGCCAGGGGCGGTTGTAGATAGGGAAGTACCCGTTGCCGAAGCTCAGGTGGATGGGCTGGCCCTTGGCGTAGATCGTGTACGCCATCTGGTCGGTCTCGTGCTCGTTGTGGCCGAAACACGTCCCCGCCAGCAGGTGCATGAGCGTCTCGTAGGGCGTGCCGAAACCGTGCCGGAAGAACACGCCGTAGTCCTTCACCCACTCGCTGCGCAGGGCGGGCACAACCTCCTCGACGAGCTGGCACTGCTTGTCGGCCGGCACGGTCTGATTGCCGTACCACTGCAGGACGCCGGCAAGCGGCGGGTCACGTTCCTTGTAGTAGTTGACGAACCGACGGGTGAACTCGCCGGGCACGGACTGGTAGGAGCCGTTGCCGATGGGCAGGACGACGCGGTGGCCGTTGAAGCGCGGGTCCGGCGGCGTCAGCCAGTTCGGCACAAAGCGCATGGTGCGGCGGAACAGCTCCATGTCGAGCGCGTCACCCAGGCCGTTCTCCATGAGCAGGTCGTTGGCGACCGCGGCCCATTCGAGGGTGACGCCGAGGGTGTAGTGCGGGTTCTCGTAGGGCGCGCCCGAGTCCTTGGTGAACCGCCGGAAGTAGTCCTGCATCAGCGCCCGCGATTCTTCGCCCCACGGACGGAACTGCGGATGATCCCTGATGACGGCGCTGGCCTTGACGCGGGCCTCGACGGCCATGATGGTCATGTTCGGGTTGTTGAGGTGGAACCCCATGCCGTAGGGGAAGGTGTCGAGGGAGTTCATGTCGTAGGCGTAGAACGCGCACAGCCGCCGCAGCTCACGGCGGTCGTCGGCCGAGAGCTGCGTCGGGTCGTTGATCACCTTGGCGATGGGCGGGTAGCCGGCCTTGGCGTAGTCGTAATGGTAGGCCATGGAGAAGATGGCGAAGTTGCCGTAGGCACGCTTGATCGCGATCTTGTTCCGCAGGATGTCGAGGGCCTTGCGGCCGTCGGGCGTCGAGGCCTCCGCCCACGTCTGCCCGGCCATCGGATCCGGCCAGTCCAGTACCCACTCCTTGACGCGGTCCAGCGGCATGGCGCCGAGCTGGCCGGCGAGGGCGAACAGGGACGCCAGGCGGGCCTGCGTCTCGTCAACCGCCGGTGAGAGGACGATGCCGTAGGCGCGGCGCACGGTGTTGGCGGGCACGCCGAGAGTGAGGCCGGTGTAGTTCGGGCTGACTCCGCCGAAGCCGTCGCGGATCCACGTCTGTTCGTACATCCGCAGCGGCAGGGCAACCCGCGGCGCCCCCTCGGCGTCCGTCCCGAAACGCACCGCCAACGGGTTGCGCCAGTACGGGGTGTCGAGGGCGGCAAAGCCGATCGCGTCACCGCCGGGCACTTGGTAGCGGATCAGGCTGCCGACGCGGTTCAGCACGGATGGATAGCCGGACAGCGTGTAGTGCTCGCCGGCCGTGGCGGGGGACAGGGTGAACCCGTGCACCGGGCTGGCGAACCAGTTGGCGCGGATGCCGGTCTCCGCTGATGGAACCCAGTTCTTGAGCAGATCCTCAAGCTCCGGGCGGTCGTTGCGGCCGCCGTAGAAGACCTGCGTGGGCTGGAACCCGCCGCCCGACAGCGGCAGGGTGAAGAAGCAGTCGAAGGTGTCGGCGGTCCC
>MVZH01000240.1 GCA_002068325.1 Lentisphaerae bacterium ADurb.BinA184 | reverse complement strand
CACTGTAACACATCGTCTCGTTCATGGACACCTGTCCTCCCTGTGACAAGTGTCAACGTATATCAGGACAAGACAGTTCTTCGTTCTGCGTTCCGCATTCCGCACTCCGCATTCCGCCCTCCACCTCCACCTTCTGCGTTCCGCGTTCGACGTTCAGCGTTCGGCGTTCCGCGCGCTATGGTAACCCCATGCCGTCGCACGACTCCAAAGACCTTGGCGACGTGGCCCTCTGCGGCTTGTTCCTCCTGTGCCCGGCGATCTATTTCGCGGTGCTGGCGGACTCGCCCGCCACCCTGGTACTGGTCGGCGGCGGACTGGGGCTGTCCCTGGCCGTGCGCCGCCCCCTGCCGCGCACCACCCGCACCTACGTCTACTCCGGCGTCATGGTCGCCACCCTCGCCGTCGCCGTCAACCAGCTGTTCGAAATCGAAACGCGACGCTTCTTCTTCCTGCCCGTCGAGTACTACACCCCCATCCTCCTCTTCCTCGGAGTCGCCCTGACCTACTTCGACCTGCTCGACACCACGCTGTCCGCCATCGTCGGCTGCGCCCTGCTGGCCATGATGGTCAACGGAAACACCATCGCCGTCATGTCCCCCAACACCCGCCTCACCGCCGTGGGCCGGGCCCTCGACGAGTACCACCTCTTCTACGCCGTGCTGGCCGCCGCCATGATGCCCCTGCTGCTGCTGCTGGCGCGCCGCGCCGACCGGCGGCACGTCCAAGGCAACGGCGCGCCCTCCTTCCCGATGCGCCGCGCCGCCTTCGTCGCGGCCGCCATGGCCATCACCGTCGCCGGCGCCCTCGGCCTGCGCGCGGGCGCCCTCGCCCTCGCCCCCCGCTTGCGCGAACTCATGCAACACCTCGTCCTCGGCTATGTCCGCGGCGGCGACCGCGGGGTGATCTTCCCGGCGGACGTGGACCTCTGGCGGACGGTGCCGCTGAAGGACCCCGCCGCCTCGGTGGTCGTGCTGCGCGCCCAAGGCAACGGCCCGCCGGGATACCTGCGCGGCCGCGTCTACACCCAGTACGCCAACGGCCGCTGGACCGCCCCCGAAGGCCCGACCACCCCCTTCGAAGCCGAAATCCCCCCCGGCAAACTGACGTACACCGTGTTCCGCGCACCCGCCACGCCCGCCGCGCCAGACCCGCCGCGCTTCAACATCCTGCCCACCGTCGCCCTGCGCAGCGACACCCTGATGACGCCCGGCAGCACCGTCGCCGTCGAAACCATCGCCGACACCCTCGGCGCCGACGCCAACGGCATCCTCTTCGCCGAGGAATGGGACGCGGCCGGCGGCTACACCGTCCGCGCCTCGTCCGAAAACCCCCTCAGCGCCTACCCCGCCCCCACCCCGGACGGATCGCTCGCAGACGCCTATCTCCAACTCCCCGAGAACCTGCAGGCCCCCCTGGCCGCGCTGAACCGCCAACTCCTCGGAGAACGCGCGGACGCCGCCCCCGCCGCCCGCATCAGGGCGATGAACACCTGGTTCGCCGGCCACTTCACCTACGCGCTCGGCCAGCGCCCCCGGCCACGCCGCGACCCCGTGCTGCAGTTCCTCGAAGAGTGGCGCCGGGGACACTGCGAGCTGTTCGCCTCGGCGACTGCGCTCCTCTTGCGCGCCCAGGGTATCCCGACCCGCTACGTGACCGGGTTCGTCTGCCTCGAACCCCATCCCTTCGGACGGTACTGGCTCGCCCGCCTCGGCGACGCCCACGCCTGGGTCGAGGCCTACGTGGCCGAACAGCAGGCCTGGATCCTGGTGGATACCACCCCCGCCGTCGGCCTGCCCACCGGCCAGCCACAGATGTCGTGGCTGGCCGCCGTCGCCGACCGCATGCGCCTCTTCTGGAAGACCACCCTGGCCCAAGTGAAACGCGGCCAGGCCGCCGACCTCATCATCCGCGGCCTCACGGCGCTCGGTGCCGCCCTCCTCTGGTTCGTGGCCCACCCGCTGCGCGGCCCCGGAACCATCGCCGCCCTCGTCGCCGGCCTGCTCGTGGCCCGCCGGCGCCGGGCCCTGGCCCGGGCTGGAGACCCGCTCCCCCCAACCATCCTCGAACTCAAGGCCGAACTCGCCGCCCTCGAACGGCGCCTCGCCGCCCACGGCCTCACCCGAGCCCCCACCGAAACCCTCCGCCAGTTCGCCGTACGCCTGCGCAACCACCCCGCCGTCCCCGAGGCCGCCCGGCTGGACGACATCCTTGACCTCTACGAACCCCTGCGCTTCCGTGCCGACCCCCCGGCCCCCGCGCAGGTCAGGGAGTTCGCCGACCAGATGGCCGACAGGCTGCGGCAGTCGCCGTCCTGAGGCCCCGGCGGCCACGGCCACGAGTTCACCGCGCCTGCACCAACCGGGCTCCCGCCCGGTGCGGCCGGTTGCACGGCGGGACGGCTGGCTGTACATTTCAACATGCCCTCACCGGAAAAGAGAACAAGAAGGCCGGCGCGGCTGCCATTCACCCTCATCGAGCTGCTGGTGGCCGTCGCCATCATCGCGATCCTGGCGGCGCTCCTGCTGCCGGCCCTGGGCCAGGCCCGCGACCGCGCCCGCATCACCCTGTGCAGCAACAGCATGCGCCAGTGCGTGGTCGCGCTGTTCTCGTACGCCGGGGACTACGGCGATTTCGTCTGGAACTAGCGGCCGGAGACGCCCCACGACCACCTCGACCCGTCCCGCGGACTCGAGGACTACCGGCTGTGGTACGCCACACTCTCAGGCTCCGAGACACACAGCCACTACTGGGACGAAGGCAAGGCCAAGAACAGCTACTGGCGCGGCATCCTCCTGCAGCTCGACTACACCCAGCCCTCGGGCATGGGGTGCCCGGTCCCGGCCCCGGCTGGCTGGAGCAACCAGACGGGCGGCAACCACGTCGAGGGCGCCGCCACCCTGGCCAAGTACCAACCGTACGTCTACCGCGGACGCGCCGTGAGTTGCGACCTCGACATCACGGTCTACACCGGCGGCAACATCGCCGGCTCATCCTGGAACACCGCCGAGGGGGCCGCCGACCTCAAGAGCGCCCACTCGCCTGGAGTCCACACTCCCAGGCCGGGCCAGAGAGCGTTGCTGAACTGCCCGGTCTACGTCAAACCCACCTTGGACTGGGCCGACAACTACCAGTCACCCTCCCACGACAGCAAGCACACGAAGATGTGGAGCGACTGGGCGGGGTTCGGCGTCATGGGACACCCAACCGCCGAGAACGTGGCCTATGCCGACGGACATGTGCTCTACTATTCCTCGAACGGCGTCCCATTTCGCTACGTCAACCCGGAGACGGGAAAGCTCTCCGTCTCCTACGTCATTCCGTGAGCGGGGACGGCAGACGGCCACGACCCCAGCGGCCTCCACCCGCCATCATCTACCCGGCGTTCCGCTGACACAAGGGTGCACACCGCCCCGCTATCCGCGCCGGGCTCCGCGCGCCCCCCGCGAGCCGGTCACAACGCTCAGCTCCTGCGCGGCCAGACGCAGGGCCAGCCGGCCCCCGACGGGATCCGCCGACTCCGTTTCGTTCCACGGCAGGTCGGACTCCGCCGGAAGCCGCCCCGGCCGCACACGCCGCCGCTCACCCGGCCCCTGCCACGGCAGGCAGACGGTGACCGCCCGACTCCCTGAGTTCAACAGCACGGCCGTGCGCGCCTTCCCGCTGTCGCCGACGATGGCATGCACCCCCGCGGGAGCGCCGCCGACAGGCCGCAACGCGACGCCCGGCCGCAGGGCGGCCACCAACGGGGCGTAGTAATGGTACAGCGGCCGCACCAGCCACTTCTGCCACTTGTAACGCCAAAGCCCAAACAGCATCTGCCCCTGGGCCTGCGTGCCGCAGTACATCATGTCGTGCAGGCACCACAGGCAGAAACCGTCAACCCCGGCCGCCGCCGCCTCCAATACCTTGGCCACGACCTCGACTGCCCCGGCCACCGACGAGACTTGGTCAACGCCGCCAGGCCCCACCCCGGCAAAGTGGCTGTGGAAGCCCGCCAGGCCGCAGGTGTTGAACTCCCACAGGATCAGCGTACGCCCAGGCCCCAGCAGGGCACGGAAGGCCGCCGCCTCGGCCGCCATGCCCGGGTACGCAAAGTCGGGATTGCCCCGGTAGAAGGCCAGATCCTCCGGGTTGTAGCTGTGGTAGCCGTAATCCACGTCAAGGTCGGCGAAAGCCTCGACGCACAGGCGCATGCGTTCCATCCGCATCGGCGCCCCCCACACGGTGTCGCCCACCAGCAGGCGCACCGCCGGCGCCAGGCGGCGCCGCGACAACTCGTTGTGCGCCAGGCGGTTCAGCCGCACATACTCGTCCCACCGCGGGCGGCGGGCGCGGGCCCCGGCGCCGAACACCCGGTCGTAGAGGGGCGAGTCGTGCCAGAAGAGGCTGTCGGGCTCGTTCCACAGCGTCAGCCAGCGGATGCCGTGCAGGCCCTCCTCACCGCGCAGGCGTTCGAGTAGTGACAGCATGGCCCGCACCGCCGGCGTCATGTCCGCCCCGGCCGCGGGCAGGGGCTGGAAGAGCACCAGGTTGACCGACGTCCCAAGGCCCTCCAGTATCCGCAGTTGCCGGATCAGGTTGGCGTAGCTTGCCTGCGTCCACTCCATCGTGACCCCGTCGAGGGACGGGTTCACCCACGCAACGTCCACGAAGAGCCGCGCCAGCGCCGGCCGCAGCGCCCGCAGACGCCGTTCGAGCAGTGCCAGGTCGTCGTTCCCGACCCCGCAGGCGCGGTTGGTGTCGTCGAAGATGTAGGCGTCGGCCTCCACCCCCAGGCCGTGGAAACGGCGCGGGCCAGGCGGCGAGGTCGCAATCGTCAAATCGTTCATGGGCTGCCTCCGCGGGTTGATCGTGCCGGGGCCTGAGGTCTTGCGCGCCACACTGCCGCCGGCGCCGTCAGGGCTGCCCGTAGCCGGCGACGAAGGACTGACGGAAAGCCTGGAAGGTGCCGGACTCAAGGTGGCGGCGGATGTCGCCCATGAGGCCAAGGTAGAAGTGCAGGTTGTGGGTCGTCATCAGCCGGGCGGCCAGAATCTCGTTCACGTTGATGAGGTGGCGGATGTAGGCGCGGGTGAAGTGCGTGCACGCGTAGCAGCCGCAGCCGGCCTCGATCGGCGACAGGTCGTCTTTGAAACGGGCCGCCTTGACGGACAGGACCCCGCGCGCGGTGAAGGCCGCGCCGTTGCGCGCCATCCGGGTCGGCAGGACGCAGTCGAACAGGTCAATGCCCCGCGCCACGGCCTCGACGATCTGCGGCGGCGTGCCCACCCCCATTAGGTACCGTGGCTGACCGGCGGGCAGCCGCGGTGTCGTGGTCTCGAGGATCCGGTACATCTCCCCGGCCGGTTCGCCGACGCTCAGCCCGCCCAGCGCGTAGCCGTCGAACCGCATGGCGGCAAGCCGTTCCGCACACTCGCGGCGCAAGGCGTCGTGCACCCCGCCCTGCACAATCCCGAAGACCTGCTGCCCGGCCGCAGGTTCCTCGTCGCGGCAGATCCGGGCCCAGCGCAGCGTCAGCTCCATGGACTGGCACGCCTCGGCCTGCGTGGCGGGATACGGCGTGCACTCGTCAAAGCACATGGCAATGTCCGACCCTAGGTCGCGCTGGATCGCCATCGCTTCGCGCGGGCCGAGGAAGAGCGCCGCGCCGTCCACGTGCGACTGGAAATGCACGCCCTCGGGGGTGACACGCCGCAGCTGACTTAGGCTGAAGACCTGGTACCCGCCGCTGTCGGTGAGGATGGCGCCGTCCCAGGCCATGAAGCGATGCAGCCCCCCCGCCGCCCGCACCACCCCCATCCCCGGCCGCAGGTTCAGGTGATAGGTGTTGCCGAGGAGGATCTGGACGCCGAGTTCCTCGAGCTCGCGCGGCGTCATGGCCTTGACGGTGGCCTGGGTGCCGACCGGCATGAAGACCGGGGTCTCGACCACCCCGTGCGGGGTCCGCAGCCGGCCGCGGCGGGCCGCGCTGCGCACGTCGGTTGCCAGCAGCTCGTATGTCATGTCGGGGTGTCCGCCCGGATCGCCTGGCGCCGCGCCGGGCGTGCGCCAAAACAGGTTCGCGCAACATAGACGACGAACCCCGCCGGCGCAACGCTCGACGAGTTCGCGAAAACCCGCGCGTTTTCACGAACTCGCGGCCACGGGGCGGTGTCCGGCTTGAGCGGCGTGTGACGCCGGATAAGTTAGCCGCCGTCACTCC
>MVZH01000239.1 GCA_002068325.1 Lentisphaerae bacterium ADurb.BinA184 | reverse complement strand
GGCCGGATGGTCGAAGCAGCCGGTCACCACCACCGTCCGCGGCGACAGCCCCGTCTCGCGCCGCGCTGGCGCCGTCAACCGCCCCACCGCCGTGCCTGACCGCACCAGCGCCGACAGCTTCGACGGCGGGATGTCGAGCCGTTCGAGGAAGGGCGCGTAGTAGGTGCCGCTGGTCTGTTCCTGGAGGTGGAACGTCGTCGCCGTCGAGTGGTCCATCACCCATTGTCCGGTCAGGCGGTGGAGCAGCCAGTCGGTGTCCATGCCGATATGCCCGGCCGCGTGGTAGAGCGCGGCCCGGTGCTCGCGCAGCCAGGCCAGGTGGGCGAGCGGGAAGATGGTGACGCACGGCCAGCCGGTGACTTGGGCGACGTGGGCGGCGTCGAGCCCGGCCAGCGCCGCCGGCGGCTGTTGCTCCGCCCGCCGGTCCATCCAGCTGATGATCGGAGTCAGCGGCGTGCCGTCCGCATCGGTCAGAAGCGTGTTGCCCGAGGCCGCGGCCATGGCCACGGCCGCCACTTCGCCGGGCGCCGCCGACGCCAGCTTGCGGAGCACGGCGCAGACGTTGCGGTAGTGTTGCTCGGGGTCGAGTTCGAACCAGCCGTCGCGCGGGCGTTCGAGGCGGCATTCCGCCGCGGCTTCGGCGAGCACGCGGCCGTCGACGTCGGTCAGCACCCCTTTGATGGCGCTGGTGCCGAGGTCCAGCCCAATCCGGCAGGCGGTGTTCATGGCTGGGCCAGGGCCTCCCGCATGGCGTCCACCACGAAAGCGATCACGGCCCGGTCGGCGGTGAGCGGAAGTTTGGTCAGGACGACCGGCGGGCAGTCGGCCTTGTAGGTCTGGGCGCTGATATCGAGGCCGCGGCGGTTGAGGGCGGCGACGAAGGCGCGCGCCGGTTCGAGGCCGGCAAAGCGAAGGGCCGTCATGTGCCGCCAGCCATCCACGCCGCGGACCAGTCCCGGGTACTTGCCGGCCAGTTCACGCACGCGCGTTTCGTACCACTCGCCCAGCGCCGACGTGACCCCGGCGTTCGCCTGCGCCCACTCCATGGTGACCAGATAGGCCAGCGACGCCAGCTCCTCCTGCCCGTTGGTGACCAGCGCGCCAAACTGCGGCATGACGTCCATCGCGGCGCTGAACAACAGCCGCGACGCCGCATACTCACCGCCCGGAAAACCCTTCCCCACCGCCACAAAGGTCGGGCGCAGGCCGTACTCGCGGAACAGGAACAGCCGCGGCGCCCACAGGCAGGACTGGATCTCGTCGGCCACCGTCGGCACCCCGTGCCGTTCGCACAGCCCGTAGGCGTGGTGGAGGTACTCGGGGGTGAGCAGCCGGGCGCCGTAGTTCATCATCACGATCTCGTGGAAGAAGCCGGCGATCCGATGGTCGCCCGTCCCGTATTCGGCAAAGGCGCGGTCGAGGTCCTCGTGGCGGTTCGGGCGGAGCGGGACGACGCGCCAGGCCCCGGCGGCGTCGAGGCGCGCGTTGACCTCCGGCCACATGCCGCGCATCATCTGCGTGAGCACGGTGGTGCCGTGGTAGTTGGCCTCCAGCCCGCCGTCGTCGTTGCCCATGACGAGGATCACGGGCACGCGGCCGTGGTGCGGGGGCGCAGGCATCCCCTTCTGCATGAAGTGGAAGCGCGCCAGCACCATCTTCAGCGCGGCCTCGACCGCCAGGCTGCCGGTCTCAAGGTTCAGCACCCGGTTGAGCGTGCGCAAGTCGTCGCGGCGCGCCAGCACGGCTTCGAGGCCAGCGCGGTCGCCGGGGGCCAGGCCGTTGGCGGTGCGGATCAGCTCCGCTTCGAGGCGGCGGGTGATGCCGCCGCGGGTGTTGTTGTGGGTGGCGTTGGGGATGCCGAGCGCGCGCGCCCGTTCGATCAATTCGTAGCCGGGGAAACCGTGGCCCAGCGGCGCGTGGTAGTGCTCGCTCTTGGCGGTCAGGTACAGCCGTCCGTCCTCGCCGACCCGCAGGTACCCGAGCGCGCTCAGCGGGGCCGCCGCGGCCTTCGTCGCCGCCTCGAACGCCGCCGACCCCGCGCCGGACGCCGGGCGCGCCGCCCCCGTCACCCGGCTGCCCACCTGGCTCAGCAGACCGGCCAGACGCCGCTGCAGCGACGCCGGGTAGAAGTCCGTCGCCCGCCGCGCCGCCGCCCGCAGGTCGGCCTCGGGTTCGCCCGTGAGGAAGGCCCGCGCGGCACAAGCCGACTCGACGTGCTCCTCGCCGAGCAGGTCAGCCAGCGACCGCACCACCGGCACAAAGCCTGCATCTGCCATCGCGCCACTCCCGGGGGGTCTGGCCCCGCCGCCAGTCCAGCCCGCCCAACATAGCGCGACGCGGCGCGGACTCAATCGCGCCCCCCGGGTGACCCGGTCCGTCGGCACCGGTCACTGGGCGTCGAAGGCGCCGTGGTACATGGCGGCGCCGCTGCCGTAGTTGTAGCCTTCGCCGGTGAAGAAGGCCTTGCGGCGTTCGCGGTCGGGCACCATGGCGGCATGCCCGTCGAGGTAGCCGGTGTTGAAGCCGTTGCGGTGGGTGCGCGACCAGCCGATGAGCGGGCTGGCGCCGTCGAAGACCGCGGCTTTGAACGACTGCACCTGCCAGCCCATCTCGCCGTCGGCGAAGAGGGCCTTGCGGTTCACGTCCTGGTCGGTGAGCCGCATCATCGGGCCGCGCGTCATGTAGTTGGTGCTGTAGTAGCAGTACGACGGATTGCCGCAGTAGAAATCCTCGCGGAAGTTGCCCCAGTAGTTGCCGCCGTTGTAGGGCAGGTGCAGGAGCCGGTGCAGGCTCGCCGTGGTGTACTTCACCTTGCCGCCCCAGGGCTTCTCCGGCTCGCTGCGCGCCACCTGCGGGCAGGCCAGGGCCGCGCCGATCTCAAGCACGTACTCGCCGAGGATCAGCTGCCCGATCCCGCAGATGTTCTGCACGCCGGTCGGGCCGTTGCGGCCGGATCCCGGCACC
The DNA here is from genome assembly GCA_002068325.1 of Lentisphaerae bacterium ADurb.BinA184. Taxonomy (GTDB): domain Bacteria; phylum Verrucomicrobiota; class Lentisphaeria; order Oligosphaerales; family MVZH01; genus MVZH01. Next base: position 3,257 of record MVZH01000239.1, on the reverse strand, counting down.
CCGGGCTTGGCGTCGCCCCAGTCGTCGTCAAAGACCAGGGTCCAGTAGTAGGACCGGCCGTAGCCCGTGCCCGGCCAGCCCCACACGCCGCCGTCGTTGCCGTGCACGGTGAAAGCATTGTTGTCGACGGCATACATGGCATTGGCGGCCAGCATGCCGCGCAGATTGGCCAGGCACTGCGCCGAGGTCGCCGCCTCGCGCGCCGCCGACAACCCCGGCAGCAGCATCGCCGCCAACAGCGCGATAATGGCGACGACGACCAGCAGCTCCACGAGTGTGAAACGCCCCGCGGCCGAACCGCACCACCAGGTTGGCCAGCCTTGCGAAAGCATGCGGGAAGTATACCCCATTGCACAGCCTGCGGCAACTCCACACCGATGCCGCCGCGCTTGCGCCGACTGGACGGGCAGGTACATTCCTGTCACGCGTGGTTGGGCCGCGGATTGCGGATCCCGCACGCGGACACGGCGGTGGCCATGACAAGCAGGCAGGGAAATGTCTTCCGGGTGTTCGTGGCGGCCGGGGTGACGGCCCTGCTGGGCAGCCTCGGCAGTTTGGCGTTGCTGGGCGAGCCGGCGCTCGCCCTGCGCGGCGTGGTGCTGTGGGCGTTCGTCGGGCTCTCGCTCGGGCTGGCGGAAGTCCGGTCGAGGGGCACTGGCGGGCCGCCCCGCCCGCCCGGACTCGGGCTGACGGCAGCGGTTGCCGCGCTGTGCGGGCTGGCGGCCGCGGCAGTCATCTCCGCCCTGCCCTTGCTCGGCGCCGATCCTGAGGCGCGGGTCGTGCTCCATGTCAACGGCCCGCTGTTCCGCGGCTGGCGGCTGTGCCTGCTGACCGTGGCCTACTGCCTGGCCGCGTCTCTCACGGTCCGCCTGCGCTACCGTACCGGCTGCCGCGGCTGGCGCGTGCTGCCCTGGGTGGGATTCGCCCTCGCCCTGTGCGACCTCGGGCGCTTCCTGCCCATCCTCGTGCGCAATCCCGTGATGCTGCTTCTGCTCGGGCCGTCCGCCACGACCACGCTGGGGCCGGCCATCGGCGTCACCGTCGCCGGCATGGTCTTCCCCCCACCCGAGCCGGACCCCGCCCCGCCTCAACAGCCGGGGGTCGGCCGCAGGCTGGCTTTCAGCCTGGTGCAGGTCGTCTATGGCATCCTGGCCGTCGGCGGCTGGTACCCGCTGGGTCTGCTGCGCCTGGGGTATGTTGACGACTGGCGGCGCGCCTGCTGGCACGACGAGTCGCTGCTCGCCAAGGACTCCGACGCCATCCTGCGGCCGGTGTGGACGCAGGCACGGAATGGAGTCAGCCTGAAGGTCGTGCGCGCCGGGGGAACCGTCACCACCGTGCGGCGAAGCCTGCCCCAGGGGACGGATGCGGCCGTGATGAATTGCGAGGTCCGCAAAACCACGCTGGCGCTGGCGGTGCGTTGCCGCACCAGCGACGGCGAGACGCACCGCGTGTGGGTCGAGGAGATCCCCGGCACGGCGCGCCTCTTCGAGCGCGAGTTCCCTGGCTTCAACGCATTGGCCCTGTCCCCCGACGGCGAGTCGCTGGCGGTGGCGGCGGGAGAGCAGCTCGCGGTCATCGCCTGGCGGGACGGCACGACGACGGCCGCCATCGCCCTGCCCGCCGCCGTCGCGGACGTGACGTGGCACCCGTCCGGGCGCCAGATCGTCTGCTCGAGGGAGACGGGCCGCGGTGCCGATACCTCGCTGCTGTGCGCCGACCTCGACGCCGGAACCTGTGCGAAACTCGCCGCCGGCGGCACCCACCCCCGCTTCCCGGCCGACGGCAGCTGCCTGTATGTCGTGCACGACCAGAAGTTGCACACGTTGCCGTGGCCGCCCGACGGCACCCCGCCGCGGCAGGTCCTCGACATCACGCCGGTCCGCGCCTTTTCCCTCTCGCCGGACGGCACCCGCGTCTGCATCCTCGCCGGCATGAGCAACCCGCTGCTCGAGATTGGCTGCTACCCCATCGTAGCCGACCTGCCCCCGGGCCGGCGACGCTACGCGGCGGCCGGCCGGGAAGTCTCGACGACATACCCACACTGGTGTGCGTGGCTCACCGACGCGCCGGGCCAACGCCTGGCCAACGCAGAAGGAACACCCCCATGATCCTGCGAACCCTTGCCCTGCTGACGTTGACGGTCGCCGCCCTGCTGGCCATGGGCTGCGGGCCCGTCTGATGCCGTCGGCGTGGACAGACTGTGCGCGGCTGAACCTGCGCGTCCTCCGCCTGCTGCTGGCCGGACGCTGGACTGGCCGCGCCCACCTCGCCGAGGGCTATGACCGCGTCGCCCCCGTCTATGACCGCAACTGGCTCGTCCACCTGCGCGGTGTGACCGACGACGTCCTCGCCCATCTGCCCGAACAACAGCCCCGCCGCATCCTCGATCTGGGTTGCGGAACAGGCTACACGACCGAGGCCCTGGCCCGACGATACCCGGCGGCTGAAGTCGTCGGCACCGACCTCTCGGCCGGCATGCTCGCCGAGGCGCGCCGACGCCTGGAAGCAGGGGCCGATCGCGACGGCGGCCGCGTGCGCTTCGAGGCCTCTGACATGCTCGACTTCCTGCGCCGGCAACCCGGCGGGTCGGTGGATCTCATCGTCTCGGCCTGGGCGCTCGGCTACTCGCGTCCGCGCGCCGTGATTGCGGAGTCCGCAAGAACTCTGACGCCGGGCGGCGTCTTCGCCTTTGTGGTGAACCTTGCCGACACGCTCGAGGCGGTGCAGCGGGCCTTCCGGGTCTGCATGGCGCGCCACGCCGACCGCCTGGCGCTGCTGGCCTGGCCACGGTTTCCGCGCGGCCCCGCCCCCCTCGGGCGCGCCTTCCGGCGGGCGGGCCTGCGAGTCCTTTGGCAACGCACCGGCGAACACGAAGTCCACGCCGCGCCGCGCGACGATGAATGCCTCCTGCCCTGGCTGCTTGGAACCGGGGCGCTGGCCGGTTTCGACGCCATGCTGCCGCTGGCAACGGACACGGAGGTGGCGGCGACGTTCGAGGCCGAGCTGCGGCGGCAGCGCCGCCCGATCGTCCACCGTTTCACGGCGGCCGTCGCGAGACTCGGCTGATCTCTGGAATAGACGATGGAGGGACGCCCTCCAAGCGAGCCGATCGTGCCCGGTTGGGCAGACCAAACCACCGTCGTCAAGCGGTAAGTCCGGAGCCTTGGAGCCGTTGGCCCGGATTGTTCACAAAGAGGAAACGGAGGCAACGAAGGGTTTGCGTTGCAGGGGGTTGCCACCCCACGTGCGGTTGG
>MVZH01000238.1 GCA_002068325.1 Lentisphaerae bacterium ADurb.BinA184 | reverse complement strand
CTTCACCCGCGCCGGCTGCCTCGAATGCACGTTCGAGCAGGAGACGTACGAGGACCTGTTCGGCGAGCAGACCGTGCTGTGCGGCGGCACGGTGGATCTGATGAAGTACGGGTTCGAGGTGCTGGTCGAGGCCGGCTACCCGCCCGAGATGGCCTACTTCGAGTGCATCCACGAGCTGAAGCTGATCGTGGACCTGATCTACGAAGGCGGCATCCAGAGGATGAACTCGGTGATCTCGAACACCGCCGAGTGGGGTGAGTACATCACCGGCCCGAAGATCATCACCCCGGACGTCAAGAAGCGCATGAAGGCGGCGCTGAAGAACATCGAGAACGGCAAGTTCGCCAAGGCCTGGCTGGCCGAGGCCCGCAAGGGCGCCCCGCGCCTGCTGGCCAAGCGCAAGGCGCTCGGCGACCACCCGGCCGAGGTCGTCGGCCGCGAGATCCGCGCCCTCTTCGAACGCAAGATGGAAAAGAAGTGAGCGCCGCCGGCCCCCACGCGTAGCGCCCCACCGCGAGCCGCCGCGGCCCCCCGCCCGGCGGCTCGCCCGTTTCCGGCATGACCCAGCGACTGAACATCTGCCACGTCATCACCCGCATGATCGTCGGCGGGGCGCAGGAGAACACGTTGCTGACCGTGCGCGGCCTGCTCGAACGCGGCCACGACGTGACGCTCCTCACCGGCCCGACCACCGGCCCCGAGGGCAAGCTCCTCGACCAGGCCGGGGCGCCGGGCATGCGCCTCGCCCTCGAACCCGCCCTGATCCGCAACCTCAACCCGCTCGCCGACCTGATCGCCTACCGCCGGCTGAAGCGGTTCCTCCGCGCGGGCCGTTTCGACGTTGTGCACACGCACTCGTCGAAAGCCGGCGTGATCGGGCGCCTGGCCGCGCGCGCCGCCGGCTGCCCGCTGGTCGTCCACACCGTGCACGGGCAGGCCTTCCATCCGTACGAGAAGGGCTGGCGCAACCGCCTGTACATCGCGGCCGAGCGCCGGGCCGCCCGCTGCAGCGACCACATCCTTGCCGTGGCGCAGGCCATGGTTGACCAGTGCGTCGCCGCTGGCGTCGCCCCGCGGGAGAAGTACACCGTCGTCTACAGCGGCATGGACATCGAGCCGTTCCTGGCGGCCCGCCCCGACCCCGCGCTGCGCGCGCGCCTCGGCCTGCCCGAGGGGGCGCCGGTGGTCGGCAAGATCGCCCGGCTGTTCGAGCTGAAAGGGCACGATTTCCTGATCGCCGCGGCCCGCCCCGTGGTGCAGGAGTTCCCCGACGTGCGCTTCCTCCTGGTCGGCGACGGCATCCTCCGGCCCACGCTCGAAGCCGCCATCCGGGCCGGCGGACTCGAACGCCATTTCGTCTTCGCCGGGCTGGTGCCGCCGAGCGAGATTCCGCGCTATGTGGCGCTCATGGATGTGCTGGCGCATCTGTCTCTGCGCGAAGGCCTTCCGCGCACGGTGGTGCAGGCCATGGCGGGCGGGAAGCCGGCCGTCGGCTTCGCCCTCGACGGCACCCCGGAAGTGATTGCCGACGGCCAGACCGGACGGCTCTGCCCGGCCGGTGACGTCGCCGCCGTCAGCGCCGCCCTCCTTGAACTTCTGCGGAGTCCGCAAACCGCAGCCGAGATGGGGTGCCGCGGCCGCGCCTGGGTACGCGAGCGCTTCGACTGGCGGCGCATGGTCGGGCAGATCGAGGCCGTCTACCTGCGGCAACTTGCCGCGAAGGCGACGGGCCGCCCGTGACCGGAGGTCGCCCCATGCACACCACAGGGATTCGCCGGGCCCGGGGCACCCTCGCCGCCCTTGCCCTCGCCGGAGGTCTCATGACTGCCTTCGCCGACTCCGCGCCGCCGCCCGTCGTCATTGACCTGAGCACACCGGTGGCCCACAACCTGCCGCCGGGCACATTCACCTGCGGCGCCACGGGATTCACCTTCCAGTGCCGTGAGGCGAAGCCCGCCGACGCTCCCGCGTTCTTCGTGAGGTTTGCCTTCACGGTCGCCAGGGAGGCGCCGTACGAACTGATCTTTGCCGGCCCCGGCTCGGGCGCCTTCCGCCGTTCGCGCTACGCCTGGTCCGTAGACGGCGGCGCGCCACAGGCGGCGCGCTGGACCCGCCGGGTCTGGCCGCAGGACAGGGCCCCCGCGGTTGACGGCAACCGCCAGCCCGCGATCCCCCTGGCCGCCGGCGGGCACACGCTCGAACTGCGCTTCGCCCCGGAAGACGGCATGCCGGCGATGAACCGCGTCCGGGAGGCCTTCGCGATGCACCATGTCAGCCTGACGGCGGCGTGGGCGGTTCCGGGAGACGGCCTGCGGCCGGCGCCGGGTTTCGGGCAGGCGGCGCCGCTTGCCGCCGGGGGGTTGGCGCTGGAGGACGGGGATCGGGTCGTGCTGCTGGGCGACAGCATCACCGACGAGGCCTTCTACGCGCGGCACCTGGTGCGGCTGCTGGCCGCGGCGCGGCCGGGCGCCGCCATTGAGGTCTACAATGCGGGGATCACGCTCAACCGGATCTGGGAGGCGGCGGAACGCCTCGACCGTGACGTGCTCGCCCTGGCCCCCTCGTGGTGCATTGTGGCGTTGGGCACCAACGACTGCGTGCACATGTCGCCGGCGGAGTTTGCGGAGCATTACGAGGCCGTCGTCCGGCGCCTGGCCGCGGCCGGCGTGCGAACGGTGTGCGCCTCCATCCCCGGCATGATTCCGGAGGCCGACCCCAACGGCACGTATTTCCACACCCCGGACCGCGCCGCGGGCTTCGACCGCACCTGCGTCTACCAGGCGCGCGCCGTGGCGGACATTGCGGCGCGGCACGGCGGCCTCTTCGCCGACGTCTACGGCGCCTTCACGCGCAGCGGCATCGGGCGCAAGTCGTTGATGGCGAATCAGTGGCATCCCAACGACGAGGGCGGCCGCCTGTACGCCATCGCCCTGCTCCGCGCCGTCGGCCTGGCCCGCGCCGACATCGAAAAGAGCGGCGACGCGGCTGACCTGCGTGTCTTCGACGCCGTGGCCGCCCTGGCGCCGTTCACATACCCCGACTTCACGACGCCGCCCGCGACGCTCGCCGGCGAACCCGACGCCGCGATGCCCCGCGCCCTGCTGGCGGTGTCCAGTTTCAGCCGCAACCGGGTGGAGTTCCTTGACCTGGCGGACGGGCGGCCGGTGGCCTCGGTGGTGGTCGGGCATCATCCCATGGCCCCGGCCTACGACGCGGGCACGGGGCGGCTCTACGTGCCCTGCGAAGGCAGCGGCACAGTCGAGGTCATCGAGCTGCCCGCCAGCCGCCGGCTCGATCCGATCCGGCTTGGGGACGTCTATCCCAACGGCGTCGCCCTCGCGCCCGACGGGCAGACGGCCTGGGTCGCCAACTTCTTCGGCAGCAGCCTGATGGAGATCGAGCTGCGGCCGGGCCGCGTCCGCCGGACCGTGCCGCTCAACAGCCTGGCGGAGGGCATCGTCCGGGACGGCGAAGCCGTGCTGGTCGGCACCCGCGACGGCGTCCGCGTGTGGCATCCGGGGCGGGACGAGGCCGCCCCCGCGGTCAAGGTCTCGCCCTATGCGGCGACGTTCTGCCGCCCGGACGGGCGCCGGCTCTGCGCCATCGACACGGCGAGCTGGCAGTGGTTCGAGCTGACCGTCGCCGAATCCCTGACGTCGGGCGCGGCCTCTGCGGCGCCGGTCAAGGCGCGCGCCATCGTGCGGAATCCGCAGAATGGCGATTTGTTCGCCGGGGACTGTGTGGCCGGCCGGGTCGTACGGCTGCCCGGTGGGCGGGGGCCGGCCGTGGCATTTGCCGAAGTCGAGTTCCCGATGGGGCTGGCATTCTGTCCGTTGCCGTAGGCCCCGCCTGCAAGGAGAGGCGCTTACAGAACCCGTCGCGGACGACACGGAGGTCGTCCCTCCAGAATGGCAGACAATAGGCTTTCTCGGGGGGCGATGGAGGGCCGGGCTCTGTCCCGGCCACGTGGTGCAGGGGTTCTGCAAGCGCCTCAGGAGTCTGCCGGGTTGACCCGGCCGGAGGAACACCATGCGCCTCACCCCCCTGACCGTCTGCCTGCTGGCCGTCGCGCCCGTCGCCGGCGCCGCCGAACCGTTCTTCCTGCGCGACGGCGACCGCGTGGTCTTCTACGGCGACAGCATCACCGACACCGAGTGGTATCCCACACTGGTGCAGACCTTTGTGCTCACGCGCCACCCCGCCTGGCGCAACCAGTTCAGCAACCGCGGCCAGAGCGGCGACAATGCCGGCTCGCTGAAGCGCTTCGAGCGCGACGCCGTGGTGTCGAAGCCGGACGTCGTGATCTTCGCGATGGGCTACAACGACGGCGGCTATGCCCGGTTCACGGGCGCTTCGCTGGAGAAGTTCCTGTCGAATGTCGAGGCCTCCGTGCGGCGGGTGCGCGAGGCGGGGCCGGCGGTGCGGATCATGCTGGTCTCGCCGACGCCCAGTGAGCTGGCGGTGTCGAGCGACAGCCGCTGGGTGTCGCGCGAGTGGTACCCCTACCACCTGCTGATGTATTCGCAGGGGGAGGCGAAGCTGGCGGCGCGCCTGGGCGTCGGCTTCACCGACATGACCGAGCGCTACGGGCAGACCCTGGGGCTGGGGCGGGTCGTCGCCGGCGACGCCTTCGCCCTGAGCCGCGACGGTGTGCATCCCCAACAGGAAGGCCAGACCTTCATCGCCTACCACCTGCTGCGCGGGCTGGGCACCGACGGCCGGCTGGCGGAGACGGTCATCAACGGGGCGGCCGGCACGGTCACGCAGACCGGGCGTTGCACGGTCAGCAACCTGAGCCTTGCCGACGGCGCCCTCACCTTCACCCGCACCTGCGAGTCCCTGCCCTACCCCACTCCCGAGGTGGCGCGCCCGTTCCGTTTCCTCGTGCAGCTGGACGACACGTTGAACGACGACCGCCTGGTGGTCACCGGCCTGACCGCGCCGTCCTACGCGCTGGCGATTGACGGCCAGCCGGTGGCCGAGGTCGCCGCCGCCGCCCTGGCCGAGGGGATCAACTTGTCGCAGTATGCCGGCACCCCGATGTACCGGCAAGCCATGGAGGTGCTGGACGCCGTGCGCGCCAAGGATCTGCTGGACTGCGGCTTCTGGCGAACCTACATCACCACGGGGAAGGCCGACGGCGCCGGTGCCCCCGCCGCCGGACTCGACGAGGCCACCCGCGCCGAGGTGGTCGCCGCCGGCGGACGGCTCGCCGCCGCCTGGGAAGCCTGCTACGCGCTGAACACGCCCAAACCCCACGTCGTGAAACTCATCCCCCTGGAGAAGACCGTCGCGAAATACCAGTCTCGCGAAGACGCCGACCTCAACCAAGCCTTCCTCGACGTGAGTGCCAGCCCCATCGCCGTGGACTGGAATACCCTCAACGTGACGGACGGCGGCACGCTCGTCACCCTCGCCAACCCCAACCGCCAGGCCAGGTCCGGCACGGTTGCCTGGGAGTGCCCGGACGGCTGGGCGGTGACGCCGCGGAGCGCCGCCTTCACCGTCGAGGCGGGAGGCAAGGTCGCGCTGCCCTTCACCGTGTCGCGGCGGCCCGACGCCGGCTTCGCCTCGCTGCCGGTGGCGACGGCCCGCTGGACGTGGGCACCGGAGTGGCCGTACCCCATGCGCAGGGCCGTCGAGCTCGAAATGCGCCCGAGTTGGCGGATTCCGCAGGCCACCACGCCGGTCGCGGTTGATGGCCGACTCGACGACTGGGGCGACGCCACCGCCTTCACCCTCGACAGCCTGTACTACATGGACCCGGCGGTCACCGGCAAGCGTGCCCTGTGGAACGGCCCGGCCGACCTCAGCGCCAGGCTTCTCATGAAATGGGACGCCCAGGCCCTCTACCTGGCCGCGGTGGTGCATGACGCCGACCATATCCAGAACGCCAACCCGGTCATGATGTGGTCGCAGGACGTGCTCCACATCGCCGTCTTCGTCGAGGAGAAGGGGCAGCCCGCCGGCCGCTACGAGTACGGGTTCGGGGCGTACGCCGACCGCGATGAAGTCGTGAAGTTCACGGGCGCCCCCAAGGACGGCCCCGCGGTGGTCTTCAGGAGCGGGGTTGACGCGGCGGCCGGCACCTGCACCTACGAGGTCGCGCTGCCATGGAACCGCCTGGCGCCGTTCGTCCCCGCGGCGGAGCGAACGTTCCGTTTCACGTTCTGCGTCGGCGACGCCGATCCGCAGCCCGGCAAGGGCTTCAACTACCTGGCTTGGACGCCCGGAATCTCCTACGGCAAGAACCC
>MVZH01000237.1 GCA_002068325.1 Lentisphaerae bacterium ADurb.BinA184 | reverse complement strand
CCTGGGCCGCCAGGGCGGTGAAGGTGCCGTCGCCCGCCCCGAGGAGCGTTGTGAGGCTGCCGCCGCTCTCGTTGCCGACCACGATGTCAAGGTCGCCGTCGCCGTCCAGATCGCCCGCCGCCGCGGGCCGCGGCCCCGCCCCGACCGGGTAGGCGACGGCCTCATCGAACGTGCCGTCCCCCTGTCCCAGGAAGACCGAGACGTCGCCGCCGCCCAGGTTGGCGACCGCGACGTCCGGCGCCTCGTCGCCGTCGAACCGCCCCACCGCAAGTCCGACCGGGTAGGAGCCGGCCGCATACGTGGTTTCCGGCGCGAACCGGCCCTCGCCGAGTCCCATCAGGACGCCGAGCCGGTGGCTGTTCTGATCCGCCACCAGGATGTCGTTCCAGCCGTCGCCGTCGAGATCGGCCAGTGCCACGCTCCGCGGCAGGTCGCCGGCCGGGTAGGTCGTCGCGGCGTAGCCCGTGCCGTCGAGCAGCACGGCCACGGCGTTTTCGTCGCTGATGGCGGCCACCACGTCGAGGTCGCCGGCCCCGTCGAGATCGCCGACGGCCAGGCCCACGGGCGCCGTGCCGCAGCGGAACGCCTGCCCGGCGTCGAGGGTGCCGTCGCCGGTGTTCAGGAGAACGGCGGCGTAGCTCGACCCGCTGATCAGGGTGTCCGGGCGGGCGTCGCCGTCGAAGTCGTTGAACAGGGGCAGGCCGACCGCCAGCTTGCCGGTTGTGTAGCGGCGCTCGACGGGCGGGGGCTCGGGGAGCTGGCGCACTGTGATCGCGTCCAGCACGGTTGCGCCGGCGACGTTGGAGAAACGGACGCGAGTGAGGCCGTCGCCGGCCCGGAAGACCACCGACGGGTGGCAGAAGCGCATGTCGGCAACCGTCGCCGCGGGGTCGTCATGGGTGAAGTCGAGGGAGAACAGCAGGGTTCCGCTGCCGCTCTTGCTTGACAGCATGACCCGACCCTTGGCGGAGGCGTCCGCGGGGTCGCGGGCGTGGTCGAAGCGCAGTTCGTACCAGTGCCCCGGCCGGGTGGCCGCGTCCTGGTAGATGTAGGCGCCGCCGCGCAGGCAGGCGCTCTGGTCGGCACCGTCCGGGTTGCCGGTTCCGGAGGTGCCGGCCCACAGGCTGTTGACGTGTTCGAGGGTGCCGTTCTGGATGCTCCATCCGAAGCCCTCGGGCGGGGTGGTGTAGAGGGCGGACGGGTCTGTCACGTCGGGCTGTTCGAAATCGCCATTGGCGGTGAGGGTGTCGCCGGTGGCGGCGGGGGCGAAGCGGGCGTCGGCATGGTTGTGCCACAGGGAGAGCGAGGCGCCCTGCTGGTGGCGGGTGACGAGGTCGAGGGTGCCGTCGCCGTCGAGGTCGAGGAGCAGGGGATCTGTCACGGCATGGCCTGGGCTGTAGCGTTCGGGGTCGGCAAGCGAACCGTCTTCGAGGAGTCGGAAGGCGGTGAAGAGGGCCTGGGTGTCGGTGACGGCCAGGTCGGTCCGGCCATCGTTGTCGAGGTCGCCGGCCGCCGCCCCGGTCGGCACGACCCCTTCGGCGTCCAGGCTGAAGCTCTGCGTCGCGACGGCGCGTCCGGCATCGAGGCGGTGGAGGCTGACCGTGCGGGTGGTCTGGTTGACGGTGACCAGCGGCGCGCGGCCATCGGGCTCCGGGGTGCCGGCCGAGCAGGCGGTCGTCACACCGGTCACTGACGGGCCGGGGGCCAGGTTGCCGGCGCCGTCGTTCATCAGGAATGTGACTGTGCCGGTGCCGGAGTACCACACCGCGGCGTCCGGTCCGCCTTCGCCGTCGAAGTCGGCGATGGCGATTCCGCTGAACCACTCCGAGTACAGCAGGCTCTCGGCGAAGGTGCCGTCGCCGTGGCCGCGCAGCAGATAGAGGTCGCGGCCGGCGTTGCTGAGCAGGTCGCCGTAGCCATCGGCGTTGAAGTCCGCGGCCCAGAGGTTCTGCGGGGTGTGGGTAGTGGAGGCGAAGAAGACCCCGGGCCCGAAGGTGCCGTCGCCAAGGCCGCGGTGGCTCCTGACGCCGTAGACGCGGGTCGAGCCGTCGGTGACGCTGTAGGTGGTGACCAGATCGCTGACGCCATCGCCGTCCACATCGCCCGTGGCCGGCTGCCCGTACACCCCCTCGAGGTACTCGCCGGGGAAGAGGTGCGGCACAGCGGCCGGCGGGCCGGGGATCGGCGCCACCTCGATGGGCGCACTGAGAAGATTGTTGCCCTCGACCGACTCCGCCACGCTGTCCTCGCTGTCGGTCACCGCGATCAGATGGCCGCCGCCAACGGCCGCCGCCGGCAGGTGGACGAGTACGTGATGGCCGACCTCCGCCCCCGGGCCGGGGACCGTTTCCGTCACGGTCGCCTGGCCCAGCCGCACGTCGCCGGGGTCGAGGACCGCGTCGTCCGAAAGGTAGACCGCCGCCGTCCATCCGCCGCGCGGCGCGGCGGTCCCCGCGTTGCGCGTCGTCCAGAAGACGGCGACGGCCGCGCCCGCCGTCGCGTGTTGCGGACTCCGCAGATTTTCGGCGACAAGGTCGGGCGCGCCGGGCGGGATGTCGAGGGTGAGGGTCGCGGTGAAGGCATCGTCGGGTGTCTCGCCGGGTTGCCCGTCGTTGTCCTGATCGAGGAAATTGCCGGCGGCATCGGTGGCTGTCGGCTCGATGCGGAGGGTGTAGAGGCCGTTGACAGCCTGCTCGGCGAAGGTCAACCGGTAGACGCCGGCGCCGGCGGGCACGATGTCCGCAAGGGCGATGGCGCGGTCGGGGCCGGTGACGGTGACGACGCCGGGCGCGGCCAGGGTGTCGAGGGCCATGCTCTCGGAGAACGTCACGTCGAACGCGGCGACTGGCACGGCCGCCGTTCCGGTGGGGGTGACGGCGAGGACGCGCGGCGGCGTCGTGTCCGGGGCGGCGGCGGGCTTGACGACGAACCGTGCGAACCCCTTGCCCGGCCGGCGGATGCCTTCGCCGCCGAGCGAACCGCCTTCGCCCACGGTGCGGGTGTCGCCCTGGGTCAGGTAGACGAAGCCGTTGTGGTAGACCGTCGTGCTGCCCTTGCCGACGAGGAACGGCGCGTCGGGCAGGGGCTGATGGGTACCGGTGGCCGGGAAGACACGGGCGAAGTGGCCGTTGTTGATGATCCCGCGGCCTTCGTTGAACGGCCAGCCGGCGGCGGTGGTCTCGCCGCGCACCAGGTAGAGGACGTTGTCGCCGGTGTCCTCGCCGTTGGGGCCATTGGCGACGCCGGAGGGCTGGTTGACCAGGCTCAGGGAGTTGCCCCACAGCGAGGTGCCGGTGCGGGCCGCGGTGCCGTCGGGATTCCAGCCGAACACGTCTTCGAGGGAGGGGATCAGATTGGTGACGATGCCGACATTGTGGGCGCCGTCGGGGAGGGTGGTCAGGAAGCTGCCGCCGGGGTAGTCGGCATCGTTGTGCGTCCACATCTTGAGGACGTCGCCGCTGAGGATGAAGAGGCGGTCGCGCTGCGCGTCGTAGGCCCAGCCGCTGTTGCGCGGGAAGTAGGTGCCGCCGCCCCAGTCGGCCGGCAGGACGGTGTGCACGCCGCCGTCGGCAAAGCCGTCGCTGCGCGCGTAGCGGTACTCGCCGCCGCCGAGATGGTGCAGCAGCACGGGCGCGCCGTCGTGTTCGAGCCCGACTATGCCGGCGTTGCCGCTGATGGGCAGGCCGTCGGACAGGGTCTTCTCCCAGACCGTCTGCCAGGTTCCAACCAGTCCCTGGCTCAAGTCGTAACCGTACATCGCGCAGGCGTTCGGCCCGGCCCTGAACTGGTAGTAGTACAGCGTGCCCGCGGCCACGAACAGGGGGTTGATCAGGTTGCCGGCCGAGAAGGCGTCGCCGCCGACCCCGCCGGGGTTGAGCGTCGGCATCGTCTCCCAGGTGTGGTCGGCGGGATTGAAGCGGGCCAGCCGCACCGATCCGTTGGCGAGGCCGAGCGCGTCGAGCCGTTCGCCGGGGTCGTCGGCGAGATCGTCGTCCAGATCTATGTAATCGTTGTCGGCGTCGCCGCTGAAATCGGCGGCGTAGAGGTATGCCCCGTCGCTGGCCAGGCCGCCGCCGGCACTGACGCCATAGGTGAACGGCACGGGCGGCAACGTCTCCCACTGATCCGCCGCGGCCGCCGCCCTGCCCGGCCACAGAAACAGGATCCCACCCCAGAGGCCGGCCACGACGGCACGGCGGGCACAGGCATCCGGTCGCATGGCAACGCCTTCCTGCCGGACAGCCGGCAACGCGCCGTATCCCCCCGGCGCTTTATGATTGGGAGCCGCTTGCAGAACCCTGGTATGAGTGGCTGGAACGGAATCCGGGCCTCCACCGGCTTCGGTAAGGACTTCTGTCTGTCGGGCTGGAGGGACGACCTCCGTGTCGTCCAGGTTCCGTTACAGCAAGCCGGTTCTTCGGGTCTGACCTGGCGGACGCGGAGGTCCGCCCTCCATCGCACGAGGCCGTTGTTGTCCGCTGGGGTTCTGCAAGCGCCTCTTAAGTATTATACCCCCCCGCCGCCCGAAAAACAAGCCTGCCCCATCTCCCGGGGTCAGTCCTAATAATTGCCTTTATCGCGGCAAAGGTGGGGGAAGGGGGGAGGGTGGAAGGCGAGGGATGAGGGCGAGGGATGAGGGGGAGAAGGTCGAAGGTGGACGGGGGAAGGTGGACGGCGTGCCGCGCCGTAGCCGACGGGCGGAGGTCGGGCGTGCCGCGCCGTAGCCGACGGGCGGAGGTCGGGCGTGCCGCGCCGTAGCCGACGGGCGGAGGGGGGCGTGCTGGGCCTCCCGGCTCGCGGGTGCATGGCGTGTTCGCCGGGTGCCGCCGCCATCCCTTGGCGCGGTCGCCGGCCACTCAGTGGCGGGATTGCCGCCGTCGCTCACGCGCGTGCAGGATCGAATGCCCCCGGTGGCGCATCAATCCCAATCCCGGCAACCGCCCCGAAGATCCGGGCCCGCTTGTCCCTGGCCGAATTCGGGGGTACGCTACCTTCACCCACCGTCTTCAAGGGAGTTCCCGACGGAACTGACGTGCGGCCCCGCGCCAGATGAACGCCCCAGACAAGGAGAACGAATGATGAGAAGCCTGTCCGCCCTGACCTCTCTCACCCCCCACGCCCGCCACGCCAGCCTCAGCGGAAGGATTGCCCTGACGGTTGCCTGCCTGCTGCTGGCCGCAACCGGCCTCCGCGCCGCCCAGATCGCCATCAACTTCGATCATTACGTTGCGGGCGCTGACGTCAACGATCTTGCCAACGGAGGGTACTACTGGGACACCATCACCCTGACCACCACCGAGATGGGCTCCGGCTCCAGCATCCGCCCGCTCACGGACGTCTCGGGGGCGGCGTCGCCGTTCGACATGCAGTCCGTGCACTCCATCCGGCTGGCCAGCATCGGGGAAGGCGTGTCGACGCCGTTTGTCCTCGATGGTGTCCGCCTGCCGAGGGGCGTGTCCTCCTACGGCTATGGCGGCATTGATGAGAGCGTCGGCACCGCCCTCAACCAGTGGAAGTTCAGGGTTCCGGTGTCCTCGGGCCTGAACTCGTGGAGTTTCACGCTGTTTGCCGGCGACACCCGCAACGGCGGCCTCTCCCCGATCGCCGCCAACATCGGCGGCGTCTTCTCCTGGGCGGCCACCGTCGGCACCTTCACCGGCGGCCTCACTACCCACTTTGACGGGCCGTCCGCCAACCCCAACAACCAGCTGGTGAACTGGTTCCGTTCCGGGCGGCTGACGGGCATCACCCCCGCCATCGAGAACATCGGGGGCGTGGACTACTATGTGGCCACGCTGCAGTTCGCCGACATGGGGAGGCTGATCTCAACGCAGGTGGATTACGGCAGCCTCCACGCGCTCGTGTTCGACGCCGTCCACATCCCCGAACCCGCCGCGGCGACACTCCTCGGCCTCGCCGCGCTGGCGTTCGCCGCGGGCCGCCGGCGTCGCGGAGGCCGGTGACTCACACGCGGCGCCGCCGCAGCGCCAGCGCCCCCAGCAGCATCACGGCCAGGCTGGCCGGCTCCGGGATGATCTCGGGAATCACCAGCCCCTCCGGCGCCAGGTACCAGTACCACGATCCGTAGCCAAGCTGCACCGACTTGACGGCCGGCGCCCCCAGCGTCCCCGTGTTGGTGACGTAGGGCAGGAGGCTCAGCAGGGCGCTCTCCGATTGGTCGGTGAGCAGCGCCACGTCGTTGAGGTCAACCCTCCGACTGCCGTTCATGCCGAGCAGTTCGCCGACATAGACGAAGTC
>MVZH01000236.1 GCA_002068325.1 Lentisphaerae bacterium ADurb.BinA184 | reverse complement strand
GTCCACGACGGACTCGAGCCGCTCCCACAGTCCGCGTTCGCGGGGTCCCAACATGGCGTTGCGCGCGGACATGACGGCAGGATCCACCCCGATCAGGCGGGGCGCCTGCGCGCGGTTGAGGTTGAGGCAGCTGGCATCGTCGCCGTCGCGCGTCTTGAGGCTGACGAACGTGGCCTCCGCGGCCGGCGTCCCGTCCAGCCGGTAGCGGGTGCGGCCGGGTGCCGTTTCCAGCGGTTCGAGCAGGGGCAGTGAGAGTTCGACCCACAGTGAGAACCCGCCGGTGCCGGACTCGCGGCGCTCGGCCCCGTAGGCCGGGTCGTGGCGCATCGCGGCAACCGCAACCACGAGGAAGAAGCCGCAGGCGAGGACGCCGACGACGGTCAGCGCGCGGCCGGGACGGCGCCCCGCGCCGCGGATGCCCAGGCGGGCCAACGAGAGACGCGCCGGGCGGTCGCGGGCGCCGTCGGCGGAGTGCAGCAGGTGCCAGGCGGCGACCAGGCCGGCACAGAGGAGAAGGAACCCGGCAGCAAAGAAGACGGGGGCCGGGTTGGCGCGCCCCCCCAGGGTTCCGGCCACCGTCACCCCCGCGGCGGCGACGAGGAATGCGGCGGCCATCTTGGCGGCAAGGCGTCGCGGCTGCCCACGGCGGGAAGCGGTCGCCTCGGCACTGGGCCACGGGGCGTCATCCACCTGGGCGGCGAGCTGGGCGAGGAGTTCGCGGACCCTGCGACGCAACAGTTGGCGCAGCGTGAGGGCCATGGCGGCAAGCGAGCAGAGGAACGCGGTTGCCGCTCCGCCGGCCAGTGCGGCCCACGAGAGTCTGAAGGGAATTGCGGAATTCGCAAGGGCGCCGGCCCAGTGTGCGCCCACGGCCCGCAACAGTCCGGCGGCGTAGAGGGGACCGGCCAAGCCGCCGGCCAGGACGCCGAGAAGCGCGGGCACCACGGCCTCCGCCACGACGAGGCCCTGGATCTGGCCGCGCCGGTACCCGACCGCCAGCAGTGTGCCCAGTTCGGCCGCGCGCCGCTCGAAGGCAAAGACGAAGAAGAGGCACGTCAGGATCAGCGACGCGGCGACCAAGAACAGGCTCATCCCGAGGAAGAGCGCGCCGAAGTCCATGGCCTGTGACACGGCGCGCAGCGCGGTTTCGCGCACCGGCATGGCGGTCAGCCCGAGTTGGGCCGGGTCCAAGGCACGGGTGAGGCGGTTTTCGACCTCGGCCCCCGACCCCGCGGGCGCAGGCAGACGGATGGCCATCAGGTTGCCGAAGCGGTTGCCCCACATCTGCTGTCCGGCGGGCAACGTGACGAACGCCTTGGGCGTCTCGCCGAACTCCCGCCAGTACGCCTCGTTGGCGGGATCGGAGAGCCGGGCCTTGTCCAAGGGCATGCCGATGTCCCAGCCGGTGCAGCTCTCGACGTCGCTGAGGCCCGGGAAGCGCGGCATGGCCTCACGCTCGCCGTCGAGCGCGGACATCGGGACAACGGCGCGGACACGGAAGTCGCGGGATGCCTCGACGAACCCCTCACCGACGCCCGGGACTGAGTAGTCCAGCGTGACCGTGTCGCCGACGCCGGCCGCGAGCTGGTCCGCGAGCCAGGCGTTGATGACGATCTCGTCGTCGTCGAGATCCGCCGGGACCGGGCCGGAGAGTCCGTCCGGCGCCGGGCGCAGCGCGGTCACGAAGGAGTACGGTGTGGCCGGGGCGTCGGCGGCCCCTCCCCTGCGGATGGTGTTGACGAGGTAGGACAACGAGCCGGCGACGGCTTGGGGCACGCCGGGCGCGTCCTGGCCGGCAGGCAAAGCCTCGGCGACGGTTGCCTCATTCACGTCAGCCGGGAGGAAGATGCGAGTGCTCTCGAGGCTGGCGCGTGTTGTCCCCGGGTGCCCGCGCAGGCGCAAGCCGGCATCGGCCAGACGCCACGCGTCCCGCAGGGCTTTCGCGACGCTGCCCACTGCATCCATGCCGTCGGACGTGGCGACGAGTAGCGTGTTGGCCTGACCGGGGCAGCCGCACAGCTCCTGCAACACGGGCAGGTGGACGAAGGCGTTGCGCGGCGCCGTCTGACTGGCGGCCAGCCCGAACCTCCCGAGCTGGTCGTCGCCGAGGATGCCGGCGACCGTCAGAGTGGCGCGCCGGTACCCCTCGTCCCGCCGGCCGGCCAGCGGGGCATCGCTGGGCAGGGGCGACGGCACCTCGATCCGGAGGGCGATGGCGTCACCGACCTGCACGCCGAGATCGCCGGCGAGGCGCGCGTTGAGGAGCACCTTGTCATCGGCCGGCGTCGCGCCGGCGGCGAATGCGAGCCTCCAGAAGCGCTCGTCAATGCCGATCGCCTGGACGCGGCCGGCCTGGGCCGGCCCCCCGGCGGCGTCGGCTTCTCCGGCGACGGTGGCCGCCACCGCCCGCAGGCGCAGAAGCGGCGCCACTGCGGAGGGTTGACCGAGGCGTGCCGACAGCCGCTCCGCCAGGTCGGCCATGAAGAGGCGGCGGTCGGTATCCACAGCCACGGTGGTTTTGCCGAGCCGGGCGAGGGCGGCGTGGCGCAGGACCGCATCCACCGAGCGGCCCAGCAGGAGGGCGCCGCTGAGGACGGCCGTCGTGACGGCGGTCCCGGCCACGATTCCCAGGTGTTCGCGCCAGTGGAAGCAGGCGCCGCGGATGATGAGTCGGATAAAGGACACGGGAGGCACCGTGGGTCGTAGGTCGTGGGTCGTGGGTCCTGGAGCCGGCGGACTCTGCCGGTAATGCCGGGAACCGGTGATCGGTGACCGGTGACCCGTGATCGGTGATTCGGGGAACGAAGCACGGAAACGCCGTGGTCGTGGGTCCTGGAGCCGGTGGAATCCGCCGGCGATGCTCCTTGTTTAGAGTGGGTTGTGGGGCGTCGTTCAACGACGTGGAGACGGTGCTCTCGAAGGTTCTCCCCAGTTGTCGGGGCACGCGCCTCAGCCGCGGGAGTGCAGCACGAGGGCGCCGTCACGCAGCTCCAGCGTTCTCTGCATCCGTTGCGCCAGGGTCTCGGAATGCGTCACCACCATGAGGGCCAACTGCTCCTCGGCTTGCAGTTCCGCCAGGAGCTCGGCCAGGGCGTCCGCCCCCCGGCGGTCGAGCGATCCGGTGGGTTCGTCAGCCAGCAGGAGGCGCGGCCGGTTGATGAGCGACCGCACGACCGCAACCCGCTGGCATTCGCCCCCGGACAGCTCGCCGGGACGGTGCGTGAACCGTCCCCCGAGGCCGACGCGATCGAGGAGCCGGCGGGCCCGCGCCGGCGCCTCCCGGTCGGCCACGCCGACCAGCGTGGGCACCAGGACGTTCTCGATGACCGTGCACTGCGGCAGAAGGTGATGGGCCTGGAACACGAATCCGACGGAACGGCTGCGGTACGCGGCCAGCCGGCGCTCGTCGAGGGCGGCAAGGTCAACCCCCTCAAAGAGGATCGCGCCCGAGGTCGGCCGGTCCAGCCCGCCGGCCAGGTTCAGGAGGGTCGTCTTGCCCGAGCCGGAAGGGCCGACGATGGCCACCGTCCCCCCGTCGTCCAGCCGCAGGCTGACGTTGTCGAGGACGGGCACAGGAAGCGCGCCCGAACGGCGGTATTCCTTGCTGATGGAACGGAATTCGAGCATACCGTTCGTCACGCGTTCCCCGACGTCTCCCCCGGAGGCGGCAGTTGCGGCGGCGCGGCCCGCGCTGCGGCAGGACTCACTTGCCAAACAGTTTCCGCACTCCGGTGTTGATGCCGTCGCGCACGCCTTGGCGGACGTTGTCCTGAAGGGTCTTGACGGCTTCATCCTTGGCCGCCTCGGCGGCCCCGGTCGCCGTGCCCGTTGCCGCGCCCTCCTCAGCGGCCTGCGCCCCGGCCGCCGTCTCGCCTGCCTCCTGAGCCGCCTCGGCCGCCTTGGCCTGTCCGGCGGCCCCCTGCCCCATCATGACCTGCATCATCGTGTTGACCGTGTAGTCGGCCGGCAGGACGAACAGCGCGGCGTCGGGCTTCCCGAATTCGTAGTCGCGGAAGCGCACGACGACGCGCTGCCCGCCCTCGCCCGTCTCCAGTTTGACCGGCATGTTTTTGACCGCGGGGGAGGTCCAGACCAGGGTCGAGTGGACCTGCTTGGTCTCGGGGTCGGTCACCTGGATGCGTCGCTTGTCGCAGACCATGGCATCGAGGGTCTCCTTGCCCAGTTCCTCGATCGTCATCTGCTCCTTTGTCACGGCCGCGCCTTGGTTGCCCTGGGGGCGGGGCGTTTCGACGTAGGTCTTCGTCGCCGGGAAGAGGATGTAGGAGACGCCTGGGTTGCCGTTGCGGTCCTTCTGTTCCGGGAGGTGCAGGATGGCCACCTCTCCCATGCCGGGCATGGCCATGTCCATGCGCGTCTTGCCGGCCAGCTGGGCCATGCGCGAGGCATGGGTGGTGCCCGCCGCGTCGGGCAGGGTGGTCTCGACCGTGACGCTGTAGTCGCGGATCCATCCCATGGCGCTCTGCAGCCGGCCCATGGGATCGCCGCCGGCGGGCGGCGGCGCGGCGGCCGCCAGGGACGCGGCGCCCAGCAGCGAAGCGACGGCGAGGGAGGCGATGCAACTGCGGATGTTCATGCCGGTGGTGACTCCTGTTCGGATGGTGGAGGCTGGCCAGGCGGTGGCCGGAGAACCAGCCGTCAGAATAGCTCCGCAACCGCGGAAAACCAGTGGCGGGAGCCCGGCCTGACGGAAGGGAGGCGCGTGCAGAACCCCGCGGACAACAACGGCCTCACACGATGGAGGGCGGACCTCCGTGTCCGCCAGGTCACACCCGAAGCCCGAGTCTGCCGTAGCGGAACCCGGGCGAGACGGAGGCCGTCCCTCCAGCCCGGCAGACAACAGTCCGTGTCGGAACCGATGGAGGGCCAGGCTCGGCCCCGGCCATTCATGCCAGGGTTCTGCCAGCGCTTCACGGGACTCGCCGCGGCGGCCGAACCGCGGAAGCTCAGTCCTCCGCCCCCAGGGCGATGACGAACCCGTCGTCGGTGCCGACCACCACCCGCCCGCCCACCAGGGCCGGGGAGGTGATGCGGTCGGCAAGGGCGACGGACTCGATCAGGGCCCCGTCGGCTGCATCCACCACGCACAGCACACCGTCCACCCCGACGACCACCCGGTCGGCGGCGATGACCGGCGACGTCGGCGTCCCGGCGCGCATGAACGTCCACTGCGGCGTGCCGTCTTGGCGCCTGTGCCATCTTGCCTTTTTTCGGCGGCGTGGCAGAGGATGGTCGCCATGAAAGTTCTCGTTCTCGGTTTCAACGCCGAAACCGTATAAAAGGGGAATTAAGTGTTTTTCCACGACAAACCGGTTCGAGGCGTGGAATTTAATGAAGCCGCAAGGACTCTTCATCGCCGCAAAACGGCCGCCAGCCACCGTCTCGGTTTCCCAAACCGGTTTTTCACCGGTGGAAACTATTTCATAAGCGACGGCCCTGGCCAGCCATCGCGGGACATACTGTCCTCGACGGATGTCACACGACATTCCGTCCGCAAAACTTTCGCACGACCCCTCGGGGTTTTCGTGCGGTAGGGCAATAGTCACCCCGTTTTCGTTTTTTGTTATATGATAAACCTCGAACGTGTGTTCGAGTTTTATCGCAAACTTGGATATTGTGGTTTCCGACCGGAAATCATAAATAAATGTCCCCCAGCTCTGATAGAGCTGGCAGGCTATTTTTGCTTCCGTTGTTACCGGAGAATACCAAAAATTTCCGGCCCCGCTGGCCCCGGAACGTGATCTATAATATGTGTGGGCGTAGGGACGCCCTTTTTCGTTTTTTTGAAATTCCCTTTCCAAATCAATGGCGGGTATATTTTGCCCATTGATTTGGAGAACATCGCATATCCCTCCGCCCCACTGGTATTCAAGTTTTTTTAAAAAGTTTTTTTTTATTATTTTTTCCATTTTCTTCTCCTGCGTTTATAAATCAGTGCGCCTCTGATATTTTTATTTAATATTTAAAAAAACATATGCGGTTGTTGAGTATTTTCAACACCCCTTCAAGACCACCATCCTCATCCGTGATCTCTACTTTCATCTCAGGATTCAAACACCCCCAACCCGAGTTGCCTATCCAAGTCGTATAATAAAATTTCTCTTCTGGAATCCCATATTTTTCCATTATTTTTTTCGCTCTTTTTGAAATCATCTTTCTCACATCCCTTTTTTTAAAATTTAATTAACTAATGTTAATCTTTTTTTCTTCTTTTGATTATAACATACTACAAGTTTATTATTTTGTCAACTTATTTTTTTATATTTTTTTTAATTCTTTTATTTTCAATAAGTTATAAGTAAATAATTGATTGACAAAATAGTAAATAAATGATT
>MVZH01000235.1 GCA_002068325.1 Lentisphaerae bacterium ADurb.BinA184 | reverse complement strand
GACGGCACGGCCCACCTCTCGGCCCCTCTGCCGATGGACTTGCCGGCCGGGCCGCTACGTCTCATCGAGCTGAAGTACCGGCCGTTCCAAGGAGTGCTCCGCAAGGACGGCACCCCCGCTCCCGAGGCGGCCGAGACGTTCGCGGCCTGGGTGCGGTATGCCGCCGCCGTCGGCCAGGCCGCCCGCGAGGCGCTCGGCACCGAGGGGCAACGCGACGCGGGGTTTGACATCGAGGTCTGGAACGAACAGACCTTCGGCTCCAACTTCCTCGACATCAACCGCTACTACGCGGAGAAGATCGAGTACGCCGAACCGTTCGTATACCGCCGCACCCGCCCCATGCAGGACGGCTACCGGCCCGACGCGCGGCTGGAGTTCGAGCAGGATGGCTGCTACGCCATACTGCCCATGACCATTGACTACTTCCAGGACCCGGCCAACGGCTTCCCCGGAGTCGAGGTGATCAGCGGTTTCGCCAACCAATGGCCGTGGGACAACGGGACTGGCCTGTGGCACGGACAGGCCGGCTTCAGCCGTCACTACTACACCGGCGGCTGGCAGGACTGCTCGCCCGAAACGCCCCTCGGCAACAAGGCGTCCGGCGTCGTCAACGCCCTCGGTGAGTTCGAGGGCCGCAAGGACGGCAAGGACTGGCACACCGTCGAACCCGGTTCGTACTTCGTGCCGACGTTCCGTCTCGCCTGCCCGGAGTTCTTCCACACCGGGTTCAAGACGGAGATGATCACCCGCGACGTCATCCCCGACTCGCGCTGGAGCCACTTCAAGGGGCATGGCCGCTACACCCACAACGGGGATTTCCGCCGGGCGCGCGTCTGGCAGACCGAAGTCAACTACGACCGTAACGCGTTCTTCGGCGCGGTGTTCGCCGCGGCGGGCGTCCCGCGCGACGATCCGCGCGCCCTCGCGCTGGCGCAGCGCCTGGCCGGCAAGACGTTCCTGCGGCAGTACCTCTTCCACGCCCACAAGGGCCTGTACCGGGTCTTTCTCTTCTCACCCCAACCCGACCCCTACGGGATCGGACTGCTGCCGCAGGCGTTCTACGATGCCGTGGCCACGAACGGCTACGCGCTTGGCGACGAGGCGCGCCGGGCGGTGCCGCCAGAGTTCAAGGGGTTGGGCTGGTTCGTGGGACTCCTGGACGGGGCCGACTCCATCGAGGTCACACGCGCCTGCGGAGTCCGCAAACTGGTCGAGCACCGGCCGCGGCTTGCGCTGGCCGGCGACGGCACCCCCGCCCATCCGCACCGCTGGCATCGCGACCTCTTCGCCTTCATGCCCTACCAGCTGGCGGCGAACCGCTACGCCATCCCGTACTATGTCGCCACACTTGACGTCACCCGCGCCTGGGCCCCGGACCGGGACGTCCTCGACCCCGCCCGCTATGACATGCCCGAGCAGGAATTCGACGTGACGATCGGCAACCTCCGCGGCCTAGGCGCCACCGTCACCGCCTATGATCTGCTGACGCACCAGGCGGTCCCCGTCGAGGCCCTGGCCGCCACGCCGGACACGCTCACCGTGCGGCTCAGGGCGGTTGACTACCCGCGGGTGCTTCAGGTCACCGAGTCCGCCCCCGGCATCCTGATCCTGGCCCCCGAGGTCGCGCGCACGGCCGACGGCGGGCTCGCCGTGCACTGGCGGCAGAACCTGCCGGCCGAGCGGGCGCGCGTAAGCCATGGGCCCGACTGGACGCGCCGCGACGAGACGGTCATCGAGCTGGCGCCCGGCGCGCGCGAGTACTCCACCGTCATCCCCGCGGCTGACCTGACCGGTGTGCCGGCGGTGCGCATCCGCGTCGCCGCCGGCGGGCTGGAGGCCGTGTGGCCGCGCTGGGACGAAGAACCGGCGGGGCAGGCGCCGATGGCAAACTCCGGCTCGGCCAAGGGAAACAATACCCCTTGAAGGAGAAGGTGTTATGTCGTTGACACCCACGCGGTACACGCAGGTCAAGGCGGGACGGGCATCGTTCACCTTGATCGAACTCCTGGTCGTGGTCGCGATCATCGCCCTGCTGGCCTCGTTGCTCCTGCCGGCCCTGCGCAAGGCCCGGGGCAAAGCCTACCAGATCGCCTGCATGAGCAATGAGAAGCAGCTCGGCATCGCCAGCTTCACCTACATGTCCGAGTACGACCAGAAGATGATTGTGCGGTACGACCCGGCTGCGGCCAACAACACCTACGACAACACTCAGCCCCGCTGGTTTGACGTGCTGCCGCCCTACTTTGGCGTCGAGGGCTACGACGGAACCACGATGGCCTCCCGCAGCAGCGCCGCCAAGGCCGCCGCCTTCAATGCGGCGACCAAGATCTACTGGTGCCCCGCCGACCGCAGCCGCGCCTGGAATTCCTGGAGCCGCGTGTCCAGCTATGGGGTGCCGGGCACGGTCATGATCGTCTACCGCGTCGAGGCCCCCGGCTACGAGAACTTCAACTGCTCGGGCGACTACCTGTCGGTGCCGTCGGCCGAGCACAACTTCGGGCTGGTGCCCCAGCCCAGCGACATCACCCTGTTCGGCGAAGTCGGCAACAACTCCTGGTACCATGGGTACGCCTGCCTCGTCGAGTCCAACAGCGCCCTCGAAATCCCCCCCGCCGGACGCGACGACCTATGGGCGGTCGCCTACGACCACAGCGATGCCATCAACTGGCTGTTCTTCGACGGCCACACCGAGCTGCGAAAGGACGCGCCGCACAGCATTGATTACCGCAACATCTCTGGCCTGTACCGCAGCGGACGGACGTGGACCGACGGCGGCACGGCGGACTTCAAGAACCGCTTCCACCAGGGGGGGTGTCCGTGACCAGGCGGGCGGCGACGAGGGCCCGCAGCTCCGGCGAGAGGCTGGCCATGTAGGCGGTGAAGCCGGTGACGCGGACGACGAGGTCGGGGAAGCGCGCGGGGTCGGTGACCGCGGCGCGGAGGGTGGCCTGATCAATGAGGTTGATGTTCATGAGGGTTCCGCCGAGGCGGAAGTGGGTCTGGATGAGGGCGGTCAGATTGGCCGCGGCGGTGCGGTTGTCGAGGAACCCGGGGTCGAGTTCGAGCTGCATCGGCGCGGTGTTGCCGTAGCCGGGCTGGACGGCGGCGATGGCCCGCGCCATGGCCGTGGGGGCGCCGTCGCGGCGGAATCCGGGGTCGGGGTTGGCGCCGGTTGAGATGGGTTCGCCGGCGAGCCGTCCGTTGGGGGTGGCGCCGACCTGGCGTCCCAGGCCGATGGTGTTGGCCCACGAGAACCAGCCGGGGATGTAGACGCGCCCGACCCGCCCGCCCTCGGCACGGACCGACTCGCTGAACCGTTGCGACACCCGCACTGCCCACGCATCGCCGCGGCTGCCGCCGGCACCGTAGCGCTCGCTCGCACGCAGCATGGCCCGCACGCGCGCGCCCTCCGGCCCCGCGAAGTTCTCCCGGAGGTGGACGGCCAGCTCGCCCCAGGTCAGCACCCCCTCGCTTTCGATGCGCTGCTCGATGGCGGCGAAGGAGTCGGCCACCGTGGCTAGCCCGGCGCCGTCAATGCACATGTTGTAGAACTCGACGCCCCCGCCGCTGGCATCACGCCCCTTCTCGATCGGCCCGTGGCAGAGCAGGTCAATGACCAGTTCGGGGGCGGTCTCCCACTGGTGGGCGAGGTGGAGCTCGATGCCTTCGACCGTGCAGTGCACGGCGCGGTCGAGGTGGCGGCAGAAGCCGTCCCAGAGGGCCTCGCTTCCGGCCGCCGCCGGCGTGGAACCGAGCCGTTCCGCCAGCGCCAACTCGAAGACCTTGGCGACGTTGATCTTGACCACGTCGTTGAGGGTGTACTCGCGGCCGGGGATGACGGCCCAGTGACAGCCGACGGCAATGCGCTGCCGGGCCAGTTCGGGAGGGTAGCCGTTGCGTACGAACCCCTCGGTCATGCCCTTGTCGCCCATGAAGCGCGGCCACGCCTTCCGATCTTCCAGCAGATAGCGCACGGCGCGGTCGAGGAAGCGCGGGTCGAGCCCGTCATGCACGCGGACGGTCAGGTTGCAGGGGATGCCGATGCGGTGCGCGGCGTCGAGCACGAGGAAGGAGAGGCGGCTGGTGACGTCGTGGCCGTCGGGCGCCGGCCCGCCCAGCTGGTAGTAGTGCGGGTCGTTGAGCAGCAGACAGGCGAGGATGAAGACCGCTTCCTCCTCGTCGAGGAGTCCGGCCGCGGTGTCGCGTTCGAAGTAGGGTTCGAGGAGGACGTCCAGCCGGCCGCCGGCGCCGTCGCCGTTCCAGCTGCGGCTGGCCATGTTGAACCAGGCGATCCACTGGCAGGCCTCACGGAACGTGCGCGGCGGGTTGCCGACGATCCACTCGTTGACCGCGATCACCTCGGCCAGGTTTTCCCGCAGGCCGGGGCGCGTTTCGAACGTCTCCAGATGGCGGGCCAGCGCCACGGTGCGGCGAATCCAGCCTTGGATCGCGCGCACCACGGTCTCGAGCGCGTCACGAAACTCCTCGGCGCCGGCGGCGTCGCCGTGCCCGCGCCAGTGGCGGATCTTCGCCAGGATGCCGTCCCAGCCCAGTTGCAGGCCGACGGTGTAGTCCCCGGCGAAGTGGTGCGGGTGCCCGATGCCGCCGATGATGCCGTACCGTTGCTGGTCGGGCACAAGATGGGCGTAGCTGTAGTCCGGGTGCCACTTGACCGGCCAGCGGCCCCACAGCGAGTGCCGCCAACGTCCGGCCAGGGCGTCGGCTGGATCCATGTAGACGGGGATTGCCTCGAGCATCGAGCGGAAGTTCTCCGCCCACGCCTTGGGGCCGTAGAACGAGCCGTTCGGGTGGCTCGGTGTCGGTTGCCAGGCGAAGTCCTCGGGCGGCAGGACGATGCCGGTGTCGTCGGCATCAACCGGGCCGAGCCGGGCCCGCTTCTCCGCGGTCTGGCGAAGCTTGGTGGCGCGCAGCGAGGCGAGGCGGTCGGCGAAGGTGAGCGCGGGGATGGCGATCATGCGAGTTGGCTGTGCCTGGCGGCGATCGTGTCGGCGAGGGCATCGAGGGCGGCGAGGGTTTCCGAGCGCGGCAGGCCCTTGCAGAGCACGGCGCCCAGCACCTCGACCTTGAGATCGGGGATCAGCCCCGACAGCTGCTCGACGCTCTTGGTGTTCCAGCCGTAGGAGCCGATGATGGCGGCGTACTTCAGCTTGGGCCTCAAGGCGTTGGCGAGGTGTGCCGCCGAGTAGACCAGCGGGTGGGGGCCGAGGTGCACCGTCGGGGTGCCGATGACAATCGTGGCGGCGTCCACCAGCGCGATCGCCAGCTTGCCCAGGTCGGTCACGGAGAGCTCGAACTTCTGCGCCCCGACCCCGCGTTCGACCAAGGCGCCGAGCAGGTGGTCAACCATGCGCGCCGTGCTGCCGTGCATCGAGATGTACGGGATCACGACCTGATTGGCGATGCGCTCCGACACCCAGTCGCGGTAGGCGTTCAGAATGCACTCGGGCTGGTCATAGATCGGCCCATGGCTGGGCGCGATGACGTCAAAGGCGACGCCTTCGAGTTTGGCGAGGTTCTTGCGGATGACGCCGCGGAACGGCATCATGATCTCGGCGTAGTAGCGCTTGGCCGCCTCGCAGATGCGCTCGCCGGTCCCCGCGTACAGATCCGTCGTGGCGACGTGCGAGCCGAAGAAGTCGCAGGTGAACAGGATGCGCTCCTCAGGCAGGTGGGTGACCATGGTCTCGGGCCAGTGCACCCACGGGGTGTGGAGGAAGCGCAACGTGCGGTCGCCCAGCGACAGCGTGTCGCCGTCGGCCACGGTCTGGATGCGGTCGGCGTCCACTCCGAGATGATCCACCAGAAGCCCCTGTGCCTTCGGGGTGCAGACGAGGCGGGCCGCCGGGTACTTCGCCAGCACGGCGGGGATCGCCCCGGCGTGATCCTGTTCCGCATGGTGGGCGATGACGTAGTCCAGCGACGGCACGTCCGCCAACTGCGCGAGCAGCTCGTCCTGCAGGGTCGGGTCAACGGTGTCAAGCAGGGCGGTCTTCTGCGAACCCCGCACGAGATAGGCGTTGTAGCTGGTGCCGTCGGGCAGCGGGATCAGGGAGTCGAAGAGGCGCCGGTTCCAGTCTACTGCGCCCATCCAATGGACTCGCTCACGGATCGGTCGTGCCTTCATGGTCTTGATCCTCCGCGGTTCTGCATCCGTTGAGGTGCCTGCAAAGCCACTGTATCACGTGGGTCGGGAGGGAATCCGGCCCTGCGTCGCCCCCGTCAAGGCCTGTTGTCCGCCGTCCTGGCGGGACGATTCTGGCGTTTGGCACAAGTCGATTGCCATGAACGATGACACCGTTCTTGTGATTGGTCTCCGAGACACCGCGGCGGAGCCGCTCTGGAGTGCGGTCGCCCGCGTGCCACGCCATAGCCCTCTGGCGACGGCGGGCGACCGC
>MVZH01000234.1 GCA_002068325.1 Lentisphaerae bacterium ADurb.BinA184 | reverse complement strand
GCCAGCCCGCCGGCCCCCGACGCGGCGGTCGCGGCCTTTGACCAGGCCTGTGCCGAGGCGGGGGTGACGGCGCGTGCGGTCGGCCCGTTCTCCAAGTATGGCGTCGTCGAGGGCATCAAGGCCTCCGAGCGCTTCACCGAGGCCGCCTATGCCTTGGGCCCCGAGAACCCGTTCTCCGGCCTGATCTACGACGGCAACAGCTACCTGGTGGCCTGCTGGGTGGAGACCGTGCCGGGGGCCAAGGCCGAATCACTGACCCCCGAGCTGCGCGGGAAGATTAAGGATGCCCTGCTCGCGGCCAAGGCGCGCGCGTTCTACCAGCAGAATGTCGAGTCCTATCGTGCCTTTCTGAGGACCGGGCTGTCCCCGGACGAACTGAAGACGCACCTCGCCGACGGTTCGCTGAAAGGGCTGCTGCCCGACGCCAAACTCGACATGCCGCCGGCCGAGTTCAACCGCGGGATTGATACCTACGTGCGGCCGTACTACGTCGCCCCGGAGAAGCGCGTGCGGGTGGTGGCCTTCGAGGCGGCCGCCTACCGGGACAAGATCGGCGACATCACGGCCGCCGACCTTGAGGCGTACTACGCCGACCACAAGTCGGATTACGAGGAGCAGGTCAAGGCCAGCCACATCCTGGTGCGGGTGAAGGAGGATGCGAAGGACGACGAGAAGGCGGCGGCGCGGACGAAGGCCGAAGGTATCCGCGACCGCATCGTGAAGGGGGCCGATTTCGCCGCCGTGGCGCGCGCCGAGTCCGAGGACACGGGATCGGGGTTTCAGGGGGGCGACCTGGGGTTCTTCGGGCGCGGCAAGATGGTCAAGCCGTTCGAGGACGCCGCCTTCGCCCTGGAGAAGGAGGCGCTCAGCGAGCTGGTCGA
Source organism: Lentisphaerae bacterium ADurb.BinA184 (assembly GCA_002068325.1). Classification (GTDB taxonomy): domain Bacteria; phylum Verrucomicrobiota; class Lentisphaeria; order Oligosphaerales; family MVZH01; genus MVZH01. Next base: position 5,574 of record MVZH01000234.1, on the reverse strand, counting down.
GACGCCGTTTGGCCTCCATATCATCAAGGTCACGGATCGCAAGCCGGCGCGCACGCTGGATGAGGCGGCGGTGACGGAGGAGGTGCGCGGCAAGGTCGGCGACGAGAGGGCCAAGCAGCTGGCCATGAAGGCGGCGGGCGACTTTGCGTACGGCGTCTACGAGTACACCGAGGAGCCCGGTGCCGGGCAGAGCGTGGCCCAGGCGTTCGGCGACTACGCGACCAAGGACGGCCGCGCGTTTCAGGACACCGGGTGGTTCGGCCAGTATGGCGGCGTCGAGCCGTTCCTGTCAGCGGATTTGGCGGCCGGCCGCGAGGCGTTCAAGGTCAGCGCCAAGCAGCCGGTGTCCACCGTGATCGAAGGCGACGGGCGTTACTTTGTTGTCTGCCTGCTCGACGAGAAGGCGGGTTACCTGCCGGAGTTCTCGGAGCAGCGCCAGGCGTTGGTGACTCAGGTGCTCGGCCAGATGCGCAATGAGGAGTCGGTGCGGGTGGCGCGGCAGAAGGCCCGCGAGGCGCACGCCGCGATCGTGGCCGCGCTGGCCGAGGGCAAGGCATTCGACACCCTCAAGGCGGCCTACCGGTTTGGCGGCGTGGATGCGTTCACCCTGAAGTCGCCGCCCCGCGCGGCCTTCAGCGACGTCATTGTCGCCACGGTTCCAACCCTGGCTGTCGGCACCCTGTCGGAACCCCAGGAGACCCCGACCGGGGCGGTCTTGGTCTATCTTCGCGAGCGCGTGGCGCCCGGCGACAAGGCCATCCAAGAGAAGCTGGCGGAGACGGAGGCGGCTCTGTTGCGTGAGAAGCAGCAGGCGGCCCTCCAGGAGTTCCTCAAGCGCCTGGAGGAGGACTCGGGGACGCGGCTCAAGGAAGGCGTGGCCGGTTCCGCGGCCCTCTGACGCGGCCGGGGCGCACGCAAGGCCCAGCGGACGAGAGCGGCGCCAGACGGGGCGCGGCAGGCAGGCCAAGACTGTCCTCCGGCGCCACCGGCGTCAGTTCAGTCCGGCACCGATGGGGACGGGCTGTGTCCCGGCGCCCGGACGCCTGGGGCAGGGGGCAGGTCAGAACAGCGGCCGTTTGAGGAAGGCCCCGATCCGCGAGATCAGCCCGCGCCGTTTCTGCAGCGACGCCTGGGTCTCCATGAGGGCTGAGGTGGCCTTGACCGAGGCGTCCGTCATCAGCCGGCTGAACTTGCTGCGCTGCAGGTCGGCCGCCACGTCCGAGGCCGTCTGTTCGACGACGCCACCCATGCCCTTGTCGCTGAACAGCAGGACCGTCTTGCCGATGCGGATCTGATCGCCCACGCTGAGGCTGATCGCCTTGCCGCTCTTGATCCGTTTGTCGTTCAGCAGGGTGCCGTTGCGGCTGTCGAGATCCTCGACGGCGTAGTGGCGTCCCTTGCGGATGATCTGGCAGTGGGCCCGAGAGCACTTTTGGTCGAACAGCAGGATGCCACACTCATTGCCCCGGCCAATCACGGTCGTGCCCTCGTGAATGGCGAACTCATCCCCCTTGTTCGAGCCCTTGGTGCAGACCAGTTTCGACATCCGTCCGTCTCCCGCCTGCTTCGGCCGTGGGCCGCGCAACCGGTCCTGTCCAGCTCCGGGGCGGGCGTTCCGCCACGCCCAAACTAGGGCAGACCATAGTGCGGCAAGCGCGCAACGTCAAGCCTGTCAAGACGACACGTTCCGCGCACGGCGGACGGGATGCAAATTGGCCAATTGGCCGGGGGATGCTTGCGGAGACGGCGCACCGGTCTATGTTGTTCCGGGTGTGCGGCCTCGGGCCGGAAGTCCGGGCGCCAGCCGGCCCAGGCGGAGTGACACGCCCTCGCGGCCGGTCGTGCCGCCGGGGCTGGCCGTGGGCACACACCAAGGAGACCGGGCGATGAGAACGCGGGCGGTTCTGGGGGCATGGGCCGTGGCCATGATGTCAGTGGGCGCAACGCATGCCGCCGAGGGGCTGGCGACCGATGTCCTGCCTACGGCGGCCGGCGAACTCAGGGTCACCTTCGTCGGACACGGAACCCTGATGTTCGAGTTCGGCGGCAAGGTCATCCACGTTGACCCGTGGGCCAAGCTGACCGACTACTCGATGCTGCCCAAGGCCGATCTGATCCTCGTCACGCACGAACATACCGACCATCTGGACAAGACGGCCATCGCGGCCCTGCGGAAGGAGGGCACCGTCGTGGTGGGCACCGCCGCCGTGGCGGAGGCGGTCGGGGGCGGCCTGGCGATGGGGAATGGCGAGGTGAAGACGTTCGCCGGGGTCAAGGTCGAGGCGGTCCCGGCCTACAACGTGGTGCACATGCGCGCCCCGGGACAGCCGTTCCATCCCAAGGGCGTGGGCAACGGGTATGTGCTGAGCTTCGGCGACTTCCGGGTCTACGTCGCCGGCGACACCGAGAATACGCCCGAGATGAAGGCGCTCAAGGACATCGGCTGCGCCTTCCTGCCGATGAACCTCCCCTACACCATGACCCCGGCCATGGTCGCCGACGCCGCCAAGGCCTTCAAACCGAAGATCCTCTACCCCTACCACTTCGGCGAGACGGACGTCTCCCAGCTCGTTGACCTGCTCAAGGACAGCGGGGTCGAGGTGCGCCTCCGCGACCTGAAATGACGAAACGCCAGACACCTGGAGCCCGAGCCTCGGGTTCCGGTTGCCCCCGCCACGGCCCGAACCCCGAAGGGAGTCCTGCCATGAGTCGTCCCGTCGCGAAGCACATCATCGTCGGCATCCACGTCACCGAGCGCGTCAAGCAGGCCGGTGAGGTTCAGCGCGTGCTGACCGGCTACGGCGCCAACATCAAGACGCGCGTGGGCTTGCACGACGCGTCGGCCGGGGCCTCGAAGTCCAGCGGCGTCATCCTGCTCGAAATGGTGGGTGCCGAGGCGAAGTGCCTGGGCATCCTCAAGAAGCTGAATGCGATCCAGGGAGTCGAGGCGCAGAAGTTCGTCTTCGGGCACTGAGCCGTGGAACTGGACTTCTTCGACTGCAATGTTGCGCTCGGGCTGCCGATGGTCCGGCCGGCGACGCAGCACGGGGCCGCACCGGCGACCGCTTCGGCGCTGCTGGCGGCCATGGATCGGGCCGGAGTGCGCCGCGCCCTCGTCTGGCATGTCGCGCAGCACAACAGCCACCCGATCACCGGCAACCAACTGCTGGCCGCGGAGATCGCAGGGCACGAGCGGCTGGCGGGCTGCTGGGCGATCCTGCCGAACACCTGCGGCGAGCTGGGCGACCTGGATGCGTTCTTCGCGGCGGCCTACCGGGCCGGCGTGCGGGCGCTGCGGGCCTTCCCCGGCATCAACCGCTACCTGTTGCGCCGCGAGGCGGTCGGCGAGATCCTCGACCGCATGGTGGCCGGCCACTGGCCGCTGATCCTGCGGGTGCCCGCCGACGTCGGCTGGGAACAGGTGTATGATCTGATGGCCGCGACGCCCGACCTCACCCTTGTCCTGGCCAGCATGGGGGTCTGGGGTTCCGACCGGCTGTTCCGGCCGCTCCTCGACCGCTACCCCAATGTCTGCATCGAGACCGGCGGGCACATTGTGGACGGCGGCATCGAGGATGTCGTCGCCCGCTACGGCGCCGGGCGGCTCCTCTTCGGATCCGGCTTCCCCGACCAGTACCTGGGCGCGATGATGCTGGCGCTCGCACATGCCGAGATCCGCGAGGCCGACAAGCGCGCCATCGCCGGCGGCAACCTTGACCGTCTGCTGGCGGAGGTCCGCCCATGATCAGCGACAGCCCGCTGGCGCAGCGTTTCTGGGAACACGGCCGCTGCGACGACTGCCCGATCCTCGACATGCACGCGCACATGGGGCCGTGGAACGGCATCTACTTCCCGCGCGCCTCGACGGAACAGATGCTGCATACCATGGACCAGTGCGGGGTGCGGCTGCTGGTCTTCTCGCACCACGCGGCGCTCAACTGCCCGGACGTCGGCAACCGCGCCAGCATCGAGGCGGTGCGGAAGTTCCCCGACCGCCTTCGGGCCTACCTCGCGGTCAACCCGAACTACCCCGAGATCATGGCCCGCGACCTGGCCGACTTCGACCGCCACCGCGAGGTCTTCGTCGGCCTCAAGCTGCTCGCCGACTACCACCAGATTGGATGGGACGCCGCGGTGTTCGAACCGGTGTGGCGTTTCGCCGACGAACGGGGGTTGCTGGTGCTCGGGCACACATGGGGCGGCAGCCCGTACGACGGCGTGGCGCAAGTCCGTGCCATCGCCCGCAAGTACCGTCGCCTCAAGCTCCTGCTCGGCCACAGCCTTCACGGCGCCTGGGCGGACGCCATCGCCGTGGCCCACGACTTCCCGCACGTCTTCCTCGAACTGACTGCGGTTCTCGACGACCGCGGGCCGCTCGAACAGTTCGTCGCCGCCGGGCTTTCCGAGCGCCTGCTGTTCGGTGTGGACCTGCCGTGGTTCGACCCGCATCAGGGCATCGGCGCGGTGCTCTCCGCGGAGATCAGCGACGACGACCGCCACAACATCTTCCACCGCAATGCGCGCCGGCTTCTGGCCACCGTCGGCGTGACCGTGTGACGATCGCCGCCGGCCGCCCGGGAGGATCTGCCAGGCGGCGCTGCGCTCCTTGCCGGAGGGCAATCCCGGCGCGATGCGCGGGCGCCGGGAGGCGGTCACCGGCCAACCCGACCTACTCAGGAGCAATCGAATGTCCCGACAGACGTTGCGTCAGTTGGCGGAACGGCGCGGCCTGCTCATCGGCGCGGCCTGTTCACCGGGCACGATCGAGGCGGAGGCGGACTACCGGCGCGTGCTGGCGCGGGAGTTCAACTGCATCGTCGCCGAGAACGGCATGAAGTTCATGTATCTGCAGCCCGGGTTCCGGCAGTTCGATTTCAGTGAGGCGCGCCGGCTGGTGGACTTCGCGCGGCGGCACCGCATGAAGCTGCGCGGGCACACCCTGGTCTGGCACAACCAGTTGCCGCCATGGCTGAAGGAGGGCGCGTGGTCGCGGACGCAGATGCTGGACATCCTTCAGGAACACATCTTCACCGTGGCCGGGCACTTCCGTGACGAGCTCTTTGCCTGGGATGTCGTCAACGAGGCGCTTGCCGACAGCGGCGGCTGGCGTGAGGACAGTCCCTGGTACAAGGGCATCGGCCCGGAGTATCTCGAACGGGCCTTCCGCTGGGCGCATGAGGCGGCGCCCGACGCGCAGCTCTTCTACAATGACTACGGCATGGAGCTGGCCGGCGCCAAGTCCGACGCCTGCCATCGGCTGCTGGCGCGGCTGCTGCGCAAGGGCGTGCCGCTGCACGGCGTCGGCTTCCAGTTCCACCTCGGCGTTGAGAACCGCCTCGACCGGCGCGCCTGCATCGCCAACATCCGCCGCTTCAACCGGCTCGGCCTGACCGCCAGCTTCACCGAACTCGATATGGGCATCAAGAAGCCGATCACCCCGCAGGGCCGCCAGGAACAGGCCCACGAGTACGCCAGCCGCATCCGCATCGCCCTCGACGCGCCCGACGTGTCGGCGGTGCTTTTCTGGGGATTCACCGACCGCCATTCGTGGACTCCCGCCTTCACCAAGGGCGA
>MVZH01000233.1 GCA_002068325.1 Lentisphaerae bacterium ADurb.BinA184 | reverse complement strand
CCGGCCCCGCCCGACCGGTCGGACCGGGCGGCCGTCTGCCGGGGCGCAACGAGCCGTGCCCGTGCGGCAGCGGGAAGAAGACCAAGCACTGTTGCGGTCGGTCGGTCCAACCGCGTTACCCATCGTCCCATGATTGTCTGGACTCGACGACTTGCCGGCCGAGACCGCCGGCTCCGGGAGACGGGTCTGGACAACTTGGCGGCGGTTCATGACCCCTCTTGCCAGCCGGAGAGGGCAGGAAGCGACGAGGCATGGCCAGGCACAGCACGCAGCGCAGGCGCGTCCGCCGTCGGCGGGGACTAGGGGTGACGATGGTCAACCTGGCCTTGGCCGGGTTGCTGACGGTCGCCGCGGTGGGGATCATGCGCCACGGCTGCCGGCAGCGCCGCGGCCGTTACACCGCCTACGACGCGATCATCGAGGACGCCGCGCGGCGCCAGAGCCTCTCGCCCTCGCTGGTGCGGGCGGTCATCCGCCAGGAGAGCGATTTTCACTACTGGCGGATCGGGCGGGCGGGGGAGATCGGGCTGATGCAGGTCACCGGCCCGGCCGTGGCGGACTGGGAGCGGGCCACCGGCAACCGCTGCCGGTTCCGCGGCAAGCTGTTCGACGCCCGGCTGAACATCGAGGTGGGGACGTGGTACCTGGCCAGGGCGTTGCGGCGCTGGAGCCGGTACCGCGACGCCGAGGTTCTCGCCCTGGCCGAGTACAATGCCGGCTACAGCCGCGCGCGGAAATGGGCGCCCGCCGACCCCCGCGAGCCGGCGCTGCCCGCGGTTGCCTTCCCCTCGACGCGCACGTATATTTCCAACGTCCTCGCCTACCGCGAGGCCTTCGACAAGGGCAAGGTGCCGCGGTGAAGCCCGAAGACGCACGGTTCAACGCACTCATCAGCCTGCTGCAGGACGAGGATGTCCGGGTGGCCTCGCTGGCCATGGAGCAGTTGCTTCAGCTCGGGCCGGTCACCGAGCAGACCATTGCCCAGTACCAGGACTGCCACGATCCGCACCTGCGCCAGCGCATGCACCAGCTGGCCAGCATCCTGCAGCGTCGCCAGGCCCGGCGCGACTTCATCGAGGCGGTGGCGTCGGAGAAGATGACGGTGTGGGCGGGGGTCTGCCGCATCACGGCGCTGTACGATCCGCAGATCGCGCTTGACACCGTCGAGGCGACCGTCGTTTCCATGGGCGAGGACCTTGCGGCCGGGCGCGCCGGCGCCGCCCAGGTCGCGGCCGTCCTGCGGGACTGGGAGTTCGCCGTCCCGGAACAGGATTTGCTCGATGTCGAGCTGTACCTTGCCGACAGCGTGCTGGAGTCCAAGTACGGCAGCCCGGTGTTGCTGTGCGTCCTTGGCCAGGAGATAGGCCGGCGGTGCGGCTGGAACGCCACAGTCGGGTTGTACGAGGGGCGGTTCTGCCTCATTGACGGCGGCAACCTGTTGCTTGACCCGACTTCCGGCTGGCACATCACCCAGATGGACAGTGCGGACAAGTTCCATCCGTGCGGCCCGAAGGATGTCTGGCTGGGCGTGCTGTCCCAGCTCTTCCTGGTTGCCCTCGTCGAAGGGCAGCTGCGGGATTTGTACCACTTCGGCGACCTGCTCACCGCACTGAACGACGCCGGCATCGAGGCCCTGCCGCCGCCCCTCGGCCGTGGCGAGTAGGCGGCCCGCCGGCCGTCGGGCGGGGCGGTCGGCCAGTCAGGGGTCTGCGCGCCAGCCTCAGGAGGGTCGGTTCATGCCACGCCCGCTTGCCCGCCTCGCCCTTGCCCTCGGCCTGGTTGCCGTCCTGCCGGCGGTCGCCGGCGCCGCCGCCGAGCGTGTCCCGGCGGAGCCGGCCGGGCGGACCGTCTATGTGCTGCCCGTGCACGGTCCGATCGACAAGGCGATGATGATCCTCTTCCGCCGGGCGTTCCGCGACGTCAAGGCCCTTGCCCCCGACGCGGTTGTCCTTGACATTGACACGCCGGGCGGCGGCCTCACCGAGACCGAGGAGATCCTGCGTTGGCTGGGGGCCTCGAAGGCGCCCGTCTACGCCTATGTCAACCCCAACGCCATCAGCGCCGGGGCCATCCTCTGTTTCGGCTGCGACCGCATCTTCATGGCCCCGGGCGGCCGCATCGGCAGCGCCTTGCCGATCGTGCTCTCGCCGACTGGCGACGGGGTGGTTTCGCTGCCCGAGAACGTCGAGGAGAAGATTCTCTCGAACACGCGCTCCCTGGTGCGCAGCCTGGCCCAGTCGAACGGGCATCGGGTTGACGTGGCCGAGGCCATGGTTGATCCGGCCAAGGAGGTGGTGATCGGCAGCCGGACGGTCTGCCGCAGCGGGGAGATCCTGAACCTGACGGCGCGCGAGGCGATCGAGATCATCCCGCCGGAGACGCGGCCGCTGCTGGCCGAGGCGATCGTGGACGACGTCGGTGCGCTGCTCGAACACGCCGGGGCGGGGGGCGCCCGGCAGGTCCGCTTCGCCCCGCAGCCTGCCGAGAAGCTGGCCCGCTACATCGTCCTGGCCGGCCCGTTGCTGTTCGCCCTCGCCGTCCTCGCGCTCTATATCGAGTTCAAGACGCCGGGCTTCGGGGCGCCGGGGATCGCCGGGATCGTGCTGCTCATGGTGTTCTTCTTCGGGCACTATGTGGCGGGGCTGGCGGGGGTTGAGGACATTGCCCTCGTGCTGGTCGGGCTGTTGCTGCTTGGGCTGGAAGTGTTTGTGATTCCGGGGTTCGGGGTTGTGGGGATCGCCGGGATCGTGTTGATCGTGGCCGGCACCGTGCTGAGCATGATTCCCTACCTTCCGCAGGCGGTTCCCGCGCTTCCGGCCCTGCCGTTCGGGCGGTCGCTGTTCGCCGCGCACCTGGAGGCGGCCCTGATCCGTCTCGTCATCGCCGTGCTGCTGAGCGGGGCGGGCGTCTGGCTGGCCGTCAGGCTGCTGCCGCACACTTCGATCTACAGCCGGCTGGTGCTGGGGGCGGAGCTGACCCGCGAGTCGGGTTGCGTGGCCGCCGCCGACCACGCCGGTTTCCTCGGCCAGGAGGGCATGGCGCTGACCGTGCTGCGCCCCGCGGGAACCGCCGTCTTCGGGGAGCGGCGGCTGGACGTGGTCTCCAGCGGCGACCTGATCCCCAAGGACGCCCGTGTCCGCGTCGTGCGGGTCGAGGGTGGCCGCATCGTCGTCGAGAGGTGCTGACGCCCTTGCCGGCCTGACAGGATGCGGGCCGGCCGGCGGCCCCTGGTTGGCGGCGGCCCCGCGCGGCCGCCGGCTGTGCCATCCGGACTGGCACTGCCACTCCCGTGCCGGGGGCACGTCCGCAGTCACAACCTCCTGAGGCACCGCCCATGACAGCCCCGGCGCCGACCCTCGACGATCGCTTCCATGCCTACCTCGCCGGACTGGCCGTGCGGGACTGGGGGGCGCCTGCCGGCTTTGCCGGACGCACCTGCTTCCAGGCCATCCCGCCGCTGGAACTGGAACGACGGGGCGAGCCGGCGGGCGTGTTCCGCCCCGAATGGATCCACCATTCCCTGGACTTGCTCCGCCAGCGCAAGGACTGCCAGGACTTCGCCATGGTCGGGCTCCTGCGCCTGCTCCTCCGCTACCCGCAGTCCAGCCTCTTCACCCTGCCAATGCGTGCCCAGGTCGAGACGGCGCTGCTGAACGCCAAGTACGACGTGCACGATCCCGGCGACGACAGCTGCTGCTGGCATACCGAGAACCACCAGGTGCAGTATGCGGCCTCCGAGCTGCTCCTCGGCCAGCGGTTCCCCGACACGGTCTTTGCGAACTCCGCAAAACGCGGCTGCTGGCACCGTGAACGCGCCCGCGAGAAGCTGTACCTCTGGCTGGACTGGCGGCTGCGCTTCTCCTTCAGCGAATGGAATTCGAGCTGCTACTACGATGAAGACGCCGCCGCGCTGCTCAATCTCGCCGAATACGCCGAGGACGCCGAGTTGCGCCGCCGGGCCAGGGACGTCCTCAACCTGCTTCTTTTCGATGTGGCCCTGAACAGCTGGCGCGGCACGAGCGGGGCGTCACAGGGCAGGGCCTATTTCGAACAGCAGGTGGCGCCGTCCGAGACGCCGATGGCGACCCTGGCCCGGCTTTGCTGGGAGGACGGCCCGCCCTCCGCCCGCCTGGGACTGGCCGCCGTGCTGCTGGCCGCCGGCGATGTGCGCCCGGCACCGGCTGTCCTGGCGGCGGGGCGCGCCTGCCCCGATGAACTCGAGTCCCGCGCCCGGCACGGGCTCGATGCGGAGGAGGGGGCGGGCTTCGGTGTGTACCCTGACCGCCTCCGCGACCACGCCTTCTACATGGGGGCGGGGCAGGGCAGCCATCCCCTCGTGTGCGAGACCCGGTTTGCGTTCCACAACGGGGAGGGCAAGTGGCCGGGCTTCTTTGCCGACCGCGAGTACTACAACCGTTGCCGGGCGCAGGGGGTGGCATTTGACACGTGGGCGCTGCCGCACGCCTTGGGGCATGCGGATCTCTACACCTTCCGTACCCCGGAGTACATGCTTGGCTGCGCCCAGGATTACCATCCCGGCGCCCCCGGCTATCAGCAGTTCATCTGGTGCGCCACGCTTGGCCCCCGCGCCGTGGTCTTCACAACCAACCCGGCCCCGCCCGACATCCCGTACGGCCGGCCCGGCCCCTGGGTCGGCAACGGCGTCCTGCCCAAGGTGGTGCAGCACCGCAATGTGCTGATCGCGCTCTACCGCGTGCGGCCCTGTCCGATCTACGACCAGCCGCCGTGGCACCGCGAAGACCGCGTTCATGCCTGGTTCCCCCGCGGGGCTTTCGACGAAGTGGTCGAACGCGCCGGCTGGTGTTTTGGACGGACGGGTGGCGGTTACGTGGCGCTGCGCCCGGACAAGCCGGCCGAGTGGCTGCCTCCCGATCCCCGCCTGGCCGCCGTCGCAGGGGCGGGCCAGCCCTATGAATGGAGCGTCCGGGACACGGATGTGGCCTGGGTCTGCGAGCTGGGCGCGCGGCAGACGCACGGTTCGTTCGAGGCGTTCGTTGATCGCATTGCCGCGGCGCGCGTCGAGGGCGGCGTCGAACGGATCGTCTACGACTCGCCCAGTCTCGGGAGAGTCGAGGCGGGCTGGCAAGGGGGGCTGTCCGTGGCGGGCCGCCGGATCGCCATCCATGACTATCCGCGTTTTGACAATGCGTACTGCCAGGCGCCGTTCGGCGTACGCACAATAGTCGTCCGCTGCGGCGGGCATGAGGAAGTTCTTGGTGAGGGCCGGCCGGAGTCGGAGCAGGCCGGTTCGGCAGGGGCCTGGCTGGCGACAGGGCCGGCCCAACCGAGGGGGTAGCCCGTGAAGCCTCATGGCGAGCCGACGGCCCCGGCGAGTGCCCGCAGTCTGAAAGGAAAGCGCATGCATACGTCAGCACGCCTTCTGTTGTCCGCCTTGTTCCTGAGCGGAACCGCAACGTACGGTGCGGTCACCGTCCGCAGCACGACGGGCCGGTCGGTGTTCCAGCGCGGGGAGACCATCGAGCTGGCGGTCGAGTGGGGGGGGCTGGCGGCCGCCGTCACCCGGCTGGACATCCGTGCCGGCAGCGGGGAGGCGCGCACCCTGCTCGGTCGCGACGCCGAGCCCGGCGACGGACCGACCGCCACCTACCGGATCGCGACGGGCGGCCTCATGCCCGGCGCCTACACCCTCGACGTCCAGGCGTTCACCGGCGAAGAGCCGCTGGGACAGTCCAGCCTGGCTTTCGAACTGACAGATCCGGATCAGCCGACGGCGTTCGTCATCCATCACATCGGCATGCCGAACTGGGTGCTGCCCGCGGGGGACCTGGCGGCGGGGCTGCGGGCCTATCACTTCAACTACTCGCTGGCCAACCTCGCCGACTCGTGGCAGCGCGGCGGCAGCGGGCTGGCGCTGACGGGCGGCGAGAAGGGCGCCGAGGAGCTGGTGCGCCACAACATCCGCTTCCTGAAGTACCCCACCGTCTTTGGTTGGGGGCTGGCCCACCGGCCGATCCGCGGCGGCGCCTCCTGGTTCGATCCCGCCATCCGCGACATCTCGGCCCAGCTCACGCAGTATCATACCCAGGCGTGCCGGCGCTTCCCGAACTTCGTCGGGCTCAACCCGATCGACGAACCCGGGGTCTCCTGGAGCGACCCGCACATGGCGGCTGCCTTCCAGCAGCGGACCGGCCTCGCGGCGCCCGCGGAAGACGAGCGCGGCGACCGGGCCCGCTACCTCGCCTTCCAGACGTTCCGCAACTACGCCTTGCAGGATTTCCACGCCGAGATGAAGCCGTACATGACCGAGGTGGCGCCGCGGGCAGTGCTGTCCTGCCAGACGTTTGCCGACATCCTCACCGGCGGCGGGCTCTATCCGTCGGGCAACGCGTTCATGGATGTGCAGTCCACGCACATCTACGACCACTGGCCGACGAGCAACAACTGGATGACGTTCGCCGTGAACCTGCGGCGGGCCAACC
>MVZH01000232.1 GCA_002068325.1 Lentisphaerae bacterium ADurb.BinA184 | reverse complement strand
GGCCGAACCGTCGCGCGGCCCCGCCGTCGTCCGGTAACTCGGGCGCGGCAGGCCGGCGCGACGCCTGCGGCGGGCGGAGGCCGCACACGCGTACGCTTGGCAAGCATAGGGCGGGCGTGTTCAGGCCGGGGTTCCGCTCTTGGCGCGCGGGTCACCCGGCGAAGCTGAGCTCCGCGTGGATCATCTGATCCTGGAGGTGTTCGAGCACGATCGTGCCGGGCAGCTGGGCCCGCATCACCCCCCGGTTGTCCACGATCATGCAGTGGCCCTGATGGCAAGTCTGTGCACCCACCGGCCCCATGGCATTGGCCGCCGTCCATCCCATGCCTTGCCCTTCCTCCTTGTCGAGAATCGCCTCGGTCTTGAAGACGCGCGGCCGGTTCTCGATGTAGCGGCGCCGCCCGTCGGGCGTGCGCAGGTCGGCCTCGTGCAGGAAGTCCTGGATCTTGCCGCCGCCGCCGGTGGGGATGAACTGGTACTCGATGCCCGCCGCCTTCATCTGCCCGACCAGCCCCTCGATCCCGGTGTCGGCGCAGATCACAATCCCGCACCCCACCCCGCCAAACTCGAAACGCCGCCGCTCGCGTTGGCCAGCCGACAGGCCGGCCTTCAGCTCCCCGCCAGTCAACGCATGCTTCCTCTCGACGTCGCGCGACCCGTCCGGGCGGGCCACCAAGACGCTGTTGTAGACCGAGGTGCCCTCGCGCTCGAAGAACCCGGCCAGGATCGCCAGCCGATGGCGGACCGCCAGTGCGACGACGGCATCGGCCGCCGCGCCATGCAGAGGCTCGGCCACGCGGGCCACCGACTCGGCGGTCAGGTCGTAGTCATACCCCTGCAGGACACATTCGCTGAACAGGATGACCTCGACGCCGACGGCGGCCGCGGCCTGAACCTGCCGCGCCAGACGGCCAAGCGTGTCCTCCATGCCGCCCCCGGCGTGGATCTGGGCCGCGGCAACATGCAACTTGCGCATTGCACAGACTCCTTTGAATGAACGTCTCTCACCTCGCCATCACCCTCGACGCCGGCTCGCCCCCCCGACCCAGGCGGGCGGCCCGGCCGGCGGCCTCGATCACGTCACGGGGGCGGGAGCACGGCGAGGCTCCACGGCAGGCCGGCCGCGGCCGCCTCCGGCCATGTGCTCTCGCCGCCGTCACCGTCGGTCGCCTTGACCACGAACTCACACAGGCCGGGTTCGAGGTCGCCCCCCGGCACACGGGTCACAAAGGACTCCCGGAAAGCGGGGAGCATCTCGTGGCTTCGCCAGGCCCGTTTCCCGGCCTCGCGGACGAACAGCTCGACGCGCCGGATACCGCGGTCGCTGATCACCACCACCCGCAAATCGAACGGCTCGCCCGCGTGCACCCAGGCGGGGGGCTTGCTGGCGATGATGCGCGGCCGTGGCGTCGGGCCGCACACGGCGCGCCCCAGGTGCGAGGCGGGGCTCTCCCAGCCGTCGGCGGCCAGCGCGCACACCGCGTACTCCCATTCGCCGGGTTCCGGCGGACGGTCGGTGAACATCACGCAGGCGGGCCGCAGCGGCTCGGCGTTGACACGGCGCCACGCCGCCGTCCCGGCCCGGCGGCGGTACAGGTTCATCCCGGCGGCCTTCGGCGAGGCCTCCCACGAGAGCCAGACGGCATCGGCCTTCCCGCGGGCCTGGATTTCGCGCGGCGGCACCGCGGGGAAGAACCGGGTCAGGCGATCCACCGTCTCCCAGTAGAGCGGGAGGAGTTTGACGTTGAGGGTGCACAGCGTGCCGAAGTCGCAGCGGGTGGTGAGCTTGCCGGTGAACGCCTCGATGGCCCGTTGCATGCCGGCCTCGAGCAACGCGGTGTAAGCCTCGGCGGCGGTTGCGGCGGCCCGCCCGGCCTGGCCGGCGGCCAGGGCGGTCTCGGCGGAGGCGACGGCGCGGTCCACCGCCTCCCCGGCGGCGGCAAGCATGGCCACCCGGTCGTAGTGCCGCACGAAATCCAGCGTGGCGGCCAGGTAGTCGAGCCGTTCGAGGCGTTCGAGGCGGCCGGCCTTCACAAAGCGCCGGCGCAACGTCGCCAGTTCCTTCTGCAGCTCGTCAAGCCGTGGCAGGTGCGTGTCCGCCCCGGCGTTGCGCTGCAGATGGTGGATGGCGATCAGGAAGATGTCGAACGAGCGGTAGGCGAGGCTGCTCATCCCGCGCTCGACCAGCACCTTGCGCAGCGCCCACGTTTCCTCTTCGATCGCAATGAGTTGCGCGCGCAGGCGACCGGGATCGGACTCGCCGGCGAGGGCCCGCAGCCGCGCCGCCACCGCAGTCATCTCCCGCACGCCCAGCCGCGAAGGGTCGCGGACGGTCTCCTCGCCGGACATGTCGTTGCGCCGGGCGTGGAAGGCGCCGGCCTCGGGGTCGTTCTCGTCACGCGGCATGATGCTGAGGGCATCCACCGCCTTGTCAACCATGTCGGCCAGGAAGGGGGGGACCGAGGCGTCGAGGTTGAAGGGGAAGTGCGGGCTGTGGCCGGTCCACTGCATGTGGCCGCACTCGACCGTCCCGCGCACCCCGCTCCAGCGGGCGCCGAGGCACTGAAGCTCCCCGAGGATGTGGCCCATGCGCGCCTCGTTGTCGGCGCCGAAGGCATGGCGGGCCAAGTCGCGGTAGAACTGCTCCGGCGTCAGGCGGGGGTTCCAGGCGAAGCGGGCGATGTAGCCGGTCTCCTCCTCGACGTCGCGGGTGCGCCACTGCAGGGTGAGCAGTCCCTGGGCGCCCTTGCGCAACGCGTCGGGCGCCAGCTGGCCGAGGCTCTCGACGTGGGGTTGCCGCACCCAGCACTCATCAATGTCGCCCTCGACCCAGGGCATGGCCCAGCGTTCGCGCGACGGCGGCAGCTCGCCCCACGGCGTACTGACGTTGGGGCCGAAGGAGGCATCAATGTTGTCGTGGCAGGTGAAGACGACGTCGGCGGGCAGCATCTTGTCGAAGCCCAGGCAGAGGTCGGCGAAGCGCATCCAGCGGTCGCCGCCCCAGCCGACCACGACCAGCCGCAGGTGCGGGGCTTCCTCGGCAAGGACCTGCGCGGCGATCTCGGCGAAGCCGCCGTAGCGGACCGCCTCCCAGATGCGACGGTCGGTGCCGAGATGGGTGAACAGATGCCGCCGGCGTTCGAGCAGGGCGGCGGCCGGCGTGCCCGCGGCGGGCGGGGTCGTCCCGTAGCAGCCCCCGCTCTCATGCTGCCAGAGCGCGAAGTGGGTGATGTGCGGATTGCGCGCCAGAAACTGCCGGAGGCGGGCGCGGAAGCGCTCACACACCGCCCCGTCCGTGGGTGACCCGCCCGGTTCCTCGAAGCCGGCGGCGATCCGGATGCCGGCCGTGCGGGCGTAGCGGGTCGCCTCGCGCCAGGCCGTCTCGGTCGCCTTGACCTCCGAGAGCAGGTCGGGCAGGTTCTCCCCGGCCGGGCTGCTGTAGACCTCGGCGTCGAAACAGCGCGCGGTGTCGAAAGAGAATTGCGAGGTCCGCAAAGCGGCCAGCGCACCCCAGGGCCGGGTCAGGGAGTTGGGGGTCCGGCCGCCGGCCAGATACTCGCCGTTGAACTCGTAGGCGGCGCCGGGTTCGCCGTCGTACCAGTGCATGAGCAGGAGGTTGCAGCGCATGCGCGCGAGCTGGTCGAAGTAGAACTTGTAGTCGTCCAGCCCCCAGTCCGTGCAGCCGCACAGGAAGTTGTAGTGCAGCATGTTGCCGCGCACCGGGAAGACGGGGCGGCGGGTCTGTTCGAAGCCGGCCGGCAGTGTGCAGGGGGCGGGCCGTTCCGGGTAGGTCTCGCCGCCGGCGTGGAACCCCATGCCGAGCTCTTCGAGCAGGCCATAGACACCGTAGAGCACGCCCACGTCAGTCGCCGCGGCGATCACCAACAACGCACGCCCTCCGGCCGCGACGTGGCGGAGCGTGTACCCCTGGTCGCCGACCTCGTCAGCCGCGGGCGCGACGCCGAGCCGCGCGGCCGCCGCGCGGTCGAGGACAAGGGCGGCCCCGCGTGTCGGAAGCCCCTTCGACAGGCGGCTGGGGCGGCCGCTGAGACGGTGCAGGAAACGGCACAGCTCCGCCGCCGCCAGGGACAAGGTCTCACCCGGCCGCGAGCCAATCACCACGGCGGCCCCGGCCAGACGGAACGATTGGGTGCGCGAACGCGTTGGCATTCCGGTTTCCTTTGCTGAAGGCATGGCGTGCCGAGTGTGTCGTAGACCGCCGGTCGTCAACTTCAGGATGCCCCGACGCGGCGCATCATCGCCCCGCCGCCGCGGCGACGATGGCCTCCATCTCTTCGCTGTGCTCTTCGATAGACCGCACCATGGCGAACTGCACGCGGCAGCGGTCGAGGTTGTGCCCCGGCCGGTGAATCTTGAAGTAGGCATCCCCGTCGAGATGGTCGGTAAGGAAGCGCAGTCCGATCTCGAAGCTGATCAGGCGCGCCGAGAACGCCAGGTGCTCGCGCTCACACGGGGTTAGGAAGGCGCCCGCCGAGGCCAGATAGCCGCGGGCCAGGGCCTCGAACATGGGCACCGAAACCACCACCCGCGACAGGTCACGCTCGTCTTCCGGCGTCGGCCGCGCCGCGGTGCGCACCATGTCGCCGAAGTCATACAGCACCAGCCCCGGCATCACCGTGTCCAGATCGATGACGCAGACGCCCTCGCCGGTGCCGTCGTCGAGCAGGACGTTGTTCAGCTTGGTGTCGTTGTGGGTGGTGCGTTCGGGCAGGCGGCCGGCGCGCTGGAGGTCAACGAGCCGTCCGACGATGTCGGCGCGGGCCTCGACGAAGGCGATCTCGCCGCGCACGTCGCGGGCGCGGTGGTGGCGGTCGGCCGCGAGGGCCTTCTGGAAGGCCTCGAAACGGCGGCGGGTGTCATGGAAGCCCGGGATGGTCTCGACGAGGGCGGGCGGCGGGAGGTCGGCGAGCGTACGCTGGAAGTCGCCGAATGCACGGGCCGCGGCGCAGGCCTGAGCGGGCGACTCGACGACATCGTAGGTATGCGCGCCCTCGATGAACACGTAGGCCCGCCAGAAGCTCCCGTCCGCGTCGGTATGGAAGGGCTGTCCGTCGCGGGTCGGGACCACCGTAAGGCCGCGCCGAGTGGCGTCGGGACAGCCGGCGGCGGCGAGTTTGTGCGCACAGTGCCCGGTGACCCGCACGATGTTGGCCATCAGCCCCGGCACATCCTTGAAGATGCGGTGGTTGATCCGCTGGAGGATGTAGCGGATTACGGTTCCGCCCTGCGAGAGGCGCACCGCGAAGGTGTCGTTGATGTGCCCGCTGCCGTAGGGCGCGCCGTCCACCCAGTCGCCATGGATGGCGAAGGCGCGGGTCACCTCACGCAGGTTGAAATGGGCGGCCGTCATGCCATCCCTTCACAGGGCGGGCGCCGGGAGAAATTGCCGGCGCGGGGTGGACGCGCCCCCCCCCGGAGACAACCCCCGGCGGCCGCCGGGCGCGGCGGTGGTGAAGATTCCCTTCGACTCCCGGAGCCTTCCAGGTGCAGGACGAGCGTTCCGCTCAGGCGTACTTGGTCTTCAGGGCCGCCCCCTGGCGGGCGCTGCGGCTGGCCAGGTCCAAGATGTGGATCGGCCGGCGCGACCACTCGGGGGTGATGATCAGCTTCTCGCCCATGACCAGGTGGTCGGCGATGTTCTGGTAGAACTTCCAGCCCTCGCCGGGCGGGTTCGGGTAGCGGGTGATGACCGTGCGCCCGTCCGCCGGCGTGATCGCCTCGTTGAAGCCCCAGTCCATGATGTAGGATCCCTTGGTGCCCGTGGCCTCGACAAAGCCGCGCTTCGGATTGGCGTCCAGCGACGTCGCCTGCAGGCTCAGCCTCGCCCCGCTCTTGAAGCGCACCACGCAGTAGCCCTCGTCCTCGTTGGTGTCGCCCTTCCACTTTGTCTGCGGGGCCCAGTGCCCGGTCTTGGCGTAGCCTGCCACCTCGGTCATCTCCTCGCCGGCCAGCAGCTGCAGCGAGTATTCGAGCAGGTGCACGCCCCAGTCATACATGACGCCGCCGGAGATGGTCTTGCTCGTCCGCCACCAGTCGCCCGGCTTGCCATAGCCACCCATGTGGGCCTCGACGCGGAAGACCTCGCCGATCAGGCCGTCGCGGATGTGCTGGACCGCCTGCAGGATCGGCCCGTCCCAGTGGCGGTTGTGGTAGGTCGAGAGCACCACCTTGGCGGCCTTGGCGGCGGCGATCATGGCGTCGCACTCGGCGGTGGTGATGGCCAGCGGCTTCTCGCAGACCACGTGGCGGCCGGCCTTCAGCGCCTGCACGGCCAGCCGGGCGTGCGTGTTGTGCGGGGTGATGATGGTGATGAGGTTGACGTCCGACTTCTTCAGCATGGCGCCCAGCGAGCTGTACGTCTCGATGCCGGGGAAGTCCTGCTGCGCCACTTCGAGGCGGGCCTCGTCAATCTCGGCCACGGCGGCCGGCGTCATCCCCGCCCGCTTCATCTCGTTGAGGTGGG
>MVZH01000231.1 GCA_002068325.1 Lentisphaerae bacterium ADurb.BinA184 | reverse complement strand
CAGCGTTCGCCCTGGCCGATGGCGGCGTGGCGCAGGTCGAAGAGCCGTTGCCGGAAGATCCACCAGCGCTCGATCGCCGAGGCATTCTGCGCGTCGTGCCGCAGCAGCAGGGCCCGTGTCCGCACCCCCGGCGGAAAGGTGACGAACGGGCCGCGCTGGCCTTCGGCGGGGGCGACCTCCTGCCACTGCTCGGGCTTGAGCGGGTCGCCGGGGTAGGGGGCGTCCGGCTTGAGGAAAAAGAAGGCGATGCGGCCGCCGTAGTCGTTGTCCGTGCGCGCGGCGTAGGCGCAGGCCCCGACGGCCAGGGGCTCGGTGAACGCCAGCCGGTAGTAAACCACTGGCTGCTGCACCGACGGATGCGGCTTGATCCGGTACGAGCGCTACCCCGGCCAGCCCCAGCCCCACCCGTCGGTCGCCAGTCCCAGGGCCGCGCGCACGTACGCCGCCTCGGCCGGCGTGGTGTGCGGCGCCCGCGCTGCATCTGCGGAGTCCGCAACCGTCACCGCGCAGGCCGCCACATCCACGGCTTCAATCCGCACCGCGCCAACGAGCGGATCCGCCCCCGCGGCCACGACGGGCAACGCACCCAGCGCCAGGACAGACCCGATCCGTGCAAGCCGGTTTCTCATTCTGGCACCCATGCTTGTCTGGACGAAACTCGGTACAATGGCCCCGTCGAGAACCTCAACCTGGACTATTCACAGAGGCGCCTGCATAACCCTTGCATCACCTGGCCGGGACGGGGCCCGGCCCTCCATCGCCCCCGAAGAAGGCCCGCGGTCTGCGGTGCTGGAGGGACGGCCTCCGTGTCGTCCAGCGTCGCGCCGCGCACCATCCCTGACCGGCGGCGCGGCCGGTTTTTCACCGTCGTCCTGCCCATGGTAACCCGTCCGTCGCCTGATGGAATGGGCCCGGGGGCGCGCCCGTTTGCCCGCCGGCATATTCCGTCATATGCTTAGGCTCCGGTTTGCCATTATGGTGTATGCGGGTCTATAGTATGCCCGCACGCACAGAGGCGATGGGGGGGGCTAGACGGCTGGGAGCCCGAGACTATGGCGGCGCGGCAGGCAGACTTGGCGGCGAAGCTGGGCTTGACACAGGGCACCGTCTCGCGAGCCCTGCGCGGGCAGGCCGGGGTCAGCCGTGAGCTGCGGAAGCGGGTTCAGGAGGCGGCCCGGCGGGCGGGGTACGTACGGCGCAGGGGGGCGGCGGCGGGGGAGGCGTTGCTTCCGCGGCGGACCGGGGTGATCTGTGTGGACGTGCCGCGCGTCAACGAGTGGCTGGCCCGGCTGCTGGACGGGATTGTCCGCGGGGCCGGCGAGACGGGGCATGAGATCATCACCTCTGTCCACGCCTACGGCACCTTGCCGCAGGTGGTGTTGCGCGGGCAGGTGGACGGCCTGATCCGCATGCTGTCTCAATGCGACTACGTCCGGCGGATACCGCCTCTGCCCCGCTCGCCGGTGCCGACGGTCAGCATTCTCTATCCGGCGCCGGGGGCGGACGTGGTGGGCGTCGACCATTTCGGCAGTGCCCGCGCGCTGGGACTGTACCTGGGTGGGATGGGGCACTCGATCGCGGCCTGCGTTGGCCACTCCGAGCCGATTGGCCGGGCGCGGCTGTCCGGCATCCGCTGCGGCCTCGAAGAGCGCGGTGTGGCCTTGCCGCCGGATCTGGTGCGGGTTGAGGAGGCCCTGGAGGCCGCCGTCGTCATGCCCCTCGTCGAGGAGTTGCTCGACCTGCGGGCTGCCGGCCGTCCTGGGCAGCAGTTCACCCTCATGGCCTTCTACAACGACTACCTGGCCCGCCACGCCATCGCGGTCATCCGCGCCCGCGGCCTGCGCGTGCCCGAGGACATCGGGGTGGCCGGCTACGACGACCTCGACATGCCGGTCGCCCGCGACGTCAGGCTGACCACGGTCCACCTCCCGCTCGAGGAACTCGGCGCCGAGGCGGTCCGCCGGGTGCACTGGCGCATGGGCCATCCCTCGGCCCCGCCCCTGCATTGGCTGCTGGAAACGAGAGTTGTTGAAGGCGACAGCGTTGTGGCGCGGAGCGCATAGCACGCAGCGCGGGGCGCGGATCGCAGAGGGCCGTCGTCGAGCGCGGATGGTGGTAATCGCCAGGCCCCGATAGGTTTCGCCAGGTTCCGAAAGGTTTCGACGGGTGCCGACAATCGCTTCTCCCCCTCTGCCCCGGCGGCTGCCGCCTGCGGCAAAGGGGGGCAGGAAACAGTGTTCTTTTTCCAACCGCTTCCAATGCAACACAAGGAGGTCGGCGCAATGCAGTGTTCAACCGCTCCCGGTGATCTGGTTCCCAACGGCAAGAGAGGTGGGAAGATGAACGCGCGAAGGTTCCTCGTGTCTGCGGTGGTGTTGCTGGCGTCTGGCGTGGCCGCGCCGCTGTGGGCGGCGAACATCTGGAACGGCAGTGCTTGGAGCGAGAGCCTGGACCCCGGCGACGACGTCGAAATCCAAGGCGACCTGGCTTGGGCGAACCTGGGCGGCATCACCTCCTTCGGCGGCTGGACCCACACCAGCGGAACGTTCACCTTCGCCACCAACACGACGCTGAACATGGGCGCGGTCACGCTCAACGGCGGCAGCTGGACGCATCAGGCCAACAGCACCACCGCCGCCGGCAAGGTCAACTCGATCAACGTCGCGGCCGCCAGCCTCAATGTCGGCAGTGCCTTCTCAATCACCGCCGATGCCAAGGGGTACTCGGGGCTGAACGGACCCGCCGCGGGGGGCACCAACTTCGGCGCCAGCCACGGCGGCAAGGGCGGCCGCTACAACAACGGGTTCGCCAAGGACACCTACGGCTCGGTGACCGCGCCGGCCGATCTGGGCTCGGGCGGGGACAGTGGCAACTACGGCGGCGGCGCCATCTCGCTCACCACCTCCGGGCTGATGACCGTTGACGGCGTCATCTCGGCCAACGGGGCGAATAACACGGTCGGGGACGGCGGCGCGGCCGCCGGGGGCTCGATCTCGCTGAATGCGGCCACCTTCGCCGGCACCACCGGCGTGATCAGCGCCAACGGCGGCACCTCGACGTCCGGGTACTCCGGCGGGGGCGGCGGCGGGCGCATCGCCTTGGTCACCGGCAGCGCCTCGCTCGGCTCGGTCGCCCTCCGCGCCTACGGCGGGGATGGATCCTTTAACGGCACCCCAAGCGACGCGCGCGGCGCGTCCGCGGGCACGATCTATCTGAAGAAGGCGGGGGACACGTACGGCGAGCTGCTCGTGGACAACAACGACGAGCCGCGGACGCAGTTCATCTCCAACGACAACAACCGCCTTCCGCTGACCACACCGATCCTCAGCGGCGCCTACACGTTTGACCGGATCACCGCGACCAACGCCGGCCTGCCCGAGGTTGCCGGCAGCGCCTCGGTCGCGCTGGCCGCCGGCGGCACGCTGACCACGGACGCCAACTCCCGCCTGGTGGTCGGCGCCGGCACGTTCGTCCCCCCGGCCACATTCACCCTCGCCAACGCCACGCTGTCCTTCGCCGGCACCAACACCAAGACGTGGAATACCGACCTGACCGTCGCGGCGGGCGGGATCCTGACGCACGAGCCGAACTATGACATCCAGATCAACGAGCTCGACCTGACGGTGAACGGAAACGTGACGGTTGACGCGGGCGGCGCGATCAACGTGCTCGGCAAGGGCTACGAAGGCCAGGCCGTCCCCAAGGGCCCCGCGCCGGGCGGTAGCAACTGGGGCGGCGGCCACGCCGGTCAAGGGGGGTACTACAACGGCACCGGCCCCAGCGTCAACCTCTACGGTTCGATTCTGGCGCCGGTCACCTTGGGATCCGGCGGGTTGGCGAATGTCAACGGTGGCGCTACGGCCAGAGGCGGCGGCGCGGTCATCCTCACGGTCAATGGCGCCTTGACCAACAACGGCACGGTCACCGCCAACGGCGACGTCAATGCGACGATCGCGAATACCAGCTACAACGGCGGTGGCGGCGCCGGCGGCTCGATCTTCATCACGGCGACCGCGCTGGCCGGCTCTGGCAGCATGAGTGCCAGCGGGGGCAGCCCTAACCTGAACTACTCGGGCGGGGGCGGCGGCGGGCGGATCGCTATTGTCACCGGCGGCGGCGGGTTCGGCTCGAACAGCTTCGCGGCGGCCGGATCGGCGGGGGGGCAGAACTACTCCGCGCACGGCACGCCGGGGGCAAGCGGCACGGTGTATCTTCAGGACGCCGCCACCGCCGAAGCCCGGATTGGCAACAACGGCCTCGTCTCGCCTTACGTCACCCTACTGCCGGCCGCCACCGACCCCGGTGACGACCTGAGCGCGGTCACGTTCATGCTCAGCGACGAGGCGGACGTCCGGATGACCGCGGATGTCCTCGCCTACGCCCTCGATCTGGACAGCACCTCGGGCCTCAACCTCAACGGCTTCCTGCTCACGCTCTACTCCTTCACCGACCGCGACGGCGCCCCCTTTACCGCACCGGGTGTCTATGCCGACAACGGCTCGGGGTTCTTCGACGGGGTGGCTTTCAACGGCGGCAGCATCGAAATCCTCCTGTCCCCTGTGATTCCCGAGCCTGCCTCGCTGGCCCTGCTCGCCGCGGCGGGCCTGGTGGCCCTGCGGCGGAGGCGGAGGGCATAGCGCGGAACGCGCAACACGGAATGCGGAACACGGAACGCGGAATGGGGCCGGCGGTCTCCGCCGGTGATGCCGGGAACCGGTGATCGGTCATCGGTGACCCGTGATCGGTGATCCCGGCAACCAAGCACGGCGCGCGGAGAACGGCGAACGCCGAACGCCGAACGCCGAACGCTGAACGCTGAACGCTGAACGGAGAACGGGGAACGAAGAACGGGGCGCGGAGCGCGGAGAACGCCGAACGTCGGACGCCGAACGTTGAATGGGAAGCGCGGAGCGCGGAGAACGACGAACGTGAAGCGCGGACAACGCAGAGCGCGGCGGGATGGGGAGGAGCCTGTCGCCGCCCCTCGACAAGGGAACGATAGGCATCGACAGGCATCGCCAGGAACCGACAGATATCGCCAGTCATCGCACCCACCCATCGGGCAGCCGACCATGACGCGCAACCCCTTCACCCTCATCGAGCTTCTGGTGGTGATCGCCATCATCGCCATCCTGGCGGCGCTGCTGCTGCCGGCGCTCTACCAGGCGCGGGAGCGGGCCAAGGTCGTGGCCTGCACCGGCAACCAGAGGCAGCTGGGGACAGCCATCCACCTGTACTCCGGGGACTACGACGGGCAGCACTGGGGCCGGCGGCAGAGCGTGGCGGGGATGGGCTTTCCGCTCGACCCGGAGGGCACGGCCGCTTGGCCGGGCAACTACACCGTCTACAGCGAGCTGGATCACGGCGCCAACGGGGCCTGGATCGGCGCCTACCGGGAGTACCTGGGCATCAGCACCTTCGTCGGCAGCACGGCGCAGAAAGGGGCGCGGGACCGCTCGCCGGTGCATGACCCCGGCACCCGGCAGCTGGCCACGCTCATCCCCCGGACCGCGTGGGGCGGCGCCTACCCCACAGACTCCTGGCGGCAACGCTGGCAGGGCGAGTATCCCTATCTCGTGCAGGAGTTCACCCACCTCGACAACGACGACTTCGATCGCTACATCAACCCGCGTTCGTTCAGCCCCAGGCATCCCTATCCTGACCGGGCGCGCGTGACCCATTGCCCGGTGGGCGCGGACGCCTGGCAGTCGGGATTCTCCACCGCCAACCATCACATGCCGCCGGAAGCCGATCTGGACATCGCCTACTGGGGCGGCGGCAAGACCACCTCGTTCCTGCCCTACTGGAAAGGCTCGAACGTGACCTTCGGCGACGGCCATGTCCGGTGGGTGAGCGCCGCGGCGGTCACCGGCGTCTCGCGTTCCTTCGATGCCTCATGGGAACCCACCTGGCATGGTGCCGATTTCTCTTTTACCGTGGGCGTCTATGCGGCCGAGTACTGAGCCGGCGGTCTCCGCCGTCAGATTAGAGCCGGCGGTCCCCGCCGGCAAGTAAGGTGACAGGCAAGCGTCAGGACAATGCACGATCTCAGCGCATAACGTGCGCAAGGCAAAGGCCCTCAGCAAAGAAGGAGTCCAGACCATGATGACGCGCATCGTGAAGACGGTACGGCAGGCGGTTTGCGGAGCGGTGATGGCGGTTTTCCTCTGCGGCACGGCGGTCGCGCAGGTCAACCAGGCCTACAGCACTGCGGCGACCGGCACGTGGACCACCCCGGCGACGTGGAGCAAGGCGTCCGCGGATGTGCCCGACTACCCCGTCTCGGGCGACACCATCAACTGGGTTTCCGGCTATCAGATCACAGTCTCCGCAGGTTCCCCGCAGGTCTTCTCCGGCGGCAGCAGCAGCGGTATTCACTCGTTCGTCAGCCTCAACGCCGCGCTGACCATGGACGGCGGGACGTTCACGTACCTCACCCCCGCAACGAACCTGCTGCTGGCGGCGGTCAACGACGGCGGGTCCTGGGTGAACCAGGG
>MVZH01000230.1 GCA_002068325.1 Lentisphaerae bacterium ADurb.BinA184 | reverse complement strand
CCACCAACGATCCCGAGGGAACCGTCGGCCTGATGGAAGTGGAGGCCTTTGGCACGAAATGAAGACCACCCCACTAAAGAACCCTGTCGTGGAGACCTGCATGAACGCTTGGCGCCAGGCCGTCCGGTCCATGCCCGCCGTGGCCCTCGTGGTCATCGCCTCGCTGGCGCCAATATCCGGCGTGTTCGCGGCCCCGGCGCCGCCCCGTGCCGACGCCGCCGAGGTCCTCGTCTACCCCACGCGCGAGGACGGTTCGATCATGGACTGGCTGGCCATCAGCCGCCTGCCCTGGAACGCGGCCTACATCGGCGACTCCAACAGCTACGACCTGTTCAAGCGCGACGGCCAGAGCGAACTCACCCTCCGGCCGCGCCAGGGCGACCGCGTCCAAGGGCAGGTCTGGCACACGATGCACTTCAACGGCACCACCGAGGGGCCGACGATGTGCAACCTGTTCGCCGTGGCCGGACAGGGCTTTGACTACGCGGCCACCGTCTGCGTCGCCTATCTCTACAGCCCGCAGGAACGCCCCGGCGCGGTCTTCGCCGGCAGCTCGGACGACGCGCTCAAGATCATCCTCAACGGCAAACGCATCTGGGCCAACCAGATCCAGCGCAGCCCGACCTACGACAGCGACCAGTGCCCGGCCCCCCTGCTCAAGGGCTGGAACACCCTGGTCTGTGTGGTCGACCAGGTCTGGGGAGGACACCTCTTGTGCGCCCGCTTCCTCGACGGCGGCAACGGGATCACCGACCTCGAGATCGCGCTCGATCCGCCGGCCCCCGACGCCGTCCGCCACCCCGCCGCCGAGTACAACCGCCTGGCCGGCGAGCAGATGCGGGCGGCCGATGCGCTGAGCGTCGCCGGCAAGCTGGCGGAAGCCGTCTCCGCCTATGAACAGATTCTGGCCAAGTACCCGCTGGCCGACGTGGCCGTACGCGCGGCCTACGCCCGCGCCACCGCCCTCTGCCACCCCGACGGCGCCCCCTCGCTCAAACAGCCCGAGAAGGCCGTCGAGGCCCTGAACGGCCTGGTCGAACGTTACGGCCAGGACCTGCTCGCCGAGTATGCCATGCTCGACCTCGCCCGCCTGCGCGAAACCGCGCTTGGCGACGCCGACGCCGCGGCTGAGACCTACCGCGCCTTCGAGGCCCGCTACCCGCGCAGCTCGCTGGCCGCCAAGGCCGCCGTCGAGACCGCCCGCCTCCTCGCCGCCAAGGGCCGGCACGAAGACGCCATGCTCACCTGCCGCACGGTTATCCGCAAGTACCCGGACAGCGATGAGGTGATGACCGCGACCGTCCGCATCGCCGACATCTACCGGCTGGCCGGCGACAAGGACAAGGCCCGCCAGCAGTACGAGGCCGCGCGCCGCATGGCCCAGGACTGGCATGACAACAAGTACGGAGTGGACGTCGGCAAGCAGGCGTGGCTCGAAGGCATCCTCGAAGACGTGCGTAAACAGTTGGGGGGATTGTAGGGGAGCGGATGTTCAGAGTTCAGAGTTCAGAGTTCAGAGGTCGGAGGTCGGAGGTCAGAGGTCGGAGGTCGGAGTCCCGAGGTCAGAGGTCAGCGTTCGGAGTTCAGGTTTCCGCGTTCCGCAGGTCTGGATCAGAGGCCAAGGCGGAGGTTGACACAGCATGACGCCCCACGAGCTTACGCGCCGACGCCTTCCCGTCAGGGCCGCCTTCACGCTCATCGAACTGCTGGTGGTCGTGGCGATCATCGCCATCCTGGCCGCCATGCTTCTGCCGGCGCTGCGGCGGGCGCAGGACGTGGCCAGGCTCACCGCGTGCATGTCGAACGTGCGGCAGCTGGGCATCGCCATCGCCCAGTACCGGGGTGAGAACGATGACCTCTACCCCTACACGACCGCCGAGTGCGAGCCGTGGGTGACCACCGGGGGCGGCGGCTGCAGCGGACTGGACAACGGCGCCGCCAAGCTCCCCGGCCGCGCCGACGGCTCGGGCGGCGGCAACATGTGGGCGCAGAAGCAGTGGTGCCCACACGCCCTCGCCGACTACATCGGCAGCGAGCGCGCGATGTGCTGCCCGGTGCGCTTCACCATAGACCCCGGGCGCGGCTATCGCAGCCCTTCCATCGGCACGCGCATCTTCTGCTCGGCCATGTATTTTGCGCCGTACCACTACGGCGGCGGCAGCCTGCTGAAAGTCCGCCGTTTCACCGGCAAGGATGAGTTTCTCGAGTACACGCAGGGCCGCGAGGGCAACTGGGGCGCGGCGCTGTCAAGTTGTAACTGCCGCATCCCCGCCTGGGGGTGGAGCGCCAACCTGCGGCACTTCAACGCCCCCCATCAGCCCAACTACGGAACCCCGTACGCGCCCACCAACCACCTGATGTACGACCTCAGCGCCAAGACCTGGCGCGGACCCGCCGCCACCATCCCCATCGAATAGGCACGAGCTGACGGAGAGCTTGCATGATGCGCACGGCCCCACACATGGAACACCGCTTCACTTGCGCCTCCATCACCGGTCGGCCAGCCGGCCGGGCCTCGCCCCCACCCGGATGGATCGGGGCGGGACGGCCCCGGAAGGCGTTCACGCTCATCGAGCTGCTGGTCGTCGTCGCCATTATTGCGATCCTGGCGGCGTTGCTGCTGCCGGCGCTGCGGCATGCCCGCTCCCAGGCCACCAACGTCGTGTGCAAGAGCAACATGAAACAGGCCTTTGTCGGCATCACCATGTACGCCGGCGACGAGGACGGCTACTTCCCGGGGGGCACCTGGCTGTGGGACAACGCGCAGTGGCTGTGGCGGTACCACACCAGCCAGCTGGCGGCGGAGGAGATGCGCCCCTACGTCACCCCAAACGTCCTGGTCTGCGCCGCCATCGCGGGCGGACGGTTCTCACCCGCCGACCGCTACACGCGCGACGCTTGGGACAGCAACGGCGAACCGGACGGCCCCAAGCTGTATGCCTTTCCTTACGGCGCCGCCGGGGGCTACAGCGGCTCGCCCAGCGTCTGGAAGTACAAACGCCCCCAAGACAACCGCGACCTGGGCACGGCCAACGGCAACACGAACTACCACTTTCTCCTGACCTGCTCGGGCCTGTGGGGCGGCGACACCGTCGGCGGCCGTCAGCACTACTGGGGGTTCCTCAATGGCTGGGCCCTCTGGGGCAGAGTCCACGGCAAGCTCTATCCCTGGGACTGCCCGTGGGACAACATTGCCGGGCTGAACGGCGGCTCACGCATGAACCTGATCCTGCTCGACGGCGGCATCCGCGAGATCGAGGGCGTCTCCTCCTACCCCATGCAGGGATCAATGGAGTAGGTGACCGCCCGGCGTGATCGTCGCGCCGAGGGGCAGACACGCAGGGCAATGGCGCGGCGACACGGGGAATTGGTTGGCGGCGGGCGGCAAGATCGGCAGATCAGTCGGATCAGTCGGATTGGACGGATCATGCGGCGACCCTTCACCCTCATCGAACTGCTGGTCGTGGTGGCCATCATCGCCATCCTCGCCGCCCTCCTCCTGCCGGCCCTGCGCACGGCGCGCGGCCGGGCCAACGTGGCGCTGTGCAGCAGCAACCTGCGCCAAGTCGGCGTCGCCCTGCTCAGCTATACCATCGACAACGACGAGTACTTCCCCGACCCCGCGGTCACCAAGTGGCCGCATTTCAACTGGCAGGAGAAGCTGACCTCGTACATTGTCGGTTCCGAGGACGGCTGGCGCAACCAGCCGCCCTACAACTGGGAGTGGCCCAACTCCACCCCCTATCACAACCTGCCCAGCATCGTCAACCGCTCCGTACTCGCCTGCCCCCTCTACCCGAAGAACACGCTCACCGGCGGACACGTGCCCACCATGCACTACGCCTACAACCAGATGCACCTGCAGGACCAGAACAGCCCCTACGTGGTGTGGAATGCACGCAAGACGGCGTGGCGCGCCAACGAAATCCCCCGCGCCTTCGTCATCGTCGCCCCGAACCCGATGGCGACCAAGGACGACGGCAACGCTCTGGGCGCGTCCGGCACCTTCCCCTGGCACCTCGAGGTCTTCCGCCACTTGGCCGCCGTCGATGCACGCCGGGTCAAACAGAGCTTCTACACCAGCGTCCTGCCGCCGATGCAGGGGGGATGCAATCTGCTGCGCACCGACGGCACGGTGGTGTGGGCGCGGGCGACGGAAGCCTGGGTCCGCTACCAGCACAGCAACCTGCTCTCCGGCCCCTACGCCGACCGCTGGAACCCCAACCGGCAGTGATCCCGCCCCCCGCGGCACCCGTCATGCCCCACTCGGCACGCGGGTACAGCACCACGGCCGACAACTGTTTGCCAGCGTCGCAACCCGGCGTATAGTGCCCTCGGGGTGTGCGCCGGACAGCACTCCCCTCAAATGAGGATTGCCCCATGGACATCGGCGGCGTGCAGTTGACCCCGGTCCAGCTGGCGATTGCGGCCGTCGTTGCCGTTGCGCTGCTGGTGGTGGCCTGGAAGATCGGCAAGTTCGCCGTCAAACTCGTGCTGCTGCTGCTCGTGCTGGCCGCCGTGGCGGCCGCCGTGCTGTACTTCAGGCGCGGCGGGGTCTGAGCCGGCGGGGGTCCGCAGAGCACGCAAGCCGGCGGTCCGGCAGTGAGGCACGGCGAACGCACGCCGCCCCCACCGTTGCGGCGGGGTGCGTCACCGGCCGTACTTCGCGAGGATGGCGCGCTCGGTGGCGAGGGTGTAGAGGCCGTCGGCGGTCAAGGTGGCGGCAATCCCGGGGCCGAGCCTGCCGATGTCCGCCACCGGCACCAGGGGCATGTCCTCGCACTGGGGGAAGATGACGGTCTTGCCGGGAAAGCGGGCTTCGGCCACGCCTTGGATGCCCTCCCAAAGCGCGCGCATGCCGCCGACCGCCGCCAGGGCCGTCGCCGGATTCAGCTTGCCGCTCTCGGCCAGGCTCAGCGTGTGGCGCAGATGCGCGGTGCGGCTACCGCTGGATCCGATGTACCGCACGCCGCGCCGCACGATGTCCCCAACGTTCAACAATGCCTCCTTGCCCGCAGGAATCCCGGCAAAGATGTTCATCAGCCCGTTCCGGCCGAGGAACCGCACCGCCCCGCCGATGACCGGCGGCACCGGCACCAGCATGACGATGTCGTCGTAGCCGTCCGGCGCGAACCGTGCGACCTCCGCATCAAACGCCGCCGCGTCACGGAAATGCCTCGGGTTCAAGGTCTTCAGCTCGACGCCGCGGGCCCGGGCCTGGCCGCCGAGCAGCTTGACCACGCTGGCGATCCGGGCGTCATCGAGGTCGGTCACCAGGATGCGGGCCGGCCCGTCAGGGTCCTCGACGGCCAGCTGCGTGTGCATCTGCCCCATGGCGCCGGCCCCGCCGGGCAGCCAGCATGTCCCGCCCTTCAAAAGCTTGGCGCGGACATTGACCCCGTAGGCGGCCGCCACATCGTGCCCCGGCGTGCCCTGGTAGAACCAGCCCTTGTAGTGGATGCTCCCAACGTCGAACGACCAGCTCTCGTCGGGGTAGTCGCCGGCCAGGCTGACCAAGGCATCGCCCGCGCACAGCTTGCCAAGGGCTTCCGCGAGCGCCCGGGTGCGGATTCCGCACAGCGCCAGATCGTCGAAGAGCGTTCCACAGGGAATCTCGCGGATCGGCGTGAGGCGGGAGCCGGGGAAAGCCTGGCGCAGGGCGGCTTCAGTGCCGGCCGACAGGTTCAGGGCGGCGATGGCGGCCGGTTGCGCGGCCGCCGCCCCGCGCCCGAATGTGTAGGCATCCGCGTCTCCCGGCTCTTGGGCGACCAGCATGTTCCCGCCGGCCTTGGGTGCCGTGCGGTGTTCGATCAGGTAGCTGGCGATGACACAGGTCCAAGGCTCGACCAGCGCCGCAATCCCCGCCGGGGTGCGGTCGGCGATCGGCAACAGGTAGCACCCCTCGTCGCCGTTAAGCACGCGCTGGTCGAGGAGGCTGTACTGGGCCATGCCGCCGTTGATCGCATAGCCGTAGGCATGCCCCCTGCCCTTCACATAGATGTCCGCTTGGATGATGTAGCGCTGCCCCGGCACAAACTGACTGCGCAGCCGCTCCCCGACCTCAACCACGGTCATCACGGCCTCGTGACCCGGGATGACGGGATCCGTCTTCAGATCCTTCGAATGCACGCGCGGATGCTCCTCGCCCGCACGGATCAGCTTGACGTCGGAGAAGCACAGCCCGATGGCGTCTATCCGCACCAACAGTTCGTCGGCCCCCGGCGACGGCACCGCCCACGTGCACGGCCGGCGATCCTTGCCCAGGTTGTCAAAGCCGACGCCGAACAGGGGCCAGCACAGCATCTCCTTGGGCCGGGCAGGGTTCATCCCGAATTCCTTGACTGGTCGCCGGTGCAGGCCGGCACAACGGACACGGTCCCGCACACGACAAAGTTGCGAACTCCGCAAGAGACAATGCGTCGCCGCGGAATGTACTGCCGACGCGGCGGCTTGCCATCCCGGATGATCCTCCCGTGCCTCGGCAGGGCCGGGACGGCGCCGGCCCTCCCCCCCC
>MVZH01000229.1 GCA_002068325.1 Lentisphaerae bacterium ADurb.BinA184 | reverse complement strand
AGCGTGCAGGCCAGGCGGACCGGCTTGACGGCAACTCCCCGCCAGTGCGCGGCCTGGGCGCTGAGTGTGACCGGGCGTACGGAACCGTCCGTCGCGGCAGCGAATCCGCGCGCCCCCGACCACACGAACGGCACCGCGGCGGCCACCCCGTCAACGGAGAGCGCCTCCCCGTGAAGGACGGTGCCGTTGGCCACGTCGAGCTGACCTGTGGCGTGCACGAGCGCCAGCAGCCGGGCCAGGGTGAACTCCTCGGCCAGCCGGGCAAGCGCCCGCGGCTCGGGAAACTCCGCCCGCTCGAGGCGAAGGGAGAGCATCTCGGCGCGGAAGGCGGTGTTGCCTGCGGCCGTCTCCAAGCCGCTGGCGGCGGCATCGGCGCTGAGGACCGGCCCCCGGTCGGTCCAGGCGATGGCAAGCCCGGCCTGCACGGCGGCCCTCAGGTTGACCCCGCCCACCCCGACGCTCAGCTCTCCCCGCCCGTCGCGCAAGGAGAGCGAGCCGGTCGCCGCCGACCCGTCGGCCGGCAACGTGCCCGAGGCCAGCAGCACGAATGCCACCTCCGGGCCGCTGACCTTCACCTCGGGCCAGCGCCGGCAGGCCTCCGCGGGGCTGACGACCAGCATGCCGCTGGCCTGCGCCGTCGTCCCCTCGCCGTTGCGCTTCACCTGGACGGCGAGGTTGGTTGCGCGAAGGCCCGGGACAACTTCCAAGCGCGCGTCGTCGAGGCGTGCGGTGAGGCCCTGCGCCGACAGCCCGAGCGTGACGGGGCCGAGCGTCACCGGCCGCCCGGCCACCGTCAGGCCGGTCACGTCCGTCTTGGCGCTCGCCGTCCACCCCGCCGCGCCCTGCACCAGAGTTGCCTCGCCGCCGGCCACCCCCTTGGCCAGATCCGCCCACTCGAACGGCAGCCGGGCCGCCGTGACCCTGATGTCCTTCAAGCTACCGGCGAAGGCGATGTCCGCCGGGCCGATCCGGCCGTCGGCGACGGTACCCTGTGCCTGCGTGGCACTCCCCTCGAACGTACCCTCGGCAACAGACCCCGGCGCGCGCCAGGCGAGCCTGAGTTCCGGCATCGAGACGGAGGCGCCGCCGGCGCGGGCCTGCACCGCCGTGGCGGCGATGTCGGCCTCGACGCCATGCAACCGGCGGTCGTCGCCCATCTCGGCGCGTCCGCTGGCCGTCAGCGTCTTGCCCTGTGCCGCCAGCTCTCCTTCCGGCCTTTGCGCCGTCACCCCCCACTCGCCGAGCGACACCTCGGCCGACAGCCGCCGGATGCCGTGGTCGCCCGGTGCCAGGTCAGCCTTGACGGACAGGGCCGTGCCGTGCGCCTCCGCGCCTGACTCGCCCTGCATCGTCGCCCCCCATTCGCCGAGCGACGCCTCAACCGACAGCCGCCGGGTGCCGTCCTCGCCTGACACCAAATCGGCCGTCGCCGACAGCCCTTTGCCGGTCAGTTCGACGGCCATCGGATTTGCGGGGTCCGCAACCGCGGCGTGCAGGGCGGGCTCCTCGCCGTGCGCTTCCGCGTGCGCCCAGTTGAGCCGGCCGTCGCCGAAGAGCGCCTGCACCGACAGGGCCGCCGTGCCGCGGACCTCGCGCACCGCCGCCACGCCCGGTGCCAGGTGCGCGGCGAACGCGTGCCACGACTCCAGAGTCACATGGTCGCTGCCGAGCTGCGCCGAACCGCTCAGGGAGCTGGCGTCGAGCTCGGCTTCAACCGCGACGACATCCCCCAGCGGGCGCACGGTGCCGGCGAGGCGGTAGCGTCCGTCCGCGGCCCGTTCTGCGCGACCTTCGAAGGGGATGGTGGTCTCCGGCACCCCGTGTCCGCGCAGGCGTAGCGTGCCGTCGCCGATTTCTAGGCGGCCGAGCGAGAACGCCGGCGCCTCCGGCGAGGCGGGCGGGAGGCGGAAGCCGTCAAGTCCGGCCAGCGACCAAGTGCCCTGCTGACTGCGCGCGAGGGTTCCGCTGAGGCCGCTGAGCGTCAGGGCGTCTATCCGGCCGGCGCGCAGGCCGCTCAAGGTGTAATGGAGCACGGCTCGGTCGGCGGCCGGGGCTTCCGCGCCTTCACCCAGGCGGATGGGGCCGAGCACCGCGCGGCGCGGGGTGACCAGGGAGACGCGGACGCTGGCCCCGGGCAGACCCAACCCGGCCAGCTTGCGGTTGGCCAGGCGCGTCGCGAACCGCGGCAACAGCAGCACGCTCGGGACCGCGATGAGGATCAGCAGCAGTGCAACCGCCAGCAGCACCAGCTGCAGACGGCGCATCCGCCGGTGGCGGCGCGCCGCCCGCAGGAAGCGGGGCGGGATGTCCGGTTGCGGTGGGGCCATGCCCGTAAGATACCGCGGGAACCGGCGCCCGCACAGGGCCGCGCCACACCCCTTCGCGTGTGGCGGCGCGGCTACCGGCCCAACGCGCCCCGGATGGCCGCGATCGTGGTTTCGAGAACCTTGACCCGCGCGAACAGCTTACAGTTCGCCTCGACCACCGTCCACGGCGCGCAGGCCGTGCTGGTGCGGCGGATCATCTCGTCAATCGCCGACTCGTACGGCGCACGCCGCTCGCGGTTGTGCCAGTCGTCCTGGGTGATCTTCCACTGCTTGTTCGGGTCGGCCTCGCGATCCTTGAACCGGCGCAGCTGCTCGTCGGCATCAATGTGCAGCCAGAACTTGACGAGGACGGTGCCGAAGCTGGCCAGGTTCTGCTCCATCTCGTTGATCTCGGCGTAGGCCCGCCGCCAGTCGGACTCCGGGCAGAAGCCGTCCACCCGCTCGACCAGCACGCGGCCGTACCAGGTGCGGTCGAAGATCGCCACCCTGCCGTTGCGCGGGATGTGCCGCCAGAACCGCCACAGGTAGTGGTGGGCGCGCTCGCCGTCCGTCGGCGCCGAAATGGGGACGACCTCGTAGCCGCGCGGGTCCAGCTCGCGGGTCAGGCGTTTGATCGCGCCGCCCTTGCCGGCCGCATCCCAGCCCTCGAAGAGGATGACCACCGGAATGCGCCGGCGGTAAACCTCGAACTGGAGGTCGCGCAGCTGCTGCTGGCGCTTGTCGAGCCGGGTTTCGTAGAGTTCGCGGGCGAGGGTCTGCGTGAGGTCTATGCGGCTGAGCGCCGACCGTGCCGGGCGGCGCGGCGGCTTCGGCACGGG
The DNA here is from genome assembly GCA_002068325.1 of Lentisphaerae bacterium ADurb.BinA184. GTDB lineage: Bacteria > Verrucomicrobiota > Lentisphaeria > Oligosphaerales > MVZH01 > MVZH01. The sequence continues at coordinate 3,394 of MVZH01000229.1, read as the reverse complement.
GGCGGCTGCCGCCTTGCCGCCGGACTCGACCCGCGCGCAGCGTTCGCGCAGGGCGCGCACGGTGTTCTCCAGGACTTGGAGCGCGGCGTACTCCTCCTGGTGCGCGGGGATGAGGTTCCACGGCGCGATGTCGCTGTCGGTGCGCGCGAGCACGTCCTCGACCGCCGCGGCGTACTTGCGGTAGGCGTGGTTCTGCTCCCAGTCGGCCTTGCGCACGCGCCAGGCGGTGGACTTGCCCTTCTCCAGCTTGCGGAAGCGGCGTTTCTGTTCGCGCTTGCTGATGTGAAGGAAGAACTTGATGATGAGGGCGCCGTCGTCAGCGAGCTGCCGCTCGAAGGATAGGATGTCCTGGAACGCCGCTTCAAGCCGGCGGCCCCGGCAGTCCCGGCTGACGCGGGCCTGCAGCACGCGGCGGTACCAGCTGCGGTCGAAGATGGCGATGCGGCCGCGCGCCGGCGTCTGCACCCAGAACCGCCACAGGAAGGGACGCAGGCTGATCTCCTCGTTGGCGGACTGCGACGCGTAGACAGTGAAACCGCGGGGGTCAAGCGGGGTGATGAGGTGGTTGATCTGCACCCCCTTGCCCGACGCCCCCCAGCCCTCGAAGACGATCAGCACCGGAATCCCCAGCTCGCGCGCCCGGCGCTGAAGCGAACCCAATTCGAGCTCCAGCTTGTCCCGCTCGGCGCGGTAGGCCTCCTTGTCAACCTCAGCATCCAGGTCGAGCTTCTCCAGCATGGGAAGACCCTCCGACAGCGTTCTCCGAGGTGATGGCACTTCCTTCCGGCGTGGCAGGGCACCGTCCGTGTCGAGGCCGATAGAGGCCGGGCTCCGTGCCGGCCGCTCTCAGGCAGGGGGCCTACATGGGGATCCCTTGCCGGTGCGGCCGCCGCCCGGGCGCGCGGCACGTCGGCCCGGCGCCACGCCCGCGGGTCACAGCCGGATCGCGGTCGAAACCGACTGCGCGGCGACCTCGTCGGCCGTGACCTCACGGCCGAGTTTGTCCGACAGATAGATGCCTTCACTGACCAGCATGGTCTGCAACGCCACCTCGGCGGTGGGCAGCAGCGGCACCCGCCCCTGCAGGGCCGCGATCCAGTGGTGTTGCGGCGAGTCGTAGGCGTCCTGGTTCTCGCGCAGCTGATGCCAGCGCCAGTCGGCGTAGTTCAGGTCGAAGGTCGAGTCCATATCCATGTCGTTGACCGTGGTGTGGTAGCTGAACGGGCTGAGGCGGATGCCGCCCTTGGAGCCGACGATGCAGCTGCCCTCGAAGGCGTTGAGGTTGATGGACCATGACTCAATGATGTCCAGGGTCACGCCGCCCGCGAAACGGACCAGTCCGAGGCCCAGCTCCTCGACGTTGAAGCCGCTCTTCTCGCGCCGCGCGGTGTCCATATCCATTTCCTGGTAGACCTTGCCGCTGACCCGTTCGACCGCCGGCTGGCCGAGGAGGAAGAGGAGCTGGGCGATGTGGTACACGCCCATGTCGTAGAGGGCGCCGCCGCTGGCGACCTGTTTCTGCACGAAGTTGGCGGTGCCGTAGCCGTCCACGTACGGCCGGCCGCGGCGGCGATGGCCGGTCGAACGGGCATGATAGACCCGGCCCAGGCGGCCGTCCTCGATGAGCACCTTGGCGGCGCGCGTCTCCTTGGCGAACAGGGTCGAAAGCTGGATGCTGAGGCGGCGTTGGCAGCGCCGGGCGGTGTCGAGCATCCGGCGCGCGTCGGCGTAGGCGCCGGCCATCGGCTTCTCGCAGTACACGTCCTTGCCGGCTTCGAGCGCGGCGAGGGTGACGGGGGCGTGCAGGTTGTTGTGCAGGCACACATCCACGGCGTCCAGATCATCGCGCTCGAGCAGCTTGCGGAAGTCGGCATAGGTGTGCGGAATGGTGTACTTCGCGGCGACCCGCTGCAGCTCGTCGGCGTTGAGGTCGGCGGCGGCGACCAGCCGGGCGCCGGGGATTTTGCTATAGGCCTCCAGGTGCGACTTGCCGATCTGGCCGACGCCGATGCAACCGATCCGGACGGGTTCGTGTGACATGGACAATCCTTTCCTGTCGAGGCGGGCGAAGCGCAGACGGCATGGCGCACGGCGTCCATGCCCTACACACGAGTACGCTGCATTAGGTCGGAAACCCTAGAACGCGCAGCGCTCAAGTTCCAAGCTTGTTTCCTGCATTTCGTTGAGAGTTGAGAGTTGGGCGTTCAGAGTTGGAAAATCAGGCCAACGGCGCATGACCTTGTGACTCCCGGCAGACCCAGGCGGCCCTGGAACGCCGGCACCACCCAGTCCAGGGTGGGCCTCAGGGATTCTGCAACTTGATCAGCGTGTGGCGGACCTCCGCGAGCTGGTATTCAACCTCGGCATACTCGTTCTTGGCCGAATGGTGTTCGACGCCCCAGTGGCCGAGGTAGCCGGCATCGAGCAGCAGCTTCATCGCCGATTCGAGGCGGGTGCGCGTGATGCGCGCGTCAACGTGGGTATGCACGGCGTAGCGGGCCAGCCGGCGGTCGCCTTCCTCCTCGGGCACGCCCTCCCAGTGCCCGATGTGCATCAGGATGCCGAACCCGGGGTCGTTGACGGCCTCCGCCAGCCGCTCCATGTTGTCGGGAACCAGTTCCGGCCCCCAGTGGCTCTCCGGCCCGACCGTGAACCCGGCGTCGCGGCCGAACGCGCAATACTCTTGGTAGCGGCGGACGATCTCGTCGAACTGCTCGTCGGTCCACACCGTGCCCTTGCCGCCGGCGTCGATGCGGACGGTCTCGGCGCCAAGGTAGGCGGCGGCCTGCAGGTGGGCGACGGCCAGCTCGTGGTGGCGCTCGCGCGTGTCGGGGTCATCCTCCCAGATGTGGCAGCCGTCGGCGTGGTAGTTGGCCAGCGTCATCTCGCGTTCGAGCAGCGCGGTCTTGACCTTCTTGAGGAACTCCGGCGTGAGGTAGACGGCGGGGTCGGGGCCTATGATGCCGTTCCAGATGTCGGCGGCATCGATGTGGTAGCGGTGCTTGCACGTCTCCAGGTAGCCGAACACGTCCATCATGCCGGCCTTGACCAGGCCATGAAAGGCATACGAAGCGATCGAGATGCGCATGGCGACTCCTTTCGTGATCCTATCGAATGAGGCCGCCTACACCCGGCCGTAGCCGGGCGCCGAGGCGGCGATCTCGGCGGCGGTCACCTCGCGCCCCAGGGCGCTGGAGACATAGACCCCCTCGGTGATGAACGCCGTCTTCAAGGCGATGCCGGCCGTGTCCAGCAGGGGCACGCGCCCCAGAAGGGCGCCCACCCAATGGCGTTGCGAATCGGTGTAATAGATCGCCGTGGGATCGCACTGGTTCCAGCGCCACTCGGCCTGCTTGGTGTCAAAGGTGCCGTTCATCTCCATGTCGCCCAGGGT
>MVZH01000228.1 GCA_002068325.1 Lentisphaerae bacterium ADurb.BinA184 | reverse complement strand
CCGCCGTACTTCAGCCGCGTGTCCTCCAGCCGCACAAACCAGCCCTTCTCGTCGCGCTCGCTGTTGTTGATCGGGCTGCCCAGCGCCTGGTCGTTGTTGGTCCAGCACATCGGGTGGATGCCGTCCTTCAGGCACTCCTCGGCGAACGCCTTCACCCGCTTGACCCCGCCCAGCCGGTCCGAGATCTCGTACTCGTGGCCGCAGCACATGTTCCAGTTGAACACGCCCCGCAGCGGCGACTGCTCGGTCATCGCCGACTTCTTGAGGTTGTCGAGGAACAGCTTGCGGCAGCCGATGGCGCGGGCGGCGGGCAGCAGGTCCTTGTAGTAGCTGTCCACCGTGAAGTTGGCCCAGAAGTTCTGGTAGAGGAAGGGGATCATGGGCTCTTCGCGGATGCCGTACTCGGCGCGGGCGCGGCGGTCCACCTCGTCGGAGATCCAGGTCCAGAGGTTCTGCTGCCCGACCGTCGAACGCGGCTGGCGGTTGAGGAGGATCCTCTTCGGCGAGGTGGCGGCGTCGCCGGTCTGGTCGAAGATGTGTTTGTCGAAGGTCTTCAGCTCGGCCTTGCGGGGTTCGCGCACGAGGACGGAGCGGATGAGTTCGACGCGCTCGAAGACGCCGATGAGGGTGGCGTCGCCCTTGAACTGGAAGTCGAAGGAGCCGTGCGAGGCCCAGCGCGGCAGGTTATGGGTCATGACTGGGTTCTGGTCCGCGCCCTGCTCGACCAGGAACCAGAGCACGCCCTCGGTCGTCCACCGGGTGTCGCGGCGGAAGGTGGCGGTCGGCGGCGAGCAGGCCGACTGCGAGTAGGCCGTGGCGCCCTCGATGTCGCCGTCGATCTCCCAGCTGGCCATGTCTAGGATGTAGAACAGCGGCACGGACGCGCTCTTGTATTCGTAGTGGTAGCTGAAGCCGGCGAACTCGACGCCGTTGAAGGCATCGGCGGCGGGCCGCAGCACCAGGTCCAGGCGGCCGCTGCCGCTGGTCTGCGGCCGGTCCCAGTCGCCCAGCTCGTGAATCGGGTCGAAACTGTGGTCGCGCATCAGCTTGACCGGCAGCGGCCGGAAGGCGGCTTCGAGCCGGATGCGCGCCTCGCCCTTCTTCGCCGTGATCCCCAGCAGCTTCAAGTGCGCCAGCTCGTGGCCGCCGAAGCTCTGCGTGTAGGGGCGCAAGGGCAGGCGCCCGGAGCGGACCGCCGTCCTGCCGATGCGGATGCGCCCGAGCCCCAGGAAGTTGTCGCCCCGGGTCAGGATCTCAAAGGAGCAGTCGGCCAGTCGGAGGGTCTGCATGTCGGCGTCCTGTTGTTGAGCATGGCCGTCGGAGGATGCCCGCGGCCGGCCCGGAGTATAGCCGCGCTTTGGCTGGTCACAACCCCGCGCCGCTGGCCCCGCGGCGGTGGCCATGTATGTTGCGGCTTTCCCTGACTCACCAGGAGTACGCCCGTGCGCATCACGCTCAAGGCCCCGCTGTTTGCCGACTGGACCGAACAGTACGTCCGGCTGACCGTGGATGGAGTGGCGCCGGGGCAGGCGCTGGCGTTGAGCCTGGACGGCCAGCCGGCCGAGTTCCAGTACACCGGCCGGGCCGGCCGCGCCGGGGCCGAGATCCTCGTGCGGCTGGGCTTCCACCGCGATCAGACCCGGACACTCGACTTCGATCCCGCCCCCGCCGCCACCACCGACCTCAAACCCCGCGCGATCCGACTTGGCCGCGGTGCCGCCATCGGCCACCCGGGCCGGCAGTTGCGCATCCCCCGGCCGGCGCCCGCCAAGGCCGGCGGCGTCCGCGGCCCGTTTGCGGAGTTCGCAAAACGGCCCATGCTCAGCCGCATCGTCTCTGACGCCGCCTTCGAGGGCGCCGTCCTCGAACAGGTCGGCGACGGCCCGCTGTTCACCGACTACCGCCTGACCTACCGCTTCGCCGACCACCGTGCCTATGAACTGCGCCTGCGCTGCTACCGGCAGGACCCCTGGGTCGAGGCGGCGGAGCGCTTCTCGCTGCGCATGGGAGGCGAATTGGTCTGGACCTGGAACCCGGCCGGCGCCTTCGACCGCATCCTCTCGCACCGCGGCCCCGAGTTCGAAGGCGAACCGCAGCCCGTCATCGAAAACCTCGGCGAGACCCGCCCGCGCGATGTGCTCTGCCGCCTGCAGATGCCGGTGCTCAGCGAGTACTTCATCCCCAACAACCGGGGCTGGTTCGCGTTCTTCGACAGCCGCAACGAGGCGGCCGGCATGGTCGGCGTCCTCGGCCTCTACGGTGACCAGTGGGTCCACCCCGTAGACAACCTCGTCGAGGTCAAGGATGACGGCGGACACGTCACCTGGCACGCCTCGCTGGCCACCGGCGCCCGCCACTGGCTGCTCTACGCCGGGCCGCTGGAGACCCAGTATTCAGTGATCAGTGATCAGTCATCAGTACCCAGTGAGTCACTTTCCAAACCGGCAACTGACAACCGGTCACTGATCACTGACCCGCGCTTCGTCTTCCATCGCCTGCACGCCGAATTCAATGCCCTGCGCCTCGACGAATGCCTTGACCTGACCGGCGACGAGGTGTGGGATGACGCCCGCGCCCTCGACGACGGCTTCTTCTGCGGCGCCGACTTCCACGCCGCCGCCCGCCGCCGTGCCGAAGCCCTCCCGCCCCTGCGCAAGGCCCTCGAAGCCATGGACGAGTGGACCCGGAGCAACGGCGGCGGCCACTACGCCAGCTTCCTCGCACTCACGGATCCGACGCCCGAGAGGCACCGCCAGGTCTACGACGCCCTCATCGCCCGCTTCGAGAAGTGGGTCCGGCAGTTCCAGGGCTACCGCCTCGGCCAGCACGACTACATGAAGAACGTCATCGGCTTCTCGCGCTGGCTGCGCGGCATGCTCATCGCCTACGAGCTGCTGCGCAAGGATCGCGCACTCTCCCGTGAGCAGGTCGCACGCCTCAACGCCTACTTCGCCTTCGCCGCCCGCCGCATCACCGACGAGGGCCGCTGGCCCCACTCGCGCACCGCCCTGCATCCCGACCACCCCGAGTCCTCACGCGACCTCTACGCCTACGGCGGCGAACACAAGCCCGACCGCCTCTACTGGACCAACTCCCTGCCCAACTTCCAGTCCGACCCCATGGCCGCCCTCGCCCACTTGAGCGCCATCTTCGCCGGCCACCCCGACGCCCTCGCCTGGCAACGCAAGGCCCTCGACGACATCGAACACCAGCTCGATGCCTACTGCGGCCGGAGCGGCGCTTGGGAGGAATCCATCAACTACACCCTCTATACGCTCTCCTACTTCGTCATCACCTTCCGCGTCCTCAAACACCGCGCCGGCATCGACTACTTCCATGACGAACGCGTCCGCCGCTGGGTGGCCTGGCTGTGCCGGTTCTTCGGCCCCAATGACAAGCGCTTCGACGCCTATACCTGGCCGCCCGTCGGCAACGCCGTCCTGCCCTGCGGCGGCAGCGAACACCTCCTCGCCTTCGCCGGCGAACTGGCCGACGACGATCCCCTGCGCGACGACTGCCTCGCCATCTACCAGCGCCAGGAAGCCTTCCTGACCCTGGGCGAGCATTCCCCCCATCTCCTCGCCGCCATGGCCCCCATCCCCGACCGGCCCCGCCCCCTGCGCCCCCTCGCCAGCGAAGTCATGGAGGAGGTCGGCGTCGCCCTCCGCCACCGCCATCTGGCCCCCGACGAAAGCTACCTGTTCCAGAAAATCGGCTTTGCCAAGGATCACTACGAGTACGACGAGTCGGCCTTCAACTGGTACGCCAAGGGGGTGCCGCTGAGCATGGACTACGGCACGTACACCGGCGACATCAGCGTCGGCGCCGCCCACAACCTCATCGAGATCCCCGACCTCGATCCGCTGCGCCGCGGCTACCTCGCCAACCACCTCTTCACCCCCGCCCTCGATTACACACACTGCGAACTGCCGGTCGTCCTCAAACTGCTCTGGGGACGCGTCCGCAGCTTCGCGGAAGTTGATGGCAAGGACGCCACCTTCGACCGCACCAAGACCCCCTACTTCTACATCGGCGACAACAACCCGGTCGGCCCGAAGACCTGGAAGGTGCGGCTCCTCCTCTTCGCCAAGCCCGATTACGTCGTGCTCTTCGACCGCGTCTACGGCGACGTGCCGCACCGCTACAACCTGCACATCACCGGCGAACCCCCGGCCCGCGACGGCGCCCGCATCCGTTCCCGCGGCCGCTTCGGACTCGACCTCGACGCCTTCGTCCAGCACCCGTCCGACTTCGATTTCGAGACCGGCGAGACCGTCCCCGGCGCCACCCAGAAGTCGCGGCGCGAGAACAGCCAGCGCCAGCACCAGAACTGGTTCCGGCTGTACAACCATACGGACGGCATCTACCGCACGGCCCTCTTCGCCCGCGAGCCGGGCCGCGAGCTCGAGTTCGCCCGCATCGGCGACAGCGGGGTGAAGATTACCACGCCGGAGTACACCGACTACGTTTTCACGCACAACGACGTGGTGGACGAGCGGGCCGACGGGGTCGAGTTCCGCGGCCGGGTCGGATGGATCCGGCGCGAGGCCGGCGGCGCCGTGCGCGCCTGCGTCCCGGACGGCGACCGCCTCGCCGCCTTCGGCGTGGCGCTGCAGGGGCGCGGCCCGTGGATCTACAACGAGAACGGCGACCGCGCCGTCCGCCTCCTCGGCGGCCCGCCGCGCATCGTCGCCGTGGGCTGACCCTGGCCGAGGGGCAGGAACACTTGGTGGCCCGGCAGCCGCGTCGGCCAACGCCTTCGTATCAGGCATTCCCGACTCGGTACACGCGCCACGGGCGCAGCGACTGGACGGCCGGCTCGCCGGTGAGCAGGTCAATGGCGGCCGCCGGCGCGGGCTGTCCCCGGAACGCCCAGAGCTGCTTCGCGCCGTGGGCGTCCTCCCACAGCACCCCGGCATCGTCCGGGAGCACCGTGCGCCGACGCATGCCGCCGCGGGCGGCCCGGTACATGGCGAAGTACTCCTTCATGGCCGCCGCCGCCGCTGGATTCCACTCGGCCCGCGGCACGCGATGGAAGCTCATGCACGGCACGCGGCGGTGGGCCAAGCAGCGGAAGAGCATCTCGACCGGCGCCTCGCCGCGCAGGATGGCCGCATCTTCACACTCGGTGTTGTCCAGGCTGATGACCGTATCGTACGAGTAGCCGAGCAGTTCGCCGGCATAGACATTCCCACCGTGCAGGCCGCAGCAGCTGTGGCTGGAGAACGCGACGATGGCCTCGGGCTGCACATACAGGCCGCGCCGCGTCATCTCCGCATAGAGCCCGGCCATCTTGTCGAACTGCGGGCGCATCGAGCCGTCGGAGTAGTCCACCTGCCACCAGCCCATGTTGGAGTAGCTGTCCCAGAGGAAGCCGGCCAGGCCGGTGCGTTCGCACACGCCCAGCAGGCTGTCGCGGAGATACGCGTACACGGGGCTGTTGAGATTTAGGGTCCAGCAGGAGTTGACGTAGCCGGTCGATGGGTGCCGGCCCGACTCCATGGCGGCAATCGCGCCGTTCTTGCCGTGCTTGAACTTGTCGCTGGTCGGCACGCCCTCAACCCCGTCCTGCAGGCACTGCGGCCCGTCCACGATCACGCTGTGCGGGTGTACATGGGCGGCCATCCAGGAGACGACCTTGACCCCTTTGCCCGCGGCGCGGTCGCACAGCCGTTTGAGCGCCGCCTCGCCGCCATGCGCCTCGGCGACCTTGAAATCCAGGACGCAGCACATGTTGCGGTGGTTGTACTTCTCGAGAATGCTGCCCTTCCGCCTGTCGGCCGGCACCAGGGTGTTGAGGGTTTCCTTGAGCGCCTGGCCCTGTTCCCAACAGACATCCACGAAGATCTGATCCAAGCCGAATTCGGCGGCGGTCTCGAGCACGCCCTCATACGTGCGGTCGAAATGGAAGCCCTGCCACACGTTCTCGCTCAGCGTCAGCCGCGGCGGCTCCTCCTCGGGGATGCCGAACTGCTCCCGCGCCAGGGTGCGGTCGCGGTCCTGGAGCGCCGTCCACAGGTTCAGTGCCGCAGTGGGGTCCAAGACATCGGGGCAATGGAGGATCGTCTTGGGATTGGTGGCCACGGTTGCGGACTGCTCGAACCAGTGGAAGTCGTTGAAACGGATGACCTCCTCGCCGGCGTTCGACTCGATGGTGGTGCGGATCAGGCTGACCCGGTCGAACCAGCCGATTAGGATCCCGGACCGGCCGTATTGCAGGTCGAAGCCGGGCAGCAGGCTCCACCGCGCCCACATGTTGCCGGGCAGCAGCGTGGCCCACTGGTCCAGGCCGACGGTCGAATACGTGGTCTCGCGCCCGATTCGCATCCGTGGCGGGGTCAGCCAGTTGCGGCAGACCAGGCTGATGTCGTCGAGGTTGCCTCCCACCTCCCAGGTGGCGCGGTCGAGCAGCCGGTGGATCGGGCAGGCCTCGCCGTCGTACTCGTACCAGTAGGTGAAGCCGTGGAATGAACGGCCGCCGACCTCCGCTGCGGCGGGCTTGAAGACCAGCGCCAGCTGGGCCGTCACCGGCGCCGCGTCGAACGAGCGGTTGCGGAAGCAGAGATC
>MVZH01000227.1 GCA_002068325.1 Lentisphaerae bacterium ADurb.BinA184 | reverse complement strand
GTAGAGTCCGGCCATGGCGAGGCGGTTCTGCCAGTCGTCGGGCTTGTCCTTGGCGATCTTCTCGCGCAGGGTGAGCGCCTCCTCCGGCTTGTCGCGGGCGACGTAGTCGAGGTAGGCCCGGAAGATGACGGGGTTGTCGGGGGCCAGGGCGCGGGCGCGTCGGAGGTCGTCCATGGCCATCTGCTGGAGGCCGCGGGCGTCGTGGACGAGGTAGAGGCTGAAGATGGCGCCGAGGTTGTCGGGCTTCAGTTTGAGGGCTTCCTGATAGGCGTTTTCGGCCTCGACGAAGGCGCTGCCCATGCGGTAGGCGTCGCCGAGCATACGCCAGCCGTCGGAGTAGAGGGGGCGTTCCTTGGTGCCGATCTGGAAGGAGCCCGCGGCGCGCCGGTACTCCTTCTGGGCCATGGCCAGGCGGCCCTGCCAGAAGGCGCCCTTGGCGGCGTCCAGGTTGAGGCGGCCGGCGGTGCTGGCGAACTGGCGCGCGGCCTCCCAGTTGGCGTCGGCCATCGCCTCCTCGAACTGGGCCTCGACGACGCTGGGTTCCTGCGGTTTGAGCCCGGCCGCCACCTGCAGGGCCTTCATCGCCTTGTCGCGCTGGCCGGTCTGGCGGTGCAGCATATACAGTCCGAAGGCGGACTGGAAGGGGTCGTCTGCCTTGGTCAGGACCTCTTCGAGTTTGGCCAGCACGTTGCCGCCGCCCTCGACCTGCTCGCGGAGCAGCCCGATGATGCGGTTCTCCGGGTCGCGTTTGGCCATTTCGTCGAGGCGGGCCAGGGCCCTGGGGCGCTCGTCGAGTTCGACGTCCAGTTTGAGCAGCTGTTGCAGCACGATGAGGTCGTCGGGGTGGTCCCTGAGGGCTTCCTGGAGGACGTTGCGGGCGTCTTCGAGGCGCTTGTTCTCGTAGTACAGGCGGGCCAGTTGGAGCTGGGCGCGGCGGTCGCCGCTCTGGGCCAGGGGTTCGATGATGGCGAGGGCCTGCTCGACGGACTGGGTGTCCTTGGGGGGGGTGGTGCCGCCGGCCGCAGCCTGGGTGCTGGCGCGTTGCTTGCGCAGCAGGATTTCGCTGCGCAGCATGATGGCCGGCTGGTGGTCGGGGGCGATTTTCAGCATGCGGTCAACGGTCTGCTCGGCCCGGACCAGGTTGTTGGCGGCCAGGTAGATGTCGGTCAGCTCCTGGAGGGCGCGCAACGCCTTGTCGGGTTCGAGCATGGCGGCAAGGTTTTCGAGCCGTTCAGCGGCGGGGCCGGACTCGCCCATGCGCTTGAGGACGATGGCGCTGAGGAAGATCGCCTCGGGGTTGCGCCCCCCGAACTTCTGGTTGGCGCCCTCGAGGCGTTTGCTGGCCCCCGAGAGGTCGCCTTCGAGGAGGAGGATTTTGCCCATGAGCAGGTCAACCACGGCCGAGGTCTTCATCTCCCGTTCGATGCGGGTGACGACGTCGCGGGCCTCGCCGATGAGCTTGGCGCGGGCGTCAGGCTCGCGGTTGGCCTCGGCCTCGACCAGGTAGGTATTGGCCAGCTCGGCCCCGGCGACCATCTGGAGGTTCTTGGCGGTCAGGTCGCTCATGCCGGCCGGCATGTTCTCCTTCGAGATGTCGGCGGCAAAGGCGCGGCTGAGCAGCTCCTTTGCCTCGTCGTTTCTCTGCAGGCGTTTGCGCACGAGGGCGAGGTTGACCATGATCTCCAGGTCATCGGGGAAGTTTTCGTAGGCCTTGCTCAGCAGGCCGTCGGCCCGCAGGGTGCCCGAGGTGGTGAGGCTGCCGTCCTCGGCGGCGGCCGGGTCGGTGTCGGCGAGCATGACGAAGGTGGCCGCCTGGGGGGAGAGGCGGGCGTCGGGGGCGCGCAGGAGCTGGGTTTCGAGCTTGGCGGTGACGTCCTTGCACTCGTCGGTCTTCTTGTGGACGAAGAGGGTGCGGGCGAGCAGGAGGCGGCTCTCGGCGTCGTCGGGCTTGCGGCCGAGGATGTCGCGCAGGAGGTCTTCGGACTTCTCCTCGAGGCTGGCGGTCTCGGCGGGTTTGGCGGTCTTCTTGATGCGTTCGGCCTGCAGCGAGTTCCAGAGGCTGAGGTGGGCGATCAGGTCGGGGTCGTCGGGCATTCTCTGGAGGGCGCTTTCGAGGTCGTCCTTGACCAGCTGGCGGTGTATGTCATCGTAGTCCCTGCGCCGCATGAGTTCGGCGTTGGCCAGGGCCTTGTAGCGGAGGGCGTAGATGCGCTCGGGGTGGTTTTTGAGGAAGTCGGTCGCGGTATCGATGACCTGGTCGAAGATCTGCTCCTGGTTGAGGGCGATGGCGTTGTCATAGAGCAGCTTGAGGAGCCTCTTCTGGGCGTCCTCGTTGTCCGCGTCGAGGGTGGTGACGCGGTGGAGGATGCCGATGACGCGGGCGAGGTTGCGGGCGGCCTGCTCGGGGCTGTCGGGGGTGGAGCTTTCGACGGCATGGGCCAGTTTGAGCAGGATGGCAGGATTGTTCTGGTCGTAGTAGAAGGCCTTCTCGTACTGCTTGATGGCCGTCTTGTAGTCGCCTTGGGCGACCAGCTCGTCGCCCTTGAGCGCGTAGGGCTCGGGGTTGTGCCGATGCTTGCGGATCAGCAGAAAGGCCCCCCCGGCCACGCCGGCCAGGACGACCAGCAGCAGCAGGGCAAGCACAATCTTGACGTTGACGCGCGTGCGGCGCCCGGGCTTGCCCGTCCGGCGATGGTGGTGGTGATGACTGCTGCTGGGCATGATGAAGCGCCTCCCGGTTGCGGGGTCACTCGATGGCGGGCTGAACAGGGTAACGACCGGCCTTGACCTCCTCCCAGTCGGGCAGGCAGGCCATGATCTCGGGCAACGCGGCGCCAAGGAACTCACGCACCGTCTCGACGGCCTGCTGGCGGTCGGCGACGCCCACGGGCAGCGTCTCGATCTTGCACCAGTAGGCGTACTTGTCGCGCACGTCGAAGACGAGCGTCCGGACGCGGGTGGTGGTTCCCATGAAGCTGCCGTTGGCGGCGAAGAAATAGGTCACGGTGGCCGGTTCGCCGGCGTTGCCCTGGGCGAAGTTGAAGACGCGGAGCGGGACCTCACGGGAGGGGATGGTGACGGGGCTTCCGCCGGCGGTGGTGGCGGCGACCTTGCCGTCGGGCCGGTCCTGGAACAGGGGCGAATCGAGGCGGACCGTCTGCAGTTCGCTCTTCTGTCCCTGGGCGCCATGGGCGATGTAGCAGACCTCGGGCACGTGGATGACCATGTCGGGGGTACCGGTGAAGTAGGCGATGTGCAGGCGCATGACGGCGCCGGGGTCGCCCTTGGCCTTGCGGGTGTCCATGTATTCGCGGGTGATGTAGGCGTGGGCGCCGAGCACGGCCTCGATCTCCGGGGTCAGGTCGGGTTCCTGGCTGAGCTGTTGGTAGGGGCCGAATCGGTCCGGCAGTTCGAACAGGGGCTGGCGCAGCTCGATGGGCTGTTTGGCGACGAATACCTCGAAGGAGGCGATCACCCAGTTCAGCCCGAGCACGCCGAGGAACAGCACCGTGGCGGCGGCCAGGAAGGGCGGGGTGGCGATGCGGTGCCAGCGTACGCTCATGTCAGCGGGCCTCCCCGGGGGGTGGCACGGCGTCCGGACGGCCATCGGCGGCCGCCGCGTCGTCCTCCTCGGCGACAAAGAGGTGGTCGAGAACCCACCCGACCAGCAGGAACAGCGCGACGGCGGGGAAGACCATGAGCATGCCGATGAGGGTGTGGAAATCGCCGGCGCTCAGCTCAGGGTTGACGAGGTGGAGGAAGCCGGTGATGGTGACGCGGAGCACGTTCACGGCGATGGCGATGGGCACGGTCAGCACCAGCAGCGTCAGCCGGGCCCACCACGGGCGCGGGACGAGGTAGACGATGGCCACGCCGAGGGCGGAGAAGGCGATCAGCATGCGCAACCCGCTGCACGCCTCGGCCACGTTCAGCGCACCCAGGTACTCGGCGCCCCGCCACAGCTCGATGGTCGAACCCTTGACCTCGGCATCGACGCCGAAGAGCGTCATCAGCACCACGGCGCTCTTGGCGGCGATCAGCTGCATGCGCCAGGCAATGACGTTCCAGACGCGGCTGCTGAACTTGATGCCGAAGACCAGGTAAGCGACGGGGAAGGCGGTGAGCTTGAGAACCTTCGGACCCAGCATCAGCAGCACCAGCCCGAGGATCTCGACGATCATCGTGTAGCCTTGGAACATGATGCTGCGGACGGGGAAGATCGACAGGAAGTGCGCGGCCAGGCCAACCAGAAAGACGGGCAGCCCCCACCAGCATGTCCGGGTGTCGGCGGCCAGGATCGCCTGGCGCCTCTGGTGCACGAAGTACAGGCTGAAGGCGGGCACCAGGAAGGCGTGCGACCAGTCCGGGTCGCGGCGGGCGATGGCGCCCATGACCGCGAGCAGGTTCCAGTGGAGGGCGATGAACAGGGCGGCCAAGACGCCCACCTGCACCCAGGCGTGCAGGGGCACATCCGCCCACTCCACGCGCGCAGGCGCCGGGGTGGGGACACTTCCGCTCTCGACGGTCAGTTCGTTTGCGCTCAAGCCGCCAACCTGTGCTGTCCAGCCGGGTGCCACACCCACTCGTGCCCTTGCCGTTCTCCCGCGGCCAAGGATGCTACGCAGAACCACCCCCACCGGAGGGCCACGGCGTGGTCAGGCCATCCGTCCGCCCCCGGCCGGCGTCTCTCGGCGATCGTATGGCCGATACTATACGGTGGCGATGGGGGCTTTCAACTCTGGCGGAACGTCCCTGACGAATGCGAACCCGCGCCGCGCCGAGTCGAGAGGTTAGACCCGGCATCGGCGCCCCGGTGCCACGGCTCGCGCAGACGCTGCGGGGGGTGCCCTCCTGAACCGCCGGCGCGATGCCGCGGAACGGCCGCGGCGCGCCGGCCGGGCGGAGCCTGCCGATGCCTCAGGCCGGCGGGGTGTCGTCCTGGCCAGGCTGACCGTCCTCGCGACGGCGCATGACCGCGACCCGGCGGACGACCGACTTGGTGAAAGCCCCCGCGAACTCCGCGGCCGTCACGGCCCCGCTCGCGATCGCGGCGCGAACCTTGTCGCGGTCCGGACTACCCACCGTATCAAGCGCCGGTTCAAGCAGGTCCACAACCGCGTCGAGGTGCCTGGCGATTTTCCTCGGGTCAGGCTTCAGGATGAGACGGTAGCGCTCGCCCAGGCGCTGACGCAGCCGTTCCTCGTCATAGGTGATCTCGGTGACCTCGTGGTACGTGATCTTCAGCCGCGTCTGGCCGACCGCCGGGAACCAGATCCGGTCCGGCAAACCGGCCATGGCTTCGCGAACCTTGTCCTGGAGCGCGGACTTCTCCTCGCCCAGCGCCCGCATCTCGTCCTGTATCGCGAGATAGCGTTCGAGTACGGCCTGAACCTCCGGCGTGAGTTCGGGAACCTGGTTCGTCATTGTGCCGATCTCCTCGAGAGCTTGGTGGCGCAGGAAGCTCGGATGCCCGGCAGCCGCCTCGCCCACGGTCGCTGTTGCGGCCGGGGGCGCCGGACTCAGTCGTTTCGCGCGTAGGGTAGCCTACGGGCGGGCGGCAAACAAGCGATGCCTGGCGGCCTCAGCGGGGACAGGCTCTCGCCGGCCGGCCAGCGCCCTCACGGCGACGCGTCCACGCAGGGTATCCCCGCCCCCGCCGCCTCGCGGAAGCGCGCCGCCATCCCGGGCGAGGAGACCCTCGTCATCCTTCCCTCTCCGTCCTGGCGCACGAAGAGGCACTCGACACCGGCCAGCCGCCGTGCCACGGCCAGCCCCCGCTCGGCGCCCAGGACCGACAGTCCGGTGGCCAGGGCGTCAGCGGTGATGGCATCGCCGGCCAGCACGGTCACGCTCGGACTCCACGGAACCGGCCTGCCGGTGGTGGGGTCGAGGATATGGCTGTACCGGCGGCCGCCGACACTTACGTACTGCTCGTAGTCGCCGGAGGTGCCGACCGCCCCGTCCTCGACGCGCACCCGCCCGAGCAGTTCGCCGGCCCGCCGCGGGTGCTGAACACCGATCTCGAACGGGTCGCCGGCCGTGCCGCCGAAGACCCGCAGGTCGCCGCCCAGGTTGACCAGCCCCTTGCGCACGCCGCCCGCCTTGAGCAACGCCACGACACGGTCAACCACGTACCCCTCCGCCAGCCCGCCGAGATCCAGCTGCACGCCATCCCCGCGGAAGCGGATGCGACGCGACGCCGGGTCGAAGGCGACTTTGCCCATGCCCACTGAACGGAGCAGGGCCTCGAGCCGTGCGGGATCGGGCGCGACGCCCGTCCCCGCGGCCTCCTTCCACGCCCGCACCAGGGGCAGGACCGTCACGTCAAAGGCCCCCTCAGTCCTTTCCCACGCCGTGGCGGCGGCCGTCAGCACCGCGGCCATGTCCTCCGAGACTTCGACGTCCTGTGCGCCCGCCCGGGCGTTGAGCCGCGAGATCTCGCTGGCCGGGTCGAAGGGGCTGAAGATGGCGACGCACCGAGCCACCTCGGCTTCACAGCGCCGGAAGAGCGCCGCCGGCGCCTCGACGGGCGAGTAGATTTTGATCTCGGCGGGGACGACACCGGCCAGCAGGAAACGGTGCGAGAGCGGCAGGCCGTCGGCTCCGCCCGCGCCCCGTCC
>MVZH01000226.1 GCA_002068325.1 Lentisphaerae bacterium ADurb.BinA184 | reverse complement strand
GGGCGGGGCGGCACCGGGGACGAACCTACCGCCGCCGGCGCAACACCAGCACACCGAGGCCGAGGATGGCCAGCGTGGCGGGCTCGGGGACGAAGTATTTCTTGTTCAAGTAGTCCTCAACGGCCATGCGGTCGGCGGCGGAGAGATTGGTGCTGAAGACCAGCACCTCGGCGAGGTCGCCCTTGAAGAAGCCGTCGTACGAGGGGCCCGGCAGGTTGCCGCGGGCACCGACAACGTCGGCCAGGTTGAGAGGGCTGCTCCCGCCCGTACCGGTGGCCATGAGCGAGCCGTCAAAGTAAATGGAACCGTTGTTGGCATTCGCTGGGTCCGAGTATAGCCCCGAGTAGACGTGGAAGCCGCTGAGCGCTACCGTCGCCGCGTCGACCCAGTACGTCTGCGGGTTCTTCAAGAAGAGTTCAGCGGCGGCACCTCCAACGCCATTCACGAAGCCAAAGTACTCATTGATTGTGCCCAGCCGTGAGTAGGGAACGCCTTCGTTTGCCGTAGACTTGGCGACGTAGATGACAGTCTGGGCATTGTGCAGAGCCGAGTTGGCCATCACGTCGTTTGCGCCGTCGAAGCGGACGACGGGGTTGACAAAGCCAGGGCCCGTCACAACAGCCGCCTGGTACAAGGGCTGATAGGCGGCGGTGCCTTGGGACATGTCGCGTCCGCCACCCAGTCCGGTGGAGTCAACCCAAGTGGACACCGCACCACCGTCGGGTATACCGGTGATGGCATCGGCCTTCAGCCACAACTGCAGTCCGGCGGGCGGGACAAAAGCCCCGAGGCAGGTGGCGGCGGTGGCGAGAGCGATACCGAGGACAAGGGCGGACAGGTGCTTGTTTATGACGAGACTCCTTGGGTTGCTGACCGGGGTTGTGGACTGGGGGCGGGGCGTGGCCAAGGACGGTTGCATGGGTGTGTGTCTGCCTTTCATCGGTGCCGGGCAGCCATGCCCGCCACGATTGTTACGGCATCGGTGCGAACTCCGCGGCCAGCAGCGCCAGCTTCCGGGGGATTTTCCCGCCGGCCCGCAGCCGGGCGAGGACATCCAGGCAGGCACCGAGGGTCTTGCGGGCGTCATAGCCGAGTTGGCGGACCGCGACGTGGGTGGTCAGCGTCAGCGGGAAGTTGTTCAGGCAGACAATGTCCAGGTTCTGCGGAATCCGCACCTTGAGCCGGGCGAGTCCGGCGGTGGCGGCTTCGGCGAGGTGGTCGTCGGTGATCAGCAGGGCGTCCGGGCGCACGGCGGCGGCGGTGCCGAACACGGCGTCCATGGCGTTGCCGGCCCAGGTGGGGTAGAGTGGGTGGACGGCGTGCGTCCAGGCCGGGCGCGTCTCGAAGCCGTGCCGGGCCGCCGCCCGGCGGAATTCCGCGACCGCCGGCGGCATGATGTTGGGGATCCCCAGCCAGGCGACCCGGCGGCGCCCGCGCCCGCGCAGCCAGCCCAAGGCCTGGTCAAGCCAGCCGTCGCGCCCGCCGCCAACCGACGGGATGTCCGCCCGCCGGCTGTCGTGGGTCAGGGCCACCTTGGGAACGGGAGCGCCGAGCAACGGGTTGTCGCCGAGAGACTCCGGGTGCATGTCGAGGATGCAACCGGCCAGACGCTTGGCGGCGATGTCAGTCATCAGCCGTTCCTGCCCCGGCCCGTCCGCCCGGGCGTCGATGTCGGCATAGATGCTGAACCGGGCCGGCCCGGCTGCCGTCAGCCGTTCGGCCTCGCCGCACAGCGCCCGCCGATAGCGCGACCACTCCGGGCCGGCCTCCAGCACCAGGGCATAGTGAAACAGGTGCGGCGGCCGCTCGACGACCACTGTCCCGTGCCGGTTGTGGGTGGCGACAAAGCCGTCGGCCAGCAACCGGTCGAAGACCTTCTGCATCGTCGCCAGCGTCGTACGATGGCGGCGGGCCAGTTCCCGACGGCTGGGCAGACGCTGGCCGGGCTGGAACTGGCCAGCGACCAGGCGCTCCCGCAGGGCGGCGGCGATCTGGCCATGCCGTTCGCCAGGTCGGCCAGTGGTTCGAGTGACGGCCACGGGCGTCGCCCCCCACGCGGGACGCTTGGTGTTCTATGGGACAGCACATCAACCATAGAACTATAGTCCCGTGACGCTGGATATCAAACCCGACTTGGTGCAGCGCATCGCTGTCGGCTGCCCCAACGCCGCGACCCGGCTTCGGCCAGCGAGTGCCGACTGGGCCGGACGCAGGTCGCATGGTGGCTGTCGAAGACGCCCCGCCTCCAGATGAAGGCGCAGTCGTACCCGTCGTCACGATCCGTCGTGTAGACGAAGGTCACGAGATGAACCTGCCCCCGACACGCAGGCACGCGATCCGCCGACGCCCCCCCCCGCGCCCCCGCCAAGGCCGGCAGCACGGAGGCAACGAAGAGTCTGCTCGGCAGTCGGTTGCCGCCCCGCGTACCGTTACCAATCGTCTGGGAATGATCCAGACCTTTCCCTTGGGGCCGGCGGACTCCACCGGTACGTCTTCGAGTCCAGGCAATCATGAGACGAATGGTGGGCGGTGTGGAGAACCACGGCTCTGTCGGCAGTTCGTCCGGCCTGACGCGCGGCGAGCCGGCGAGCCGTACCGCTCAGGCCGTTGTTGGCTCACTGGTGTGACCACATCGAAAGGGATGCGTGACTTCACCATGCTGCCTCGCGACTCCCATGTGTGTCGAGCAGCCACCGAAACGCTTCCCTTTCACCGTTGAGCCGTATGCGCTCGAAAAGCTCGGTGACAGCGCTCTCATCGAGTGTCGAGACCAGCTGGTCGCCCGGCTGCACGTCCTTGAGGGCACGCCGCCACTCGGCAATCTCACTGAGGCGTTCACGCACGGTCGAGCCGGTGGCAGTAAGGACGGCGTCAGGGGGCAAGTGCTCGAGGGCCTCCCGTTCGATTCTCATCCCGAGAGCTTCCCCGACGAGGGTGTTACCCATCCCAGACTGGACCTGCCACCCAAGCCGCACACACATCTCGGCGATGAACTGGGCCGATTCAGAGTCGGTCGCCTGGACATACTGCTGCCGCAGGTCGTTCAGGCATTGCGAGAGCTTCAGCAGGCACGCATTCTGTGGCATGCCCATTTCACAGAATGCCGCCGCAGCGGCCTCGGCTTCTGAGTACCCAGCCGCACGGTAGGCTTCCTGGCGGCCCTGCACGGCCGCCGTGAAGTAGTCGTCAATTCCCGTCTTGCCGTAGGCGGACATCAGCGACCGCAACGCCGCCTCGACATCTCCGCTGTCGAAGTGATCCAACGCGGAGAGATAGTCCGCCAACGCATTCTGGGGCGCGGCTTGGACGAAGGCGTCCAGTGCCTGGCGTCGCTCGGCGGGTGGCGCGTCGCCCCACAGCAGCCAGTCCAGCAGGACACGGGGGTCATCAGGGAAGGCCTGCACGGCCTCTCTGAGGATATCGAGATCTGCACCCGGACGAGATTCGGCACAGACGCTGGCCGCCGCGAGCAGGCTGGCAGCGTTGCGCTGGTTCGCCTGCAAATAGAAGTCAAGCTGGGCGAGCACAACCCTGTTCGTTGCGCGTCCGAGCAGCACCTGGTTCACGAGCGGCAACGCCGGGGCATCCGTTGGGTTCACCTCCGGCGGGCGCGGCGTAAGTTTCGGCGCCGGCAACTTCGGTGGGGTATGACGTCGCTCCCCTCGGAGAACACCGCCCTCGCGGAGTGCGTCCTTTCCCAGCCGCGTCCTAGCCGTTGGGACTTGCTGTTCTGAGTGGAGCCTGTCCCTGCCCGCGCCCTCCGTTTGGCTTGCATGCGTACCCGGCGGAGCTGCTCTCCAAGCCCAGATCAGCGCGCCAGCCGCCACGATGACCGCCGCAACCACCATGCCGAGCCCGCTGCCACGCATCTTCCGTCTCCAATGCTGAGCCAACGCACACTGTTGTGCACACATGGGATGTGCCTCCGTTCCCTCTGTTGCCTCTTTGTTCATGGATAGAGGCCGCTAAGGCGGCGGGGCGGCGGCCTTCAGCTCGGCCACCAGGCGCCGGGTCAGCCGGTCCTCGAAGATGGTGAAGCCCTCGATGTCGGGGCGTCCCCAGCTGGACTGCACGACGAGCCGCTGTTCGGCCTGCCGAAGCACCGGCAAGGCGAACCAGCCCAGAACCAGAATGAAGGCGGCATACACCGGCACCACACTCCGCGCCAACGTGCCGAAGTAGGTTCCATGCTTCCGGCTGCCCAGCCACTGCGGGAGGCGGCACAGGCTGACGCCCGATCGCACGAGGACCCCCAGAGCCGTCGCCGCCAGCGACACGGCAGGCAGCACCTTCCAGGAGACGCCGCCCTGCCCCGGCGGAGGCACCATCGCGGCGGCCACGGCCACCGCCATGAGCGCCACCGTCCCCCGGTCAATCCACCGACGCAGGCCCCCGCGCTCGGGAACCGCGATGCGGAGGATCTCGCAGCGTCGGCGGGCGGCGCGCCGGGCCAGGTGCGAGGTCAGCAGGAGGCAAGTCACGCTCGCCGAAGACAGCAGGGCGAGAGACCGCCAAAGGTTGAGGTTCACGGACCACTCCCGTCCCCCGACCGCCGGCAACAGAACGGCAGCAGTGTACCCGGCCGCGGGCAGCACCAGCCCCCAGCCGAGGATGCGGGCGTATTCACCGAGCCGCGGCACCAGGATGATCGCCTGGTACCCGCCCCCTGCCGTCAGCCGCCAGCGCAGTCCGATGGCCCAGCAACCCAGGAGGACACCGGTCGCCAGCGTCAGCAGCAGCAGCACGGCCGAGCGATCCACCAGGCAGTAGTCGAGCAGCCGGCCGCCGCGCAGTTCGGCCTCGCTGACCGTCTCGCCCAAGGCGGGGATCAACAGAGCGTCCATGAAAGATCCTTTCGCCCGGACGGTCTCTCCAAGCCCCCCCGTGTTCTCCTTTTGGCCCGCCTTCCAGTTCTGCACGGGGGCATTCCAAGTCGCAACAGTCTGGCGGCAGGCCGCGGCCTCATCCGGTTCGCCAAGACTGTCATAGACGCCGGCGGCCTGCTCGCCCAGCCCAATGAGCGCCGAGGCGACCAGCGTATCGATCAGGGTGAAGGAGTCGTTCAGCAGATGGCGGGCCAGCCCCTGCCAAGCCTCGGCGAAACGGCGTGCCGCCTCGGCATCCCCCTCTTCCGCAAGGAGTTGCGCGTATGAGTTGGCCGCCCTGCCCAGCCGACGCATGTCGCCCAAGTCAGGCATGAGCAGCCCGGCGGCAACCGCTGTCCGCTCGATGCTCTCCGACAGGGACGAGGGCGGCCCGAGGATCGCCATCCGCTCGGCCAGCATCTCGCGGCCATAGCGCCGGAAGGAGGGCTTGGCCAACCCCCGCGCGAGTTCGTCCATGGCGGCGTCCAGCCCCTCGCGGTCGGTGATGACCAGCCGGTCGGGGTGATCCCCATCTGCCTCAAGCGTCGCCGCCCGGCGGAGCCGCGCCGCCGCCAGGATCAGGTTGTAGCGCGCGTTGTCGGGCTCGGCCAGCATCGCCTCTTCGAGCACCGGCCCCAGGCGCTCAAGATCATCACGCCCCTCCGCGATCAGGCTCGAAATGTAGTTGCCGCGGTACGTCGGATTGCCGGGGAAGCGGTCCAGGATGGCCTTCTCCCTGGCCGCGCCGGTCGCCCCTGCCCCGCCGTAGACGATCAGACGCTGCTCCTCCGACAGTCGGCGCCGGCTGGGGGGAGAGAGCGCAGACAGCATCAGGCCCCGCAGCCCGTTCGCGGAGGAATCGCTTCCCAGAATCTGGAAGAAGGCGCTCTGCCGCCGGCTCGCCAGCGTGGCCCGCCACGGCCCCAGCCACAGGGCCGACAGCACGGCCGCCGGCACCAGGGCGAACGCCACCAGCACCCGAAGCCGCGCCCGCGTGCGCAACCGCCGCAGATTGCCTTCGAGCAGCTTGCCGGCCAAGTCCTCCACTTCCCCCAGCCGGCGGATGGTCTCATCCACGCTCCCGCCCGCGGCGCCTTCGTCCAGACTCGCCTCGATATGGCTGGCCAGCTCGGCTTCGACCTCGCGGCGCAACTCGGGATCGGCTTCGAGCCCGACCGTCGCGCGGGCCGTGAAATCGTTCACTGGAGAGGGAGTTGTCTGCATGGCGTGCCCTCCTCACGCCGGGGTCAGGAGGATGCCGCTGACCGCCTTGCTGAGCGCCGTCCATTCGGCCGTGCACTCCTTCAGCCGGGCCCGCCCCAGACGGGTCAGCCCGTAGTACTTCCGCTGCCGGGCGCCGCCGCCGTCCATCCACCGGCCGCTGACCAGCCCCTCGCCTTCCAGCCGGTGCAACCACGGGTACAGCGTCCCCTCCTTCCAGTCGAGCAGATTCTCCGTCCGGCGGTTGACCTCCTTGATGATCTCATACCCGTACATCGAGCGTTCCGAGAGCAGTTTCAGCACGATCGGAACCACCGTCCCCTTCATCATCTCGGTCGAGACCTGCATGGCTTCGCCCTCGCTTTCGCCGGCGGCTTGGCGGCCGGCCCGCCAACATCGTCCCTCGATGCATAGGGATACAATACATCGGCTTCCGATACTGTCAAGCCGTGGCGGGGGCGCCAATCCTTCGAGCACGGCAAGTCCACGGCTGGAATGGCTGAGTGGCCATGCACGGCCGAACCGTCGCGCGGCC
>MVZH01000225.1 GCA_002068325.1 Lentisphaerae bacterium ADurb.BinA184 | reverse complement strand
TTGCGGCCCCAGCGGTCGCCGATGGCGCCGATCGGCAGGAGCAGCGCGGCCAGGGCGATCGTGTAGCCGTTGATCACCCACAGCAGCTCGTCCTGGCTGGCGCCCAGGTCGAGGGCGAGGGCCTGCCGCAGGGCCTGCTCCGCCCCGTCCCAGTCGCGCCGCCAGCAGGCCTCCAGCCCCGCCTCGTAGGCCTCCACCAGGCGCCGGCGCTCCGGCGACAGCGAGCCGGCCGGGCCCAGCAGCTCGTAGAGGACCACCGGGTGGGTCTTGCCGGCCAGGACAACCTTGTCCAGCCGCCGGGCCTCGACCGCCTCCCCGGCCTCCCGCCGCGTGCGCTCGGTGACGATGATCCGGGTGCCGTAGTCCTTGTTGGCGGGCTCCAGGCGCGAGGCCTCGTTGACCACGTCGCCAAGCACCGTGTACTGGAACTTCTCGCCCGACCCCATGTTCCCGGCCGAGACCTCGCCCGAGCTGAGCGCGAACCGCACGTGCAGGTCAAAGCCGAAGTCCTGCCGCAGCCGCGGCCCGATCTCGGCCGCCCGCCTCGCCTGTTCCAGGACGGCCAGGCAGCCTGCCCGCGCATGATCGGGGCGCGGGTAGGGCACGCCCCATTCGGCCATGATGCCGTCGCCCTCGAACTTGTCGACGTAGCCGTTGGAGTCGAGGATGGGCGCGGTCATGGCCGAGAAGTACAGGTTGAGCAGCTCGGTCAGGCGGGCCGGCGGCATGCGTTCGGCGGTGGCGGTGAAGTTGGAAATGTCGGAGAACATGATGGTGGCCTCGACGCGGCGGCCGGTCCGCGAGAAGCTCTCGGGGTTGTCCTCCATATACTTCAACACCTCCGGCGATACCATGGTGGCGAACATGGCGCGGATGCGGCGCCGGGCGCGCTCCTCGCGCACGTAACGGTAGACCAGCAGCGCGCCGAAACCCAGCCCCAGGAACAGCGTGACCGGCAGCACGTGCAACGCGACGACGTGGCCGAAAAACAGCCCGAGGAAGGCGGCCCAGGCCAGGGCGCCGATGGCCAGCGTCGTCCACACCAGCCGGCGCAGGCCGCCGCCCATGTTGGCCAGCAGAAACAGCGCGAACCCGGCGGCCAGCAGCGCCAGGTCAAGGCCACGCCCGCTGTCGCGCATGAACCGCCCGGTGAGCAGGCTGTTGATGACGGCGAGGTGGACGTAGGCGTAGGGGGTGGTGGGGTCCAGCGAGGTCGGGCCGATGTCGGTGGTCCCGGCCGCGGTCAGCCCGACCAGCGCGAGGCGGCCCCGCGTCACCCGCCGCACCGCCGCCTCCGCCGGCGTCCCCTCGCCGGCGGTCAGAACCTGGGCTAGGGAGACGGACGGGAAGTCCTGCGGACGCGCGACGAAGTCAATGAGCATCCGCCCGTGCCGGTCAATCGGCGCCCGCACGCACCGGCCGTCCGGCCGCGTGATCTCCACCCAGCGGCCGAACACCACCCGCACCCGGTCCGGCGTCACCTGCCAGTAGCGCATCACACTCAGCAGGCCCAGCGACGGCACCACCATCTCGCGAGGCCGGCCGTCGCCAGGATGACGGTAGCGCACCCCCAGGACCAACGGGATGCGGCGGATGATCCCGTCGGCGTCGCGCGGCACGTTGATGGCGCCGAGCAGGCTGTAGTCGCGCAACACGGGGGAGGGCAGCTTGGCATTCTCGCTGAACGGCAGGTCGGCGGGCAGGTTCTCGAGATTGGCAGGCGGGATGGCGACATCGAGCAGGTAGGGGATGGCGCGCCCGCGCCCGGGGTCGCCGCCGCCGACCTCGCCCACAATGTCCGCCTCCGACCACGTCTCCCGCTCGTTGGATTCCGGGCTGCTCAGGATGCAGGCGCAGACCAGCGGCGGCAACCCTGCACCCTCGCCGGCTGCGAACTCCGCAAACTCCTCCGCCAGACGCTCTTCGGACGCGCGCGCCGCCAGCTCGGACAGCGCCAGCCAGGGGTCGGACGCCGGGTCGCCACGACCGGCGTCCAGCGCCGCGCGCACCCGCTCGTCAACCGTCCCCCCCACCGCCCCGCCCGCCGCCGGCGCGGCCCCGGCAACCGTCTCGCCGAGCACCGGCTGGAACAGGATGTCGAAGACGATCACTGCCGGGCGCAACGTGGTGCGGGCGGCGCGCACCAGCGAGACATACGGGCGGCGCACGACCCACTGGCCGCTGCCGTAACGGCCCAGATGCCGCAGGGCCGGCGCGTCAATGCCGATCAGGCAGGCCTCCCCGGAGACCAGCGCGCGCCCCTTGCTCGCCGTCCCGGCCTCCGCGGCATTCGCCGTGTCGGCGCGGAACTCGGCGACCCGGCCCAGCAGACGGGAGTTGACCCGGTACCGCCACGCCGTCGCCGCATCCAGCAGGACCGCCTCGAACCGGCCCAGCAGGGGAGTGGCGGCAAGCGTCAGCAACAAGGCCCCGGCAACCAGTCCGAGCGCATACCGATCCGGCGCAGGCCCCGTCCGGGGGTTCATCTTTCTGGCTCCGGCAGGTTGTAAACCGTGTCTCGGCGGCTTTTAGTACAATATTGCTGTCCGTAAGCGCTTTTTCCACGCGGGATGCCCGCCAAGATCGGATCGCACCCATGGCGCAGAGCGGATTCTCGGTGTGCTTCTGGGGGACGCGTGGCAGCATGACGCCGATGACGCCGAGCGCTGAGTTCGGCATCCACACCACCTGCGTCGAGATCCGGCCCGCGTCCGGGGCCCCCATCCTGGTCGATGTCGGCTCCGGCGCCTTCCCCGCCGGGCTGTCCCTGCAGGCCCAGGGCATCACCGACTATGAGGTCTTCCTCAGCCACCTGCACGCCGACCACATCGTCGGCCTGTTCCGCTTCTCGCCCCTCTACCGCGCCGACTGCCGTGTCCGCATCGCCTCCGCCCATCCCCAACTCGGAGGAGCCCTCGAAACCTTCCTCAACCTGCCCTTCCATCCAGTGCCCCTGCGCGAACTGACCGCCGACGTCGAACTCGAACACCTCCCCGCCCAAGGGGAAATCGAGCTGCCCGACCGCAGCCTCAGCGTGCGCTGGGCCGGCGTGCCCCACCCACAGGGATGCACCGCCTTCCGCTTCGACGACGGCACCAACGCCTTCGTCCTGGCCACCGACGTCGAACTGGCCGTCACCGACGCCCTCGATGGGTTGCGACGCCTGGTGGGCGAACCCTACCCGGCCGGACTCCTGGCCCTGGACGGCTTCTTTACGCCCGAGGAGGTGCAGCGGCACCGCGGATGGGGGCACAGCAGTTGGGCCGAGGCACGCGACTTCGCCGCCGCCGCCGGCGTCGATAGCCTGGTTCTCACACACCATCATCCCGGACGCACCGACGGCGAGCTGGCCGCCCTGGAAAAGATGGACCCCACCCTCAACTGGGCACGCGAGGGCCAGACCCTCGAGATGTCCAACAACGAGGCCGGCGTCGTCGAGAACGAAGAGTGACGCCACGCCGCGCGGTGGAGCGGGCGGGGCGGGCCGTCGCGCCCCTTTCAAGCTACGCTTCGCCCCCGGGCGGGGGGGGCCACCACCATAGGCGTAGCCCGTCGCGTCTGTGATGGCGTAGCAGCCGTGTAGGAACCGTCGCCGTGCCCTCCTGTCAGGCTGTGCCGTGTTCCCCGTCAGCCGTTTGGGGTAGGGTTTGCCGGCGTGGGAGGGCGCAACCCCGTGCCTGTCAGGCTGTGCCGGATCGTCAGGTCAATGGGTACGACCATGCCACCACCCGGCGGAATCGCTCCCGCCCGGCGGGACTGCCACCACTCGGCGGGATTGCCAGCGCGGCGTCTCACCATCGCCCGCCAGACGCCCCCCACCCCAAGGCCGCGTTTCCACGCACATTGGCCTTGCTTGTCCGGCACTGCGGCAACATCTTCCCGCCCTTGTGCGTGAAAACAGACGGCGTTTTCACGCACATGCCACCGGGCACTGGCCGGTGGGGGACGCCAGGTCGAAGACGATGTCGAATGCCGTTCTGTCCTGCCGTGGGATCCAGCCGTGGGGCAGATCAGCAACGGGTGAGGGTACCAGCGGCCAACTGGGCAACGCCGTGCCCGTTGCAGACTGCCTGCGGCATGGACGGGAGACTCCAGTGGCTCAAGAACCCGACGAACCCAGTCCGGCGCCAGGCGGGGCGCAGCCTACACGTCGCGGCGTCACTGCACGGGTGCCGGGGAATGAGGGTGGGTTCGCGCGGGGTCAGGCGGGGCGCAACCGAGCTGGCGGCGGGCCCCGGCCTGGCAGACGATCGGGCCTGCGGCAACCCCTCTTCAGGCAACCGACATCCAAAGCGATGCCTCGCCGCCCTGCCGTTACGGCGTCTGCTGTGGCCGCTGCGCAGAGTGCCGTGCAGGAAGTGACGAGGCCAACGCTTTGCGTCAGACGCGCCACCACCGCTTGGACGCCACGCACGCTCAGGCTACCACGGGATGTGCGGCCGGGGAACACCCATCCTCGCGCATCCGGAACGGAGCTGCGGAGCGCCACCATCCGGCGGGTAATGTCGGAGGGCACGGCCAGGCGAACCGCGCGCTTCGGACGATGGCGGTACACCCTGACCGTCCTCCCATCGCGGGCGACATCTTCCCACCGCAAGGCTGCTACCTCCCCGGGACGCAACCCGGCCTGTGCGAGAAGCAGAACTAGGGTGGCATCGCGCTCCGACGCCGTGTCCACGAGGCGACAGATGACGGAGGCTTCGGCGGGCGGAGTGGGCAGAGGGCGATGGGCGTACGCGATCCCCTTGGTGGCAGACCAGCCGGCAAGCCGATCCAGTGAAGTCCGTATGGCGCTCAGGTGCAGCCGCCGGACGGCCGTGCCCTGGCCACACGAATCCAGCCAGGCCAGGAAATCCGTCGTGTCTCCAGGCCCCGGAATGTCCCGCCCCCGGCGATGGCACCACGTCAGGAAGGTTCCGACGCAGTCTGCATAACGGGTTGCTGTGGACGGCGCGTAGCCGGCCGCAAGCAGACGTTCGGGAAGGGCCTTGACCAACGCGCCCCATTCGCCTCGCAGGGAGGCCATCCGCCGCGCCAGGGCCTTGATCCCCGCGATGGCCGCCCGTCCTGTCTCCAACGCCACTCCGTTGAGCACCTGAACGGTTCCCACAGGGCATGTGCGGCTTTCCGACAGTGTGTGCATCATGCGGCCTTCGTCAATAAGGCTACTATATATATGCTTTCCGGAGATTTCAACCTCGCTTCTGCAGAAAAAGTTGAAGGTTGTATTCCCCCTGCAGCAAAGCGGCCCTGGCGAGAAGGTACCTTGATGATTCACCCCCTCCGCAAACAGTGTGCGTGAAAACGCGCGGTGTCCGCACGATCCCTTTCCGAACGGCCCTCAGACACTTCAAGGCACGTGTAAGTCTTCACGGAAACCGGGACGATGCGGGCGCTTGACGCATGCGGTGTCCCGGGCTGTTGAGTGCGTGAAAACGCCCCCTTCCTGCCGGCCGGGACGGCGCCAGGCATGCCCGTCGGCTGGTGAGGGGAAGGCGCGGGCCAGGAAGCACCGGGGAGCAGGGTTGCGCCCGGATCCGGAATGCCCCCTCCATCCAGATGCCTATTTTGCCTGACGGCCATCAGTGACTTGACCTCTTTCGCCCATCAATAGCGGGGGTGTGTCCGCCCACGAGCACGGGCCGAGTGCGTGAAAACGCCCTTGTTTTCACGCACATGAGGCTCCCCGAAGAGACAAGAGGGGGGAGACGTCGTGCAGCAGACGGTGGTCGGGCCGGTGCATCGGAGCCGGCCCGGTTGAGGGGGGCGCGGCCGCCAACGCGATGGAACGGGCGGGTTCGCGTGTCCGTGCGGGCGGTCACGACGGCCGGAGTCGCGTCCGTGCGGTGGGTTGCAGGGCATTTGCGTGTCCGTGCGGGCGGTCACTCCAAACTTTGGCAGTTCCGTGTCGCGGCTCTTGGGGCCGGTCCGCAGGGGCGGTCACGCGATCCGAATCCTTGCC
Source organism: Lentisphaerae bacterium ADurb.BinA184 (assembly GCA_002068325.1). Taxonomy (GTDB): domain Bacteria; phylum Verrucomicrobiota; class Lentisphaeria; order Oligosphaerales; family MVZH01; genus MVZH01. The sequence goes on along the minus strand of MVZH01000225.1, from coordinate 674 downwards.
GATGACCCTACTTCGGACCCGATCCGCGCGTCTGCGCAGGCGGTCATGCGGTGCCGGCGGGCGTTCTTTTTCGCATGGAACCGGTTGCGCATTTCGGGCCAGGTTCTATGTTATGGTCGCGTTAAATGTCACCGGGCGTCCCGACGCGGCCCCAGCGGGGGCGTGGGCCGGGGCGGCGGTGGAGGCGAAGGGTTCGGCAATGGCGTTGGCAAAGTCCAGCCTGCGGCGGGTGTTGCTGTCCCGTCGTGCAGGGCTGACCGCCCAGGAGATCCTCGTGGCCGCGGTGGCGGTTGCGGGTCGCCTGCTGTCGTTGCCGGAAGTGGCCGCTGCGCCGGCAGTGGCTCTGTACGTCGGGTTTGCGGGAGAGTTGGATCTCGGTCTGGTCTTCAAGGAGCTGAAGGGACAAGGAAAGGGAACGGTGTTGCCGCGCTTCAATGCCGCGGCGGGTGGCTACGAGTTGGTGCCTGTCGACGACCTGTCGGCGGACACTGTTGTGGGGCACTACGGCATCCGGGAGCCTGCCGCCGGACGGCCGGCCCTGGGCACGGAGGACCGGCAGTCCGCTCGATTGCTCTGGCTCGTGCCCGGGGTGGCTTTTGACGCGGCCGGGAACCGTCTGGGCCGCGGACGGGGCTACTACGACCGTCTGCTGGCAGGTTGCCGGGGTTGCAGAG
>MVZH01000224.1 GCA_002068325.1 Lentisphaerae bacterium ADurb.BinA184 | reverse complement strand
GCCCGCGGCAGCCGCGCCCCGAGCGAGAGCAGGGCGTCGAACGGGCGCCGCCAGGGGAAGAGGAAGTCGTTCATGACCAGCCAGTTGCCGAGGAGGATGAGGACGACGGCATAGACCGGCGGCGCCCACAGCAGGGGCCGAACCCCGCGCGTGTCGGCGAGGCCGCCAGGCCCGGCCAGCCGGCCAGCCTGCGCGTGGACGACCACGCCGAGGGCCAGCGCCAGCAGCATGCCGGCCGGCCCGCACAGCACCAGAAAGCCGTTGCAGACAGCCAGCAGGACGAGGTCGCGGAGGGCCGGCGCCTGCTGCCATCGGACAAGGTGGGAGAGCGCGCAGGCGGCCGGGACGGCGGCGATCCAGTTGGGGTCGGCCGACAGCAGCAGCCGCCGGGCCTGCGGGCAGACGACCAGCACGAGCAGACTGGCGACGGTGACGGCCCGGCCCCGCGCCGTTTGCGGAATCCGCAGGACGTAGTAGGCGGCCCAGACTTGGGCGATGACGACCAGGACGCTTCCGGCGGGCAGGCCGCAGGCCAGCCCGAGCGGCCGGGCAAACATCATCCCCAAGGTAGGCAGCGGGGGGAATTCGAGGCTGCCGACCATCGCCTGCCGCCCCCACACCCGCCCGGCGGCAAGGGCCTCGACGATGCGGCCGTGGACAAACTGCGCGTCGGTGTCGTAGAACGGCAGGGCCAGGCGCACGGCGGCCAGCACGAGCAGGATCCCGCCCCAGACCAGTGCCGGCACCACGAAGGCGCGCGGGCCGGGGGGCTGCGGCGGCAGGTTGCCGTACCACGGGGTTGTTGAACTGGAGTTGGGCATGGCGGCGGATTTTGGGATCGGGCGGATCCGACGGATCGGACGGATCCGACGGGTCAAGTTCCCGCGGGTTTCCCGGGTTCGGGGCTGGCCAGGTGCTGGGTCTTCTCCCAGTAGTGCGGCCGGCTGATCAGTTGCAGGAACCCTTTCCAGGCGCCGACGCTCATCAGCACCCAGTACAGCGGCATGGCCAGGCCGTAGACGGCGAGGTCGCCGACGCCGCGGCGCACGCAGGCGATGCTGCAGGTGTAGGCGAAGACGAAGTTGCCGATGAACAGGCAGATGGCGGCCATGACGAAGACCGGGCCCGGGAAGAAGGCGCTGAGGGCGGAGCTGTGCGTGAAAACCCAGACCAGGGTGAACAGCCAGTAGATCGGGTTGATGAGTTGGCAGAGCGAGCCGGCGCCGATGAGCAGATGGAAATGCAGGCTGTTGACGAGGCCGAGGCGGCGGTGCAGGCGGAAGGGGGCGCGGAGGTGGACGAGGTAGGTTTGCAGGTAGCCCTTCACCCAGCGCGAGCGCTGGCGGATCCAGTGGTGCAGGCTGGGGCAGGCCTGTTCCCAGGTGGTTGAGTCCAGGATGCGGGTGCGCCAGCCGCCGAGGAAGAGCCGCAGCCCGAGGTCGCAGTCCTCGGTGACGTTGTATTCGTCCCAGCCCTTGACCTCGCGCAGCACGTTCATGCGGAAATGGTTCGAGGTGCCGCCCAGCGGGATGGGGGCGCGCAGGAAGTCCAGCCCCGGCAGGCAGAGGTCGAACCAGGTGGCGTACTCACTGGTGAAACAGCGGGTCAGCAGGTTGCGCCGGGCGTTGTAGAAGTTGAGCTTGGCCTGGATGCAGGCGACGTTGGCGGGCACGCCCTCGAAGGCGCGGACCGCCTTGCGGAGCTGGTCGGTCTCGGGCCGGTCTTCGGCGTCGTAGATGACAAGCAGGTCGGCGTCGGTGTTGGCCAGGCCGACATTGCAGGCCTTGGGCTTGGTGCGGGGTTGGGAGACGGGGACGACGTAGACCACGAAGGGCGGCGGCGGGGCGAGCTGGCGGGCGCGGTGGAGGGTTTCCAGGTCGTCCTCCTCGACGAGCAGGCGGATTTCGAGGCGGTCGCGGGGGTAGTCGAGGCGACCGAGGGCGGCGATCAGTTCGGGGAGGATGTCGGCTTCGTGGTAGAGGGGCACGAGGACGAGGTATCTGGGCCAGCCGCCGGGCGGGGGCCGGTCGAGGTCGGCGGGGGCGACGGTGATCTCGCGGTTGCGGCGCAGCGAGATATCGATGAGGGCGGCGCGGTAGGCGGTGGTCACGAGGTAGACGACGGCCATGGCGGCGTTGAGGAACAGCACGGTGGCGAAGGCGTCGCGGACGGCAAAGGCGAAGAGCACGGCGACGGCGGCGAGCAGGAACAGCTTCTGCCCGGTGGTGATGGTCTGGGTGGCCTGGGGGAAGCCGCGCGGGCCGAGGTAGGATGCCGCGGTGTCAACCGCCATGGTTCACCGCCGCGCCTGGTCGGGATGGGGGATGCGGACGGCGAGGGGGCCGGCGGCGGCTTCGGCCGGGCGGGCTGCGCCGGCGGGGTCGGCGGGGCGCGGGGGGCGTCCGGCGGCGCGGACGTCGCGCAGCTGGTCGCGCAACAGGCGGCACATCCAGGCGCGGCCGTCATCATTGGCGGCGCCGAGGGTGACGCCAGGGGCGGTGGAGAGGAAGCGCCGGCTGTCGCGGCCGGCGGCCTCCTCGGCGCGCAGCACGGAATAGGGGTCGAGGGCGGGCACGCCGAGGCGGAGCGCGAGCTGTTTCACACGGAGGGCGGCCTCGCGGCTGCGCTCCGGGGGGAGGTCGGCGAAGGGCGGCACCGTCACCAGGATGGGGAGTGCGCCGCGGCGGCGGGTGGCCTCGGCCAGGAAGAGCAGCCGGCGCTCGTACTCGTCAAGGGGCACTTTGTTGCGGAGGTCGGCGGCGCCGGTCATCCAGACGACGACGCAGGGTTGTCGGCCGAAGGTGTCGGCGAGGCGGTCGAAGAGCCGCAGGTCGGGCCGGCAGTCGCGGCTGGCGGCCTCGGCGACGCGCAGGTGGGTGGCCTTGAAGGCGGTGTGCGCGGTCAGCCACTCGTCGGGCCGCAGCTGGGCGCCGGGGCCGTTGGCGGGCGCCCAGAACTCGTCCACCCAGACCAGGGTGCGGCCGCACTTGGGGCGCCAGGATCGGCGCACATGGAACTCGCCGCCCTGGGGCCGCGGGCAGCGCAGGAGGGCCGGTTCGCCGTCGAGGGTGAGGCGTTCGCCGGCCGGGCGGATGCGTTCGACGGGGCCGGCGGGATCGAGGAGGTGGATGCGAGCGTCGCCCACCAGCGGGGTGCCGGCGAGGGTGACGGAGAGGTCGAGCCGGGCGGCGTCCGCCGCCAGGAGGACGGAGACGGGGTGGCCGGCGCGCAACTGGGCGAGCGTGGCGTCCACGGCGTGCGGCTCGCCGAGGGCTTGCCCGGCGCGGTCCCGCTGCACCGCGCGGATCTGGAACGGCGTGCCCTGGGCCACGGCCTGGAGGGAATCGGGGAACCCGGAGACACACACCGTCAAGTCGGCGGCGGCGCCCTCGGCCACGGTCACCGGCAGGCGGGTGATCCAGATCTGCGGCGGCATGAGCAGCGGCGTCGGCCGGGGGAAGCTCACCGGCCAGGTCAGGGCGCCCCCTGCCGGGGCGTCGGCGACGGTGAGGCGGACGGCCGGCGGCACCGTGCCGTCCAGGACGACGAGATCGCCGAAGGCCGGTTTGATCCCGCCAATCTCGGCGACGACCCCCGAGGCGATGGGGGCGTTGGCGGCGTCCAGCGACAGGTTGGCGATGCGCAGGGCGAGCGGGTCACGGCCGCCGGCGGCGACCCCGAGCGCGGTCGGAAGGCTGACGGCCAGGCCGGGCTGGGCGCCGCCCTCGCGCGCCTCCAGCCGCCAGGCCAGCGACGGGCGGGACGCGCACAGGCGGCCAGTGGGGATCACTTCGACCTGCCCGCCCTCGGCCTTCCACGACAACGCCGGCACCGGTTCGAGGGGCCGTTTGACGGCGACCAGATCGAGGCTGTGCAGGCCGGCCGGCAGCACCAGCACCTCGCTCAGGAAGGCCCCGCCCTCGGCGAGGGCGTGGTTCTTCCAGTCGGCCACCAGACGGCCGTCGGCATAGAGGAACCAGGCGGTGGACGGAGCGTCGGCGCCCAGGCGCAGACGCCGGGTCTCGCCGAGCACCAACGTCGTGCTGCAGCGCAGGCGAACCGCGCTCTGGCGGAGGACTTCCAAGGAGGGCGGGCGGGCGCCGCCGGAGAGGACGAAGCCGGGAACATCCTCGCGGAACGGGGCCGCCCCCAGCCGGCCGTCAAGGGCGCGGAGTTCGTCGGCGGTATGCGGCCGCGCGATGTAGCGTTCCGGCGTCCAGTACACGGCCACGGGGGGGCGGTTTGCCTCGCCCAGCGGATTGGGCACGGAGGCCTCCGCGAGAAGGTAGACGAGGACAGGCTGCGGATCCGGGAACTGCCCGCCGGCGGTCGCCGCAAAGGCCGGATCGAAGGCGGGGCCGGCGGGAACCTGGACTTCGGCCGCGACGGTGACCGTGCCGACGAGGACGGGCGCCGCCGGCAACGGCTGATGGTCGCCACGGTAGGCGACCAGGCCCTTGACCTGCCCCTGGATCTCGGCCGGGAAGTCGACGCGCAGGAGGTGGGCCTTGCCGCTGGCTTCGACGCGGGCGGCGCGCAACCGCCAGGCGGCCTCGGGGTGCCGCCAGTCCGCCCAGCCGCCGGCGACGGCCGCCGTCGCCGCGCCCAAGACCAGGGCCAGCAACGACAACCGACAGGCCCGGACGGCCGGGGGCGCGGCCCGCCCAATGTGGGACTGGGGCTTCATCGCCGGGCCGTGCCCTTTTCCTCCTCCTCCTCCGGGATGTCAACGTCGTAGCTGAGCTGGAGGGCGCCGGTAATGCGGGCGACCTCCTCGGCGGTCGTAGTGCCGTCCAGCACGCGGTCCCAGCCGCCCTCGCGGAGGGTGCGCATGCCGCGTTCGCGCGCCACCCGGCGCAGCTCGGAGGTCGAGGCCCGCGTCGAGATGAGGTCGCGCAGCTCCTCGTTGAGCAGGAACAGCTCGAAGACGGCGACGCGGCTGCGGTAGCCGGTGTCGGAGCATTCCGGGCAGCCGTGTCCGATCCACGCCTTGACCTCCTCGGGGGCGATCCCCGTCACCTGCGCGATCTCGTTGCGGATACGCGGGCTGAGGTGCCGGTCGTCCTCCTTGCAGTGCGGGCAGATGCGGCGCACCAGCCGCTGGGCGAGGGAGGCGATCAGCGAGGAGGCGACCAGGTAGGCTTCGATCCCCATGTCAATGAGGCGGTTGACCGCGCCCACGGAGTCGTTGGTGTGCAGCGTGCTGAACACCAGGTGCCCGGTGAGGGCGGAACGGATGGCGATCTCGGCGGTCTCGGGGTCGCGGATTTCGCCGACCAGGATGATGTCGGGGTCGTGGCGCAGGATCGAGCGCAGGCCGGCGGCGAAGGTCAGCCCGATGTCGGCCCGGATCTGGATCTGGCTGGTGCCTTCCAGCTGGTACTCGACGGGATCCTCGACGGTGATGATCTTGCGCTCGGAGTTGCGCACCCGCGACAGCGCCGCGTAGAGGGTGGTCGTCTTGCCGCTGCCGGTGGGGCCGGTGACCAGGATCATGCCGTGCGGCAGCTCGACCAGCTGCTGCATGATCTGCTGGTGCTGGCGGTTCAGCCCGAGGTCGGACAGTTCGAGGAAGATGGCGCTGCGGTTGAGGATGCGCAGGCAGAGCGTCTCGCCGAAGCGGGTCGGCAGGATGCTGACGCGGAGGTCGAACTCCTCCTCGCCGACGTGGGCGCGGATGCGTCCGTCGTGGGGCAGGCGCTGTTCGGCGATGTTGAGGTTGGCCATGATCTTGAGGCGGGAGACGATCGAGCTGTGCAGCTCGCGCAGGCCGGGCGGGGTGGGGATGTCGCGCAGCATGCCGTCAATGCGGTAGCGGACCTTGGTGTTCTCGGGGAACGGCTCGATGTGGATGTCGGTGGCGTCCAGTTCGAGGGCTTCGAGCAGGAGCTGGTTGACGAGGTGGATGATCGAGGCGGCCTCGGCGTCCTGGCCGGCCAGGTCCTGGTCGTCGAAGCCCTCGAAGACGATGGTGTCCAGCCGGGTGTCGAGCCCGCGGTCCTTGCGGATTTCCAGGACGGTGTCGGCGCCGATGCCGTAGACCTGCTTGAGGGCCCGCCGGATGTTCGAGGGCGCGGTGATCAGCGGGTTGAGCCGGACGCCCAGCAGCACCCGCAGCTGCTCGCGGTTGCGCATGCTGGGCGGCGACTGGAAGGCGGCCGTCAGGATCTTGTTTTCGAGCTTGACCGGCACCATGCGGTAGTTGAAGGCCACCTTGGCCGAGACCAGGGCGGTGGCCTCCTTGCTGATCTCGTTCTCCGGGAGCAGGGTGTACGGCAGCCCGCAGCAGGTGGCCAGCCCGCGGTAGACCGTCTCCTCCGAGGCCAGCCCCAGGTCAATGACCGCCTGGTGCAACGGGATCTGGGCCCGGCGGACGCGGCGCCGGACGAGGTCGGCCTGGGACTCGTTGAGACCGCCCTGGCTGACCAGCAGGTCGAGCAGGTCGGTGGAGGTGCCGGCGGGGGGCGCGGCCGGCGCCGGGGTGGGGGTCGCGTCGCTCATGGTCTCTCGTAGGATTTCGGCTGCCCGACCGGCAGGACGTCAACCGCGCCGGCCGGGGTCTTGACTTCCAGGCTGGTCTCGTCGAACTTCACAACGGTGAAGCCGTCGAAGCTGCCCTCAGGCCCCAGGAAATACGTCTTGCGGCTGCTGACGTTGCGGACCACGGCGACCTTGCGTTGGGTGGTCGGGGTG
>MVZH01000223.1 GCA_002068325.1 Lentisphaerae bacterium ADurb.BinA184 | reverse complement strand
GGCGGGTCGGCGCCGCCCTTGAAGTCGTCCTGCCGCAACGCCCCTCGGCCGACCCTTGGCAGGTGATCCTCGCCCTGGCCTGAGGCGGGAGGCGCGTGCAGAACCCCTGCATCACGTGGCCGGGACAGAGCCCGGCCCTCCTCGCCGCCGAGAGGATCCGTTGTCTGCCATGCTGGAGGGACGACCTCTGTGTCGTCCGGGTTCGTCTGCGGCAGACCGGGGCTTCGGGTATGACCTGGCGGACACGGAGGTCCGCCCTCCATCGCACGAGGCAGTTGTCGTCCGCGGGGGGGGCTGCAAGCGCCTCGCGGAAAACAGACCGCCGCCGGCATCGCACGGACGCCGACGGCGGAAGTCTGTCAATCCCGCGGGTGGGGGAGGGGGTGCGGGGCTACTTCTTCTTCTCGTCCTTCTTCCCGGCCGCGGGGGCCGGGGCCGGGGCGGCGGCGGCCTTTTCGGCCTCCTGCTTGGCCTGCAGCTCGGCGATCTTGGCCTTGAGGTCTTCGACTTCCTTCTCGGTGACCTTCAGGTAGAGGGTCTCGTTCTTCGGGTCGTACGTGTAGTTGCGCTGGGGCACGACGTTGAAGATGACCTGCAGGGAGGCGGCGACGAGCTGGTACTGTTTGGTCGCCTGCTCGATCTGCTTCTCGATCTCGGCCTTCTTGGCGGCGTCCTTCTCCGCGTCCTTCTCAACCGTCTTGTCCCCGACGAACTTGCGCAGGGCTTCGCGGGTATTGACGGCGCGGGCAAAGGTTTCCTCGACCGTGCCGACGCGCAGGTAGACGGTGGACTTCACCGTATCGTACTCGTAGTCGCGGCGGCGGCCGACGCCGAAGACCACATCCATCGCGGTGTTCAGCAGGTGCTGCCGCTTGCGGGCCTCGCCGATCGTCTTGCGGATGGCCTGCTTGTCCTCTTCCTTGACGGCCTTCTCGAGTTTCTGGGTCTCCTGCAGGATGAGGACTTCGAGGAGCTGGCGGTCGCGGTTGGCCTTGAGGAACGCCTGTTCGAGGGTGGTCAGCTTGACCAGCTTGTTCTCCTCGGGCTTGGCGGCCTCCTCGCCCGGCTTGGCGGCCGCGGGGGCGGGCGCAGCAGCCGGCTTTTTCTCCTGGGCCAGGGCGGCCGACCCAACGCAGAACACCGCCGCCGCGAGGACGCTCAGTTTCACCGTCTTGCTCATCATGGACGCTGTCTCCATTGCGGGCTCAGCCAATGCGGCCGCCGGGGCTTGAGGCCCGCGCGGCCCCTTGCGCAGTCAGACACGCAAGAACACGAACCCATACCATACCTTCGCGCCTGGGCATTTCAACCCGCCGCGCGACCTGGGGGCGCCGCCGGTCACCCGGTGCGGGGGCGAAGGAGCGAGGGGGAAGGCCGGGATCATTTGAGACGGTTGGCAGGGGAGGCTGCGGGGGCCCGTCCCCAGGCCCGCCTGGCCCGATTTTTTTATGCCCACCCCGCAGGAAGGAGTTGCATACGATGCCATTGCAAGCTATCGTCTATCAGCCTGTGTTAAATATGGCAAACCGATATTCCTTCTGCCGAAGGCGTCCCGAATCATGCTGGCCATCTGCCACACGTTCTATTCGCTGCAAACTGGCGTTCGTTCGCCGGACGACTGGGCGCGGGCGGCCGCCGAGCGCGGCTACTCGGCCCTTGCCGTGGCCGACTGCGGCGGGCTCTATGGCGCCGTCCATTTCCAGAGGGCGGTTCAGGCGGCCGGGCTGCAGCCGATCATCGGCGTCCGGCTCGGCCCGGACGCGGATTCCACCTGCCTGGCGTTGGCCACCTCGGACGAGGGGTACCGTCAGCTTTGCCGGATGATTACCGCCCGGCATCTGGCCCCGCACGGCGGCTGGCCGGCCCTGCTCGCCGGCGGCGGCGACCAGGTGCTCTTCCTCTCCCACACCCCCGGCCTCCTCGCCCGCCTGCGCGACTGGGTTCCGTCCGGGAATCTCTATGCCCTCCCCGCCGCCCCGCGGCCCGGCGCCAGCCTCTGGGACGGAGTCGCCCCCGCCGGCTGCCCCGCGCCCCTCCCGGACGCCTGGCTGATTGATGAGGCCGACCGCGCCGCCTTCGATGACCTCGCGCGCCTGCGCCAGATTTGCGGAGTCCGCAATTCCATCTCGACCGCCCACCCCGGCGCCGTGCTTCCCGACGCCCGGCAGTGGCGCGAAGCCTTCCCCGACGATGCGGCCGCCCGCGAGATCGCCGAGCGCTGCCGGTTCACCTTCCAGCTTGGCCGTCCCCTGCTGCCCCGCATCCACGTCCCGGCCGGCCAGACCGCGCAGAGCCACCTTGCCGGCCTTTGCCGCGAGCGCCTTGACTGCCTGTATGACGGTGCGCTCAGGCCCCGCGCCGCCGACCGCCTGGCCGGGGAGCTGGCCGTGATCACCGCCACCGGCTTCGCCGACTATTTCCTCTACGTGCATGAGATCGTCGCCTTCGCCCTCCAGCGCCGCATCCCGGTCGAGGTGCGCGGCTCGGCCGCCTCCAGCATCGTCTCCTACCTGCTCGGTTTCACGCACTGCTGTCCGCTCGCCCACGACCTGTATTTCGAGCGGTTCATGAATCCCGGCCGTCGCGACTGCCCGGACATTGATGTGGACATTGCCGACAACCGCCGCGACGAGGTGATCCGCTTCTGCTACCAGCGCTGGGGCGAAGACCGTGTCGCCATGATCGCCACCCTCGCGACCTATCAGGCCCGCGGCGCCCTGCGCGATGCCGGCCGCCTGCACGGCTATCCGCCGGCCACGGTCTCCGCCATCATCGAGGGCCGGCGCGACGAGCCGCCGGAGTCGCCGTTGTTCCGCACCGCCGCCCGCCTCACCGGCCTGCCCCGGCACGTCGGGGTGCACTGTGGCGGCCTGGTCATCACCCCCGGGCCGCTGACTGACAGCGCGCCGCTGCAGCGTGCCGCCAAGGGGGTCGTCATCATCCAGTACGAAAAGGATCAGGCCGAGGCGGCCGGGTTGGTCAAAATGGACTTGCTTGGCAACTCGGCCCTCTCGGTCATTGACGAGGGGCTCGGGCACCTGCGCGCCCGTGGCGTGGAGCTGTCCGAACCGGGGCCGCCCTACGACTACAAGGTCAACCGGCTGTTTGCCAACGGCGACACCCTCGGCGTCTACCAGTGCGAATCGCCCGGCATGCGCCAGCTCTGCCGCGCCCTGCGCCCCGCCACCCCGAAGCAGGTTGCCGCCGCCCTCTCGCTGATCCGCCCCGGCCCCGCCGCCGCCGGCATGAAGGAGGCCTTCATCAAGCGCCAGCGCGGCCTCGAACCGGTCACCTACCTGCATCCGCGCATGGCCGACTTCCTGGGCCCGACCCACGGCGTCATGCTCTACCAGGAGGACGTGATGAAGGTCGCCGTCAACGTCGCCGGCTACAGCCTGGGGGACGCCGACGGGCTGCGCCGTGCCGTCAAGGGCCGCGGCACGGATTTCCTGGCCCGGGAGCGGCATCGTTTCGTGTTCGAGAAGGCGGCGGCGGCCGGCGTATGCGAGGCGACCGCCGAGGCCATCTGGGAGCAGGTTTCGCGTTTCGCCTCGTATTCGTACTGCAAGGCGCACGCCGCGGTGTATGGGCGGCTGGCGTGGCTGACCGCGCGCCTCAAGGCCCACCACCCCAAGGAGTTCTACGCCGCCATCTGCAACGGCCACAAGTCCATGTACCCGTTGCGCGTCTTTGTCTGGGACGCCATCCGGCACGGCATTCCGGTGCAGTCGCCGGAGATCAATCGCTCCGAGGTGCGCTGGCAGCCCGGGCCCGACGGCATCCGTGCCGGGCTCGGCCTGATCCGCGGCCTGCGCCAGGCGGTGTGCCACGACATTGTCAACGCCCGCCGCCAGGGGAGTTTCCGCGACTTGGCCGACCTGCGGTGCCGCGTCGCCTTCCAGGGCGCCGAGCTCGAGCATCTGATCCTGGCCGGCGCCTGCCGTTCGCTCGGCCGCCGTGAAGAGCTCCTGGTCGAATGCCGCACGGGCGGGCGTGGCCGCCGGCAGCCCGCGTTGCTCCCCGAGCCGGCGCCCGCCCTGCCGCCGCTCGAACAGGCCGAGTGGGAGCTGATGGGCATCCCGTTCAGCCGCTACCCTCTCGACCCCGGCGCGGCGGCCGGGTTCTGCCAGGCCTGCGACATGAAGGCCCACATCAACCGCGAAGTGGTCATGCTCGGCTTCCTTGACGCGGTCAAACACACCCTGGCCGACGGCGACGGCCACGAAGCCGCCGCCGGCGGCGAGCCGCGGGAGATGAGTTTTGTCACCCTCGAAGACGCCAGCGGGATTTTCGAGGGGGTGCTCTTCCCCCCCGAACACCGCCGTTTCGGGCCGCTCTTCCGCACGGTCGGCCCCTACCGGCTCCGCGGCGTCGTCCGCGAACAATGGGATTCCCTGACCCTGCACGTCGAGGCGGCGGATCGTGAAGCATGAGGCGGCGGCCGGCGCGGCGACGTGGCGTGGCTCGCGCGCTATGTTATGCGGTGTGGCGCTTGGCGGCCAGGCGAGGCGCAATGGATTACTTTCTATTCATCAACATCCCCGGCGGCGGGCGGCTCTCGGTGTTGCTGCTGTTTGCGCTGGGCGCGATCGTCGGCCTGCTCGGCAGTTTCTTCGGCGTCGGCGGCGGCTGGATTGTCACCCCCGTCCTGAGCATTCTCGGCCTGCCGATCACCCACGCCGTCGGCACCGGCTTCGGCTACATGCTGGGCATGAGCGGCCTGGCCGCGTTCAAGCACCGCAAGTACGGCCACACCGAGACTGGCCTGGCCGTGGTCATCGGTTTGACGACGATGGCCGGCATCGAGCTGGGCAAGCGTCTGATGCTGGTGCTCGACGCCTCGGCCATCGCGGAGCCCGTGGTCGGCGCCCTCTACGTCGTGCTGCTCCTTGGCCTGGGGGTCTTCCTGGTGCGCGACGGTGTGCGGGCCGCCCGTGGCCTGGCCGTGCCCGGGAAGTCGCCGGCGGCGCCGCCCTACCTGCGGCAGTTCCGTTCCCGCCCGCAGGTTTTCCTGCCGCAGTCCGGGTTCTACGTGTCGTTCTGGCCGGTGGCGGGCCTGGGCGTCGGCATCGGTTTCCTGTCGGGGCTGATGGGGGTTGGCGGGGGGTTCGTCCTCATGCCAATCATGGTTTACCTGATGGGGATGCCGACGGTGGTTGCGGTCGGCACCAGTCTGTTGTGCGTGTTGCTGGCCAGTCCGTTCGGCATGATTTCCTACGCCATGCACGGCCGGGTGCTGTTCCCGGCGGTTGCCGTGATGGTGGCCGGCGCGTTCATCGGGGTGCCGTTGGGGGCGCACGCCAGCCGGGTGATCCGCGGGCGCTGGTTGCGGCTGCTCTACGGGGTGATGATCATCGCCGGCGGGTTGTCTGTGCTCCTGCACCTGCTGGACCGGCCGTTGCCCGGGATCGGCCTGGAGAGCGCCTCGCGGATGCTGATCGTCGGCGGCGCCGCCGGCGTGGCCGGCCTCATCCTGCTCATGGCCCTGTTCGCCCGGGGCAGGGAGGCATGACCGCATGACCCGTGAACAGGCAGACCGTCGGGCCGCCGAGTTGCGGCCGCTCATTGCCCGCCACGACCGTCTCTACTACGTCGAGGCGGCGCCGGAGATCTCCGACCGCGAGTACGACGCGCTCTACCATGAGCTTCTCGACATCGAGCGCGAGTTCCCCGGCCTCGTCGTCCCCGACTCGCCCACGCAGCGCGTTGGCGGCGAGCCGCTCGATGCGTTTGTCGCCCGCCGCCACGCCGTGCCGATGATGAGCCTGGACAACACGTACGAGCGGCGTGAGATCGAGCTGTTCCATCAGTATGTCGCCCGGCAGGTAGCGGAGCGCAGCGGCCGGCCGGCGGGGACGGTGGACATCGAGTATGTCGTCGAGCCGAAGATAGACGGGGTAAGCATCTCGCTGCGCTACGAGGACGGGGAGCTGGCGTACGCCCTCACCCGCGGCAACGGCCGCGAGGGCGACGACGTCACCGCCAACCTGCGCACCGTGCGCGCGGTCCCGCTCCGGCTTGCCGCCTCGCCGCCGCCGGCGGTCTTCGAGGCGCGCGGCGAAGTCTACATGAACCGTGACGATTTTGCGCGGCTGAACCGGCAGCGCCAGGCGGCGGGGGAGAGCGAGTTCGCCAATGCCCGCAACGCCACCGCCGGCTCCCTCAAGCTGCTTGATCCGCGCGAGGTGGCCAAGCGGCCGCTCCGGGCGCTCTTCTACGCCCAGGGCGAGGTGCAGGGCCTGACGACCGGTTCACAGGCCGAGCTGCTCCGGCGCCTGCGCGAGTTCGGCTTCCCCACCGCGGCGTGGACGCGGACGGTGCGCGGCCCGGAGGCCGTCTGGGCCGCGATCGAGGAGCTGGCCCGCCGGCGGGGCGAGTTCCCCTACGACATTGACGGCGCGGTCATCAAGGTCAACGACTTTGCGTTGCGCGGCCACATCGCGCCGACAGCCAAGGCCCCGGGCTGGGCCAAGGCCTTCAAGTACGCCGCCGAGCAGGCCCAGACCGTGCTCAGCGCGATCACCGTGCAGGTCGGCCGCACCGGCATCCTGACTCCCGTGGCCGAGCTCGAACCAGTCTTCCTGGCCGGCTCGACCATCAGCCGCGCCACCCTGCACAACGAGGACGAGATCCGGCGCAAGGACATCCGGGTCGGCGACACGGTGACCATCGAGAAGGCGGGCGAAGTCATCCCCGCCGTGGTCGGGG
>MVZH01000222.1 GCA_002068325.1 Lentisphaerae bacterium ADurb.BinA184 | reverse complement strand
CCGGCCGAGTGGCAGGCGCTGTTCAAACCCGCCGTCCTTGAGAAGATCCGGCGCAACGCCGGCCGTTTCGCGGACCTCCTTGTGAACCGCCGTCTGCCGCGCCTGCGCTCCCGGCAGCAGTTGTAGACCTGCCACGGCCTCGCGGGAGGGCGGTGCGCATGGCCGGCTGGCGGCCGAAACCCGGAGCGGCTCCGCGGGGGAACCCGCCGCGCTGACGCAGGGCCAACAAGGGGACGGGGGCGCGCGCGGCCCGGTTCTGGTGTTGAGGGCACCGGACGCAGGCGCCTCACTGAGTCGGGGCGGTCAGGCCCGTGGCCAGCCGGGGCAGGATCGAGACGGCCTCTTCGCGGTCGTACTCGAACAGCACGAAGCCACGCGCCCCGGCCTGGCGGGCGGCGTTCACCTGCCGGATCACGCCCGCGGCGTCCAGCCGCTCCTTGCTCATGCCGATGCCGGGATAGAGGGGGATCCGCGGGCGCGCGGCCGTTTCGAGCTGGGTTCTGACCATCGTGCGGAAGGCCGCGTCGTCGGCCGTGTAGTCCATGGGGCAGACAAAGTCCACCAGCTCGTCAGCGGCCCACGCCGGCCAGTCCTGCCCGACCGTGCGGCGGGCGCTTGCGGAGTCCGCAAACACGGCGGCTGAGAGCTGTGTCCGCCTGGGGGCGGCGACCAGTTCGGCGCGGACGGCGCGGACCAGGCTGGTGATCAGGTCGGCGCGGAACTCCTGCCACGGCTGGCGCAAGCGGGCGTCGTTGCGCACATCGGCCGGCCACGTCCCGACCTTGCGTCCGATGCGTTCCTCGAAGGCGGCGTGGCAGGTCGGGCAGAAGCACCCCTCGCCATTCGGGAACCGGATGTAGTCCAGATGGATGCCGGCCACGGCGTAACGGCGGGCGATCTCGCGGACGACCTTGAGCACCTGCTGGCGGTTGGCGGGGTGGGCGGGGCAGAGCCATTCCGGCAGCGGCGTCCCGTCAAAGGCCACCTGCAGCCGTCCGGCCTGCCGGAGGCGTTGGAGGGTGTCTGGTGGCGGGTTGTCGCCGAGCCGGAGGCATGAGATCCAGGCGTGGCAGCGGACGCCTTGGCGGCGGCAGGCGGTGACGCACTCGCGCAGGGGGTCGTTCTCCGCGCCGACGCCGGGCAGAGGTTGCAGGACTGTGCTGCGGTACGCCGCGGTCGAACCGCTGGCGACAAAGGGGAGGACCGTGTTGAAGCCGCAGCCGCGCAGCTGGCTGATCGAGCGTTCCCACGTCCACCCGTCTATGCCCTGTCCGCGGTGGCACCACACGGCCCGGAACTCGCCCGCCAGGGGGCGCTGGACGCGGCAGTAGGCGTCGAGGAGGCGGTCGTCGCAGGCGTCCGCCAGGGTGAGGGCTTCCGCAAAGGCGCCGGCCCGCAGGGCCCGGGTCGCGGCGTCTTGCGTGGCCTGCGCCTGCACGAGGGCGGCGGCCGCCGGGCTGCCGGGCGGCGCCTGGGCGCCGATGAGCCGGATCGCGTCGGCGACGCTGCCCAGGCGCAGCGCGCGGCCCAGTCCGGCCAGCCGGTGTCCGGCGGCGTCGCGCCACACGGTCGGCACCCCCGTTGCCAGCATGGCCAGCAGGAGCCGTCCGCCCTGGTCGTCGTCGGTGTTCAGGAGGACGTGTGACATCCAGGCGGCGCGGCGGCTGACGAGGACGGCCGGGCAGCCGGTGTCCTGTCCCGCGTCATTGAGCCAGGTCGCCGCCACGCGGGCCGACGGCTCGGGCGCGAACACGTTCAGGTTCCAGGAACGTTGTTCGACACGGGCGGGTGCCCCGGGCAGGATGTCCCCGGCCGGACGGATGGCGGCCAGCCCGCCGGGGATGTCCGCCGCTCTCCTGTAGGCCGTCTTGCGGATTCCGGTGGCGGCCTGGAGGCGCTCGGGCAGCGTGTAGAACCCTGTGATGTGGCCGCCCCGTTCAAGATAGGAAGCCAGCGTGGCGGCCAGGGTGTTCGTAGCGGCCGGGTTGTAGGGAAGGATGACGGCCGGTGCGCCCGCCAGCATCGCGCCGTCCACGTCGGGTTCGTCCACCAGTGTGGCTCCGATCCCGTGGTCGGCCAGGAGGCGGTCAATGTCGGCGGCATGGCGGACGGCGGCCTTGATTTCGGCGGCGGGCAGGCCGGCATTGCCGAGGCCGCGCACGACGAGGATCGCCCCCGTCGCCGGCCGGGCGGTGAAGGCCGCGCAGTCGAAGGCGGTTTTTCCGCCGCTGCGCCGCCAGGCGCTCACGCGCAGGCACTCGATGCGTCCCCAGCCTGCTGGGGTGCCCTCGACTTGGGAGTCCCGTTTGTCGAGGATGATCGTCTCCCAGCGGCCGTTGCCGCGTGGCGCGAACTCGAAGCGGTACCAGCCGTTGCCGCTCTGCAGATAGAGGGCGAAGTAGCTGACCGGTGTGGTGTCGGCGCAGCGGAAGTGGAACTGGAGGCCGCGGCTGCGTCGGAGGTCGGCCCGCAGGGGAAGGTCCCAGCCGTTCCGCGGTGAGGCGCCGGTCCTGAAGTCGCACGTCTGGCGCAGGATGCGGACCGTGCCGGCCATGCCGGGGGAGGGGGCCGGGCCGCTGCCGAGCGCGACGGCCAACAGCCGGCCCGTCCGGTCGCGCGCGTGCAGGTTGACCAGCTCGGACGCCCCCGTTCCGGCCGCGGCGAGGGCGAACGCCAGGCCGACTGCGAGGCTTCGCCGCCACGGCGGAGGGCGCCGGCGGAGCTGTCCGGACACAGCCTGCCCCCGGTGCCGATCGCCGGTCATCGCCGGGCGTCGGCAACCAGCTCGCTTGACGGGGACATACAGCTTCGACAGGCTGTCACTCACACGATGAACGTAACTTTTGAGGCTTCGAGTCTTTGTGGTCAACCAAACAGCTCAGTACTCGTCGTAGATCATATCGTAGAAGGCGACGATGTCGCGTCGGTTCTCGCCGGCGATGAACTTGATGGCGGTGCGCGGATGCTGATTGAGCACGCCGGTGATCATGTAGGGGATGTCAAAGCCCCAGCGCAGCTGCGCGCGCAGCGGCTCGACGTGTTCCTGGATGCACTGCAGGATCGGGCGCAGCTCGAACTTCGGATTGTGCAGGAAACTGATCAGCAGTTCGAGCGGGCAGTTGCCGGCGCCGCGCCCGAGGCCGGCCATGGCCGCGTCGAGCATGTTGGCGCCCATGATGATGGCCTCGATGGTGTTGGCGTAGGCCAGCTGCTGGTTGTTGTGCGTGTGGATGCCGACTTCCTTGCCGGTGGGCTTGGCGTAGCTCAGGTACTTGCGGGTCAGGTACTGGATCTGCTCGCTGTACAGCGCGCCGAAGCTGTCCACCAGGTAGATCGCGTCGGCCGCCGAGTTGGCCAGCACCTCCAGCGCCTCGTCCAGCTCCCGCTCGGCCACCGTCGAGATCGCCATGATGTTGACCGTCGTCTCGTAGCCCTTGTCATGGGCGTCCTTGACCATGTCGAGCGCAGTCGGGATTTGGTGGATGTAGGATGCCACCCGGACCATATCAATGACGCTCTGGTCGCGCGGCAGGATGTCCTCGTGGTAGTCGGTGCGCTCGGCGTCGGCCATCACGGACAGCTTCAGCGGTGTCTCGTTGTCCCCGACGATCTCGCGGAGCGCGTCCTCGCTGGTGTATTTCCAGGGGCCGTGTTCAGCCGGCGCGTAGATGCGGCGCGACGACTTGTAGCCGACCTCCATGTAATCCACGCCGCCCTCTACGCAGGCGCGGTAGACGCTGCGCACAAACGCGTCGTCGAACTGATGGTCGTTCATCAGCCCGCCGTCGCGCACGGTGCAGTCGAGCACCTTGATTTCCGGGCGGTAGCCGATCCAGCGGCTGGCGAAATGCCCGGTCGCCGGCTTGCCGGCCGGCTCATCGTGCTTTTCCTTCGTCTTCATCCGAACCCCCAGGGGCGCGTGCACGGCCATGTCTCGGACACGAATCGAAAAGCTAACACTGCGAGACCGGATTGCAAGGGCATGTCGGAGTGGGGGGCAGGGAGGGGGGCAGAGAGGGGACGGGCTCTTTGCGGATCCTCCGGTAAGGGCTGGGATTCAGATGGCGCGGCCAGCATCACCTCCGGGGCGGCAGGGCAAGGTGCGTATGCAGTGCCGCCTGCAGGCGGTCTGGAGTCTGGAGAAAGTCGATTGCCATGACCGATGACACCCTTCTTGTGTTTGGCCCTGGAAATACTGCGGCGGAGCCGCTCTGGAGTGCGGTCGCCTGCGTGCCACGCCATAGCCATCTGGCGACGGCGGGCGACCGCTCTGTTCCGCCGGGGCCTGCCCCGGCGTGTTCACTGTCACCGTCCACCACAGAAGCACAGAGACCACAGAGAGGGAACTGGCTTTGCGCTTGCCTTGGCGGGGGTTCCGCGCCAACGCAAGCTCAGAGCCCTCTGTGAACTCTGTGTCCTCGGTGGTGAAGAGATCAGGATGGCACTGGATCTGCGCCCCGACGGCCCGGGATCAACTCTCGGCGTGGACCGGACTCCTGACGTGGACGAGATCAACGTCAATGTCGGTCAGCCAGCCGCGGCCCTTGCCCTCGAGCACCACATCAATCCAGAGCAGGTAGTCGAAGTGCTCCTCGGGGACTTCGAGCTTGGGCACGACCAGGCGCACCCAGCCGTCGCTGGTGCCGGTGACGGCGCGCGAGCACAGGGTCTTCACCCACTCGACATGCGGCGTGGGGTACCAGACGAAGGTGTGGTAGCGCACGCGCAGGTAGAGGCCCCTGCCCTCGACGTTCTCCGTCTTGGCCAGGGCGGCGAGGGTGAACTCGGTCGAGGCCGGGATCTGGGTGGGCGGCACGGCCGACCACACCGTCTCCTGGGGTTCGGCGTTGGTCAGCCGCAGGGAACCCTTGCGCTTGTGCCCGACGTCGCGGTCCCACACGCGCCCCGGCGGCGCCGGGCGGAAGCAGGAGGCGTCGTCCATGCGGTCGATGAGGATCGGTTCGTCCATGTGGTTGAGCCCCAGCTCGAGGCGCGGCGCCAGGTGCTGCTCGCGGTCGGCGTCGGTGACGGGGACGGGCCGTGCCGCCTCGATGAACGGCCGGCTCTCGGCGGGGGTCAGGTACTTGATGGTGTAGCGCCACTTGACCTCTTCGCCGGGCACGATGGGGCCGGCGGTGCGGGCGCCGCAGTGCAGGTCGTAGTACATGTCGCAAATCGCCCAGTCGGGTTCGAGATCGGACTCGTGGACGATGCAGACCGGGCTGCCGTCCTGCTCGCCGAAGAAGCCGGCCAGCGAGCCACGCGCGAAGGTGAGCGCCGGGATCTTCCGGCCATAGTGCATGGTGTGCTGATGGGGGAACTCCCACACCCGCTGCGCGCTGTCGACCATGAGGGTGCTGTGGTACTTCTTCTCGGGGGCGAACAGCATGCAGCGCCCGCAGCCGGCCGGGTAGATGTTGTTGTACTCGATCCAGCTCAGCTCGACCGGCTGGTCGGCCCGGCACTGCAGCACGGTGGTCAGATCCCACTCGTACCATTCGGTCACCGGGTTGACGTGGATGGTGGCCGAGGTGGTGCTGGCGAAGCGCCCGTCGGCGCTGACCGCCTCGCCGGTCAGGGTCGCCGTCCTGCCGTCGTCGCCGATGCGGGCCTGGAAGCCGGTCATGCGGGCGTCGCTGAGGTGCGGCATGTGCAGCAGCAGCTTCAGCCCGAGCACGTACGAGAGGTGGGTTTCCTTGCGGATGCCGTGCAGGAGCGGCCCCGGCGTCGCCGGCCCGCGCAGGAGCCAGTCTATGTAGCCTTGGCTGGTGACGATGGCGACGGTGCGGTCGCGCTCGTTGAGCACGTGGCAGCCGTCGCCGATGGGGGTGATGCTGAACTTGATCGGGAGGGACATCGCCTCAGACTCCTGAGTAGGCGCTGAAACCGCCGTCCACCGGGATGACGGCGCCGGTGACGAAGCCCGCCGCCGCCGGGCTGACCAGCCAGAGCAGGGTGCCGATCAGCTCGTCGGCCTCGCCGAATCGCCCCAGCGGGGTATGGGCCACGATCTTGCGGGCGCGCTCGCTGTAACCGCCGTCCGGGGTGGTCAGCAGGGGGCGGTTCTGCTCGGTCAGGAAGAACCCCGGCGAGATGGCGTTGACGCGCACGTTCACGCCGGCCAGGTGCACGGCCAGCCAGCGGGTGAGGTTCGCCACCGCCGCCTTGGCCGCGCCGTAGGCCCCCACCTTGGTCAGCGGCCGCTCCCCCGCCATCGAGGTGAGATTGATGATCACTCCTTCGCCCCGCTCGGCCATGCCGCGCGCAAACACCTGCGTGGCGATGAACAAACCGACGAAATTGACCCCGAACACCGCCTGCAGGCCCTCCGCCGAGATGTCGAAGAAACTGGTCGGCGCCGCCGCGCCCGGCGCCGGGCGCAGGTGCTCCGGCCGCAGCACTTCGACGCCGGAGACCGCCTTGGGGTGATTGCCGCCGGCGCCGTTGACCAGGATGCGGCAGGGCCCGAGGTCGCGCGCCACCGCCTCGCCGACCTTTTCGAGGGCGGCGCGGTCGAGCACGTCGCACGAGTAGGCGCGGGCGGTGCCGCCGGCGGCGGCGATGGCGGCCCGCACCTTGTCCAGCTTGGCGGGGTCGCGCCCGAGGATGGCGACGCTGGCGCCGCACTCGGCCAGGGCCAGCGCCATCCGGCTGCACAGCACGCCGCTGCCGCCGGTCACCACCGCAACCTGACCCCGCAGGTCAACCGTGAAGGGAAGCATG
>MVZH01000221.1 GCA_002068325.1 Lentisphaerae bacterium ADurb.BinA184 | reverse complement strand
GCCCCAGTCGAGGACGAGTTCGCGGTTGGCTTCGGTGATGACCGCCGGGGCGGCGGCGCCGCCCTGCATGGTCAGCGAGCCGTCAACGTAGTCCCACCACCAGTCCTCGTCGGGGGGAAGCTTGTCTTCGAGCGGCAGGACTTCGGTCAGCTTCAGCGAGGCGAGCGTCCCGGCATGCCGGATTTCGTAGGTGACGGTGAAGGGGTCGCCGGGCTGGGCCTGTTCCTCATGGGTGCGCTTTCCGACGACGTCGGCATTGACGTGGACGGTGACGGTGGCGGTGTCGGTGAGGGGCGCGATCCCGTCATTGTCCTCGATGGTGTAGGTGAAGGTGGTGGTGCCGATGAAGCCTTGGGGGTCATAGTTGATCTGGTTGCCGTTCTGGGTGGCGGTGCCCTGCCCGGCCGGCGGCTGGGTCAGCGAATCGAGGGCGAGGCCCTGCCCGGCGGCGTCGTAGTCGTTGGCCAGGACGGTGAAGGCCGGGGTCTCGCCACCCAGGATGTAATAGGTGTCATCAACGGCGACGGGGGGGGCGTTGGCAGGGCCGAGGACGATGAGGTAGGTGGTGGTCTGGTCAACCACAACGTTGGTGTCAACCATCATATTCTTCACAGTGGTGCCGGTCTGTTTGTTCTTGAGGACGAGCTGGGCGCCGGCGGGCGCCTGGGCCGGATTCCAGGTAAGGGTGACCGACTGGTCGGCGCCGATCACGACCCGCAGCTCCCAGACCTTGTTGTCGGCCACCTCGCGCATGTCAACAGCCAGCCGGGTGATGACGCCGTTGACGGCGAAGTAGATGTCGTTGCCGCTCGGGGCGGGGGGCGGGGCAGGATCATCCACCCCGGCGTCGTAGACGTCGTTGGCGCCGGCGACCATGCCGAAGGCCAGGTAGTCGGCCTCGAGGTCACCGGTGGCCGTGAGATCCATCGTGAAAGCCGTGGCGGCCCGTGCCTGCGAGAACACCGTCACCCCAGACCAGAAGGCGAGAACCCCCAGAGCCAGTGGCAACACTCTCTTCATGGCCGTTCTCCTTCGAGGCTTTCCATACCCGCCCGGGACTTGTGTTTCCCGTTCCGATCCAACATCCGCCTCCGGCAGCAGTGGAGGGATCACCCTCCATGGCCTCGCGTGACGGTCGCCGCCGTCGGCACCCCTCGCCCTCCCCCGGCGATCCCGCCGGGAGACTGCCAGCGTGAAAGACATACCATCATGCTGACGACAGCGAAAGCAAGCTCCCGACGGCACGATCTCGCGACTTTTCCTCGCTCGGGGCAGATCCTGTGACCGGATCGCCCGACCCAGGCTCAGAACAAGTGAACCCGTCGCATCAATGGAGAAACGATAACTGTCGGGGGACGCTTTGTCAAGTCAGGACCGGCGAATCGGTCCCCGGCCGGCTGGCGGGGGACGGCCGGCCGCGGTCGAAGAGGCCCCCCTGTCTCCGCCAAGCCGTGCCGAAGGTCAACGCCTTCAGGCACGCCTTGGACGCCACCTGCGCCGCGCGGTTGGGTGCAGCGGGCCGGCGAAGGACGCCCTTGGAGCGCGCCGCAAGCGCTGACCGCGTATGCCCGAAACCTTTGCGTCGGTGCACGCAGAGGGTGTATATTCAGCCACGCCGCCGCAGGAGCTCTGGCGTCCGGCGGCGCATGAACACGTGAAGGCCATCCACATGATCCTGCAGGGACGCGTCTGCCTGACGCTCGCCGCCGCGGTGCTGGCCGGCCTGCCACGCACGGGCCTGGCCGCGCAGAGGGGGACGGCCACCGCCACGCCAGTCTTCGTCGAGGTCGGGTGTTTCGACGGGACGCAGGCGGAAGGGCAGCTTATGCGCTCCGCCGACGGCAGGCTGTCCCTGTGGCGCGAGCCGACCGGTGAGACGGTGGCGCTGCCGGCCGAGGGGGTGCAGCGCGTCCGCCTCCGCCCCGGACGGGCGGCCGGAAATGCGGGCCCCGGAGGCGTGCAGACGGCCTCGCCGCCCTCGCACGAGGGGGCTGGAGAGACCGACGCGCCCGCCGGGCCGGCCCTTCCCGCCGTGCCGTTTGCCCGGCAACTGGCACGCCTGATGGAAGCCAGCCCTGAGCTGCAGCGCAGGCTGGCCGCCCTGGCCGAGGAGCCGCGGTGGAAGGCGCTGCTCGATGACCCTGATGTGCAACGCAGCCTCGAAGGCGGCCGCTACTGGGAGCTGCTGGCCAACCCCAAGGTCCGCGACCTGGCCAAGGACGACGTCGTGCGCCAAGTCGTCGCCCAACTCGCCGGCAAGACGCCCGCGGACGCACCGGCGCCGGCGGCCGGGCAACAGCCGATCGCAGTCTCGGCACGAGTCGTCACGCCGCCGGACGAGGGGCGGCCTCTGACCCTCGAACTGCGCCTGGCCATCGCGCCGGGACACTATGTTTATCACTCCGCCGACCACTTCTTCGCGCTCGATGACGTGACGGTCGAGGGCCTCGGGCCGGCCAACGTGTCGGTGTCCAAGACGCAAACCTTCTCCGACCCGTTCTCCGATCCGCCGGGAGCCATCGTCGAGGTGCTGACCGGCGACACCGTGGTCACGGTCACCCGCGCGGCGGTCTCGCCCCGCGGCGCAGCCTGGCGCTACGCCGGCCGGCTGCAGTACCAAGGCTGCTCGAAGGAGATCTGCTTCAACCCCGGCCGACACGATTTCGCCTTCTCCGGTGCCGTCGGCGCACCCGAGGTGACCACCGAGGCCGCGGCCGGCCAGGCTGAGGCGACGCCGCCCGCCGGGGAGGACGGCCCCGGCATGGCCTGGCGCGACCTGGCCGGGCAGTTCCGCCTGGGCGGGCGAACCACCGGCTACCTCGGCAGGGCCCGCTTCATCGAGTTCCTGACGGACGCCGCCGGCGGCCGGGCCAGGGGCGGCCCCTTCGACAACCTGGGCAACCGCTCGACGCTCGTCGCGCTCCTCCTGATCCTGCTCGGCGGCATCGCCCTGAACCTCACCCCGTGCGTGCTGCCGATGATCCCGGTCAACCTGGCCATCATCGGCGTCGGCGCGCGCGGCGGTTCCCGGCGGCAGGGGCTGGCGTTGGGCGCAACCTACGGCCTGGCGATGGCGCTCGTGTACGGTTTGCTCGGGGTGGTGGTCGTCCTGACCGGCGCCACCTTCGGCGCCTTCACGGCCTCACCGTGGTTCAACCTCGGCATCGCCGTGCTGTTCCTGGTGCTGGCCCTGGCCATGGCCGGTGTCTTCAACCTGGACATTTCGCGGCTGGGCGCCGGGTTGCGCACCGAGCGCTGGCGCAAAGGCTCCTTCGCTCTGGCCTTTCTGATGGGGGGGGTGGCCGCATTGCTGGCGGGCGCCTGCGTGGCCCCGGTCGTCATTGCCGTGCTACTGCTGGCCGCCCAGCAATACGCCCAGGGCAACTACGCGGGGCTGCTCTTCCCCTTCCTCCTCGGCCTCGGCATGGGGCTGCCCTGGCCGCTGGCCGGCGCCGGACTGAGCTTCGCACCGAGACCGGGCCGCTGGATGAATGTGGTGAAGTACGCCTTCGCCGCCGTCGTCTTCGCCCTCGCAATCTACTACGCGCACCAGGCCGTCCGCCTGTGGCGGCCGGGGCGCGGAGCCGACGCCGGCTCCGGAACGGTCACCGACCCCGCGCCGGCAGCCGCGGACGAGCCGACCTGGCACACCGCCCTGGCCCCTGCCCTGCACGAGTCCGTGCGCACCGGGAAGCCCCTGCTCATCGACTTCTGGGCCACCTGGTGCAAGAACTGCATCGCCATGGATCGCACGACGTTCCGCGATGCCGAGGTGATGCGCACGATGTCGCAGTTCGTCCTCGTCAAGTTTCAGGCTGAGAATACCCGCGCGCCGGACATCGCCCCCGTCCTCGAGCACTTCGACGTGCTGGGCCTGCCGACCTACGTCGTGCTCGTTCCCAAGCCTTCCCTCTGAACCGGCCTCTCGACATCCCCGGGGGCCGCCACGACCCACGACCTACGACCCACGATCCACGGTGCCTTCGTGCACGCGTGCCTTCGTGCCTCGTTGCCAGAATCACCGGTTTGCCGGTTTGCCGGTTTGCCGGTTCAGGATTTCACCGGCGGAGTCCGCCGGCTCCAGGATCCACGATCCACGATCCACGACCCACGATCCACGACCCCGCCCGCCCCATGCTGGCAACCGCTGTGCCGCAGGCTACATTGCCCGCATGAGAAGGCTCAACGTCGGTCTCTACGGCGCCAACGGTCACCAGATTGCGGGCGTCCTGGCCGGGCACCCCCGCGCCGTCCTCGCGGCCACGGCGGAACTCCCGCGCGAGGCGCTGCCCGCGGGGTTGCGCGATGATCGGTCGGTCAGGCACTATGCCACCTTCGAGGAACTGCTCGGCGACCCCGCCGTCGAGCTGGTCTCGCTGTGCTCCCCCCGCCGCCGGCAGCAGGCCGACGACGCCGTCCGCGCCCTGCGCGCCGGCAAGCACGTCTACGCCGAGAAGCCCTGCGCCATGGCGGAGCCGGACCTCGACCGCATCCTCGCCGCCGCCGCCCAGGCCGGCAGGCAGTTCCACGAGATGGCCGGCACCGCCTTCGAGCAACCCTACTGGGCCATGCGCCAGGCCGTGCGCGAGGGCGTCATCGGCGACGTGGTCCAGGTGTTCGCCCAGAAGTCATACCCGTACCACCCCGGCCGGCCCCAGGACGAAGACGTGGACGGCGGGCTGATCGGCCAGAACGCCATCCACGCCGTCCGCTTCATCGAGCATGTGGCGATGACGCGGGTCCGCACCGTCGAGGCCATCGAGACCCGCCACGGCAACCCGGTCGCCGGCGGCGGCCTGAACATGGCCTGCTCCCTGATGATGCGCCTCGGCAACGGCGGGGTCGCCACGGTAGTCGCCAACTACCTCAACCAGCCGGGGTTCGGCAGTTGGGGCAACGAACACCTGCGCATCTTCGGAACCAAGGGCTTCGTCGAATCCGTTGATGCTGGACGCCGGACCCGCCTCGTGGTCGGTGACCGCGACCACGGGCCGCTTGACACCTCACAGCCCGCCCCCGCCTTCTTCGACCTCGTCGTGGCCGCGATCCTCGATGCCGCCCCGATGCCCTTCAGCCTCGAGGAGGAGCTTCACCCGACGCGCGTGGTCATCCAGGCCAAGGCTGCGGCGCTCCGCAACGCCCCGCCGTGCAACCCCTGACCTTGGAACCCCCTCGCCGTGGCCGCAACCCCCGCGTCCCCAGCCTCTCGGAACCCACGACTCCGGGCGCCTGATTGCCGCCGACGCATGACGGCAGCCCCTGGCCTCCATCCGCCAACTCCGAAACCCCAGGAGATCCCCACGCCATGACCGCCCGCCTGCCGTTCCGCCAGATCCATCTGGACTTCCACACCGGCCCGGCCATCCCCGACGTCGGTGCCGAATTCGATGCCGACGCCTTCGGCGAGCAGATGCAGGCGGCGCACGTCAACAGCGTCACCCTCTTCGCCAAGTGCCACCACGGTCACCTCTATTACACCACGAAACACCCCGCCCGGCACCCGGGACTCAAGCCGGGGCTCGACCTGCTGGGCGAGCAGATCGAAGCCCTCCATCGCCGCGGCATCCGCGCCGCCATCTACCTCAGCGTCCAGTGCGACGAGTTCGCCGCCAACACCCAGCCCGGCTGGCGGGTCGTCAACCCCGACGGCACCCTCGCCGGGCACCCGCTACGCGCCGGCTGGCACATCCTCGACATGTCCAGCCCCTACCGCGAGTACCTGGCCGCCCAGATCGAAGAGGTCATGCGCCTCTTCCGCCCGGTTGACGGCCTCTTCCTCGACATGTGCTGGGACCAGCCCAGCTGCTCGGTCTGGGCGCTCGAGGGCATGCGCAAGGCCGGCCTCAACCCCGAGGCCGAAGCGGACCGCACACGCTACGCCCACCAGGTCGCACTGGACTACATGGGCGAGTACAAGAGACTCATTGACGGCCTGCAGAAACGGCCCGCCGTCCCGGCCTGGTTCAACAGCCGCCCCCTGGCCAACTTCGCCGAGGAGAAGGCGTTCTTCCAGCACGCGGAGATCGAGGCCCTGCCGACCGGCGGCTGGGGCTACGCCTACTTCCCCCTGAACGTGCGTTTCGTGCGCACGTTCGGCCTGCCCACCTTGGGGATGACCGCCCGCTTCCACAAGAGCTGGGCCGACTTCGGCGGGATCAAGCCCGAGGCCGCCCTCCTCTACGAGTGCAGCCAGGCCCTCGCCCACGGCGCCCGCTGCAGCGTCGGCGACCAGCTCCACCCGCGCGGACGCCTCGACCGCGCCGCCTACGACCTGATCGGCAAAGCCTACGCCCACGTCGAAGCCTGCGAGCCGTGGTGCGACGGCGCTACACCCCTCACCGAAATCGCCGCCATCCGGCCGCTCGCCGGCGGCTACATGCTGACCCCGGGTGACGCCAGCGAGGGCGTCGTCCGCGCCCTCCAGCCGCTCGGACACCAGCTTGAACGAGGAGTCCAGGCGCGTGGTCAGGGTGCTGTGCAGCTTTTCGTCCACCGTCTCGCGCATCTTTTCCAGCTTGAGCGCGTTGTCGGCCTGCAGGTTGCGCAGCTGCTGTTCCAGGGTGGCGCGCATCTCGCCGATGCGCTGCTCGTTGCGCACGGTCAGTTCGCGCAGCTGGGTGGCCAGGCTCTCGCGCGAGCGCTGCTGGGATTCGGCCGACTCCTGCCGGTGCTTGCGCGCGTCCTCGGTCAGTGTGTCGCGCAGGGTGTCCAGACGCGCATCGGTGCGCGTGCCCAGGTCGCCCAGGTGGCGGGCGAAGCC
>MVZH01000220.1 GCA_002068325.1 Lentisphaerae bacterium ADurb.BinA184 | reverse complement strand
GAGCCGGTGCAAATGAGGCGGTTCACCATAGGGACTCTGCCGAACCTGGCCGTGGGGGGAGGGCGTCCGGTCGCCAGGAAGCCCATACGATACGCGGGATGCCCCTGCGGCGCAAGCCCCGGCCGCGGAAATCGCCGCGGCGGCCGGGCGCCGGCAAGCCCCGCACGGGCAGGATGCGTGAGCCGCCTGCCCCCACGATCCACGACACACGGGGCCTTCGTGCTTCGTTGCCGGTCTCACCGATCACGGGTCACCGATCACCGATCACCGGTTCCCGGCATCACCGGCGGAGACCGCGCGCCCCGTGCTCCACGCTCCACGCTCCGCGCCCCATGCTCCACGACCCACGCTGGCGGCGGCGGCTTCCGCGGCTATCTTGCTACGGATATTCGGACGGTGACGCGCGGCCAACTTGGCCCGCCGCAGATCCCGGCCTCCGGGAGATCCGCGGTCCGGCCGTCTCCAGGAGCCTTACCGGCATGTATGATCTGACGCCTCCGGCCGTCTATGTCCATGAACGCGTGCTCGCTGACGAACGCTACCGCCGCCGCATGCGGCGCGTCGTCGCAGCGCTCAAGGCCCCGGTCGAACCGCGCCCGTTCGGCGACGCCGACCTGCCCGACATGATCCGTCAGGGCTTGCTTGCCGGCCGCGGCCCCATGGGCACGCTCGCCGACGTGCGCGACCCCATCCTCCTGTTCAACGCCTTCCGCTTTGACGACCAGCAGGAGGAACGCATGGGCTGGGCCCGCAGCCTCGATGCCGGCGTCTGGGAGGGAACCTGGCGCGCGCTCCTCGGCTACGGCGCCTTCCACTGGGCAGACTACAACCTGGCTAGCGACCACGCCCGCCACGACAAGGTCTGCCGGCCCTGCTGGCGCATCCATCTCCAGGAGGGCTGTGTGCACCGCTGCATCTACTGCGGACTCGGCGGCCTCCTGGTCTCCATGCTCAACATCGAGGAGTACTGCCACTGCCTCGGCCAGATCATCGCGCGCCACCCCTGGCAGGAGACCTACCTGCTGGACGACGATGCCGACCCGCCCTGCCTCGAACCCGAGCAGGACACCCTCGGCCCCCTCATCGAATACTTCGGCACCCTCAAGGGCCGCTACCTGGTCGTCCACACGAAGACTTGGAACACCGCCTGGATGCGCAACCTCCGCCACAACGGCAACACCATCGTGGTCTGGAGCCTGAGCGGGCCAACCCAGAGCGCCGTCATCGAACCGCGCACCGGCACGACCGCCCAGCGCATCGAGGCCGCCCGAGTCGCCCAGGAGGCCGGCTACACCATCCGCTACAAGTTCAAGCCCATCATCCCCGTCCGCACTTGGCGCGAGGATGCCGCCGCCGCCGTCCAACAACTCTTTGCCCACACCCGGCCGGACATGATCTCGCTGAGCGTCTACATGTGGATGGACATCGAGGAACTCCTCCGCCGCGTCCCGCGCGAGCTCCTCGATGAGGCCTGCGTGCAGGCCGCCCTCGAACAGAAGGAGGCGATGAAGGACACCCTCGCCCGGCCCTTCCCGCCCGACGTGCGCGCCGCCATCTACGAACACTACCTGCGCGAAATCCGCCGCTGGGACAAGGACATCCCGGTGTCGTTGTCCACGGAGAACTTCGCCATGTGGAAGCGGATGGGCCCGGCCCTCGGCGCCACCGCCACAACCTATGTCTGCGGCTGCGGCCCGAACAGCGTGCCCGGCGCCCGCCGCCTCGCCTGCCACCCCTTCACCACCCCCGTGCGCGACGCCGCCGGAATCCCCTGCACGTACTGAGGCGCCTCCAAGACACCTGCATGCCCCGGTTGCAGAACCGCCCCGGCAAACGGCTCGCACGACCCACGACCCACGACCCACCGGGTCATCCCCGATTGGCGCGCACCAGGCCGACGCACAACTCGACAAACGAAATCCCGGCCGCCGCCGCCGCCTTCGGCAACAGGCTGGTCGCCGTGAAACCGGGGATGCTGTTGCCCTCCAGAAGGCGTGGCACCCCGGCCCGGTCCACAATGAAGTCCACGCGCAGCATGTCCTTGGCGCCGAGCAGGGCGTAGGCCTTCACGGCGCACTCCTGCGCCCGCTTCTGGACGGCCGCCGGAACGGTCTTCGGCGGGCAGTAGTAGTGCGTATGGCCGCGCGAATGGGCGTACTTGGCGTCGTTGTCGAACGTGCGCCCCTTGGGCGGGACAATCTCGACCACCGGCAGGGCTTCGCCGAACAGCACCCCGACCGTGATCTCCGTGCCTTCAATGAACTCCTCGACGAGCACGGCGCTGTCGCAGGCCAGCCCCTTCCGCAACGCCCGCCGCCACGCCTCCGGCCGCCGCAGCTTGGTCATCCCGACGCTCGACCCCTGGGCATTCGGTTTCACCAGCAGCGGGTAGTCCAGCGCCGGCGCCGGCGCCTTGGGATCGCTGACCAGCACGTGCCTGGCCATCGGGATGCCGTGCGGCGCCAGACGCTCCTTGGTGAGCACCTTGGACATGATCAGGCGGCTGGCTTCAACCCCGCTGCCCACATAGCCGAAACCCGCCCGCTCAAGCAGGGCCTGGATGCCGCCGTCTTCGCCAAACGTGCCGTGCAACACCGGGAACACCACCTCGGTGCCGGCCGGGATCGGCGGCAACGCACACGCCTCCACATCGCTCTCAGTGACGCAATGCCCGGCCTGCCGCAACGCCGCCGCCACCGCTGCCCCCGACCGCAACGAGACAGTGCGCTCCTTCGACGGCCCGCCCAGCAGCACCGCCACCTTCCATGGCTCGATCGCCGTCGCCAGGCGCGCCGCACTTGCGGAGTTCGCAAAAACGACCTCGGGCCGCAGGATGATGCCCGAACGGTCGTAAACCTGCCGTTGCGCCTGCATCATCAGGCTGATGACGTCGCGCTCCGTGGCGCCGGCATCCGCGACGAGGAAGTTGGCGTGGACTGCGCTGAGGGTGCAACCACCCGCGCGCAGCCCCTTGCCGCCGGCCGCGTCTATGAGCCGGCCGGCCGGGGCGGTGCCCGGATTGCGGAAGACGCAGCCCGCACTGCGGCCCCGTGGTTGGGTGCGCCGCCGTGCCGCGCCGCTCGCGCGGTAGGCTCGCAACGCCGCGCGGGCATTGCTGTGCGGGGTTCGCAGTGTCACCGAGGTCACGATCACGTCCGCCGGAACCGACGACTGCCGGTAGCCCCAGGCGAGCTGCCTTCCGGTGGCTCGCCAGGGCCGGCCCCGACGGTCTATGCCGCGCACCGCGTGGACCCACTCGCCGATCGAGGCGCCGCCGGCGCCCGCATTCATCCGCACCGCGCCGCCCACCGAACCCGGAATCCACGCGAGGGCAGCTGCGGCCGCGGGCAGATGCCGCCGCGCCATCGCGTCCTTCAGCACAACCGGCAACGCCGCCCCGGCCCCCGTCACGGTGACCTGGCCGCGCAGCGTCCAGCGGACGAACTCGCCCTGCGACAGCCGCACCACGACCACCGGCAGCTCCTCGTCCGTGCCGACCAAGTTGCTGCCCTCGCCAAGCGGCAGGACCGGCAGCCCGCGCGCGCCAGCCACCCGCAGCACGCCGGCGAGTTCATCCGAGGTCGCCGGCTCGACCAGCAGCGGGACGGCCGCGCCGACGCCCAGCGACGTCAGTTGCCGCCACGGCCGTGTGCGGCTGATCCGCAGGCCGGGGCAGGAACGCACGAGCGCCGCGGCGCAGGCATCGAGACACCGCCCCACCAGCTCGTCGCGCAGCGGCGCCACAAGGTCGCACACGTCGCCGGCGCCGATGATCGCGTAGAGGGTGGCCGCGCCGTCGGCCGATTGGGCCGCCAGCCCGTGCGCCAGCTCCGCCCGCGGGCCATCCCAGTAGCGCGCGGGAACGCCTCTGACCGCGGCGGCAATGCCGGCGGGGTCGGCGATGTCCGTGTCCTTGACCCAGGCGGAGAAGGCGCCGTAGACGGTCACGTCGTCGGCGCGCGAGAGCACCCGGGCGAAGGCGTCGGCGTAGCGCCGGATGCGCTCGAAACGATGGGGCTGGAAAACGGTCACTAGGCGGTGCCCGGGGTACTCGGCGCGCAGGGCGTCCAGCGAAGCCTTCAGCTCGGCAGGGTGATGGGCGTAGTCCTCGACGATGACTGCCCGGCCGTCGGGCGCGCGGTAGCGCACCGTCAGGCGGCGTTGGACGCCGGCGAAGGAGGCGGCGGCGCGGGCGGCGGCGCGGGGGTCGGCGCCGGCCGCCGCGGCGGCGGCGATGGCGAGGGTGGCGTTGCCGCGGTTGTGATCCCCCTTGAGCTGAAGGCGCAGGCTGGACGGCGTGTCCCGCGCGGTCAGGAAGCGGGCGTGCGGGTGGCGGCCGAACAGCTCGACGGTCTTGGGCGAGCGCCAGGCGATGAGCGCGTCCGCGGCCCCGGCAAAATCGCGGAAGCACTGTTCGAGCCCGGCGACCCCGCCCAGGCTCCAACAGTGGTCGTCGTCCACGTTGGTGACGACCGCGACCGCCGCGCGCAGCAGCGCCTGGGTGCCGTCGCTCTCGTCAACCTCGGTCACGAGGATGTGGCCGGCGCCGGCGGCCGCCGGTGAGGCCCATTGGCTGACCTCGCCGCCGACCAGGTAGCCGGGGCGGAAGCCGAGTTCGCGCAGGATGTGGGCGATCAGGGCGGTGGTGGTGGTCTTGCCGTGCGAGCCGCCGACCGCGATGACCGTGTCGAAGGCGTCGGCCAGCCGGGCGAGGAATTCGCCGCGGCGGCAGGTGGGAATGCCCCGCGCCGCCCCCGCCTGGACCTCGGGGTTGTCCGCCCCGACGGCGCTCGAATGGACGACCAGGTCGGCCTCGGCCAGGTTGGCGGCCGCGTGCCCGACCGCGAGGCGAGCGCCGCGCGCCCGCAGGCGATCCAGCGCGACGGAATCCTTGGCGTCCGAACCGGAGACGCCGACCCCGCGGTCCAGCAGGATGGCGGCCAGGCCGGACATCCCGACGCCGCCGATCCCCACGAAGTGCACATGCCGCCACGGAAATGGACGGGGAGTCGTCATGCGGGCGTCCAACATAGGCCGGTGGGCGCGATTTACCAGACCCGAAGGTTTGCATATCGCTTTTTTTTCGGTATGTTGATCGTGCTGTTGTGTGGCATCGCGTGCCCGGCGCCGGGTTTCTTCTGGGGTCTTGAGCATAGAGGAAAGGCAAAATGATCCGCATGTTGTCGAAGCTGTCTCTGGGTGCCGTCGTGCTGGGTGCCATGGGTGTGCTGGTGTCGGGGTGCTGCCGGACCCCCAAGGTCAAGGTTGATGACGAGTTCCGCGGGCTGCCGCCGGCCGATGTGACCCCTACCGACGTGATGGGCCCTTCGGAAATGGGAGACTTCCCGGGCATCACGCCTCCCGTCCAGGCTCGACTCGGCGGCTCCGATCTCGAAGGGGGCGATGAGTGGGGAACGCTGGACGAGGGGGCGGCCGCCCTGGTTCCGGAGTTGGGCGCCGTCGCCCCCGGCACCGAGAAGCGCTGGGAAGACCTCATCGTCTACTTTGCCTTTGACCGCTCGACGATCGGCGAAAGCGAACGGCCGAAGGTTGAGACGCTTGCCCAGTACCTGCAGCAGCAGCCCGGCTGCTACGTGATCGTCGAAGGCCACTGCGACGACCGTGGCAGCGACGAATACAACCGCGCCCTGGGCGAGCGCCGCGCCCTCGCCGTCCGCGACTACCTCGAAGCCCTGGGCATCGAGGAGAGCCGCGTCCAGACCATCAGCTATGGCGAGGAACGGCCAGCGGTCGGCGACGCCACCGCCGAGGAGCAGCATGCCCGGAACCGGCGCGCCGAGTTCGTCATCGGCGTGAAGTGAGCGCCGGCCCGGACGGGGCGGTTCGGGCGGCATGCAGAACGCAAGACGGCGCGGGTTCCCCTTCCGCGGGGGATCCGCGCCTTCGTTTGCCCACGGCAGGGGCCACGGCGGTCACCGGGTGAGGCGATGGCAGCGACTCCGCGGGCAATCGAGGTCTGTGCGGCCGTCATCGAGCGCGACGGGCGCTACCTTCTCGGCCGGCGCCCGGCCGGCTCGCACCTTGCCGGCAAGTGGGAATTTCCCGGCGGCAAGATGCACCCTGGCGAGAGCCGTGAGGCATGCATCCTGCGCGAGCTGGCCGAGGAGCTGGGGCTGGAGGCCAGCCGTCCCCGCCTCCTCGTGACCATCGAGCACGCCTACCCCGAGAAGACCGTCCGCCTCCATTTCCTGCGTTGCCAGGTGGCGGCGGGTAGCGCCTGCCTGCCGGCCGAGCACGATGGGGTCGGCTGGTTCGGGTTGCGCGAGGCCGCCGCGCTCGACTTGGCACCGGCCGACCGGCGTTTTGTCGAGTGGGCGCTGGAGCGGGATGGCAATGGGAGTGCGCCGGCCGTGTAGCGGCCGTCAGCACGGCCTGCCGATCCGGGCCGGCGGTTGCCGGCCATGTCTCCGGCCACCTCGTCGGAGAACGGCCGGGAGACGTGCCAGCTTGTCCAGTCGTCATGCTGGGTGACGAATCCGTCGGGGGACGTGACGCGGGCCGTGCCGCGCGGCGGCACGGGCGGCATGGCCAAGTCGCAGGTCTGGCGGATGACCTCACAGATGTCGTCCACGGTGCAGGTGAAGCCGGTGATGGCTTTGCCGGTCCAGTCGGCGATCACCCGCGGGTTGTGGCTGAGCTGTTCACTGGGCAGCGATCGACCGGCTGGTGGTCGAGGGTGGCGAGGACGCGGTCGAGCTTGGAGATGGAGCCGGCGGCCGGGGCTGCCGCCGGAACCGAACCCTTGGCCGGGGCTGCCGCCGGAACCGAACCCTTGGCCGGGGCTGCCGC
>MVZH01000219.1 GCA_002068325.1 Lentisphaerae bacterium ADurb.BinA184 | reverse complement strand
CCGCCCCGCCCCAGGAGTTGTTGCCGCTGACGTTGCGCAGGGCGCCACCGTTGATCGCGCCGCCGCCATTCAGCGAGAGCGTCTCTGCGCCGACGCTGATGCCGCCTTGCAGTTCGAGGGCCGCGTTGTTGGCGACCGTCGTTCCGGCGGCGGCGGTGCCCAAGGCGGTGTCGTGACAGATGTTCAGGACGCCCACAGAGACAGAGGTCGGCCCCGTGTAGGTGTTGCTGCCGCTGAGCACCAGCCGCCCGGTGCTGCCGCCCGTGGTAAGGCCGACGCCGGCCGCGCCTGAGATGGCGGCATCGATCACGACATCCTCAAGGGCATCGCCGTAGGCGCCGATGCCGCCGGTGTTGACATTGAAGTTACGCGTGGCCGTGCCGAGGTCGAGTTTGCCGCTGATCTGGGCGGTTCCGCTGCCGGCGGCGTTGAAGGTGACGGTGCCGCCCAGAGTGAGGGTGCCCGTGCCGGTGTTGATCGTCGTGTTGTACCCGGTCAGGGGGGTGATTCCGAGCGTGCCGATCGTCAGGGTGCCGCCGGTGCCGGAGTTGGCGATCGGGGTGGTGTCGCCGGTGGCGCTGGTGGAATTGATGGTCAGGCTGCCGATGGTGTCGGTCTTGCCGTTGAAGTCCAATTGGCCGGACTGGTTGATGGTCACGCCGACGGTGCCGATCATGTCGCTGCTGTCGCCGGTGTACTGGACCACGCCGGTCTGGTTGATGGTCAGTGCACTGTCCATGGCCTGGTTGGCCGACTTGGCAAGAAACAGTTTGCCTTCGTTGACAGCAAAGGTATTGAAGTCGTTGTTGGTCGAGCCGCTGAGGGTCAGCGTGCCCGGGCCGAACTTGTTGATGACGCTATTACCGGCAAATACCCCATCGATCAGGAGGGTGTCGCCTGCACCCACGACGACACTGCGGGCGGATCCGGTGGAGACGGTGACCGGTCGGCTGGCGCTGCCGATGGTGATGGTTTGGTCTCCGTCCAGCGCGTCGGCCACGACGTTGCCGCCGAGGGTGAGAGTCCGGGTTGTGGCGCTGTCCGAGAGGAGGCTCAGGTTGTAGGCGCCGCTGTACGTGAGGTTCAGGCCAGTGGCGACCGTCGTACGGTTGGCGTCCAGGGACAGCGTGAGGTTGCCGGTGAGAATGAAGCCGGCCAGGGAGTCGTCGATGGTTGAGCCGACCCAGTTCGTCGTCTGGTTGTAGTCGTAGGTGTTGCCCACCGCGTAGCCGTCGCCGGTGCTGGCGCCGTTCCAGACGGCGGACGCGGGCAGGGGAACCAAAGCCAACCCAGCCAGCAGCCCAACCGAGGCCAAGAAGACGAGTTTCGATCCGGTGCGGAACTTTGACGCGAGTTGCATGTCGGTCTCTCCTGTGGTTTAGAGCCGGGCAGACGATCTGCGGGCCACTTCTGGCAATACAGTCAACGTCAAACAGGCAAATCTGACACTACGGAAAGATGTCTCCGCACACGTACGCGGGCGCGGAGGGACGCTGCCTCTGCGAATCCGTCCTGTCCGCAGGTGTCCGACGCCCGCCGGGTCGGACGCGGGGCGGCGCCTGGCCGGGCGTCCCCTCCCGGAAATTGTTGCCGGTTCAGCGTGGAATGGATTTCGCTGACTGCGGTTCATGGAGTGTTGGCGGCCTTTGGCGGGCGGCCCCCGAGGGTCGCTACGGGATGGGCTGGGAACGCTCGGTGTCGCAATGGTAGGGGTGCCAGGTGGTCGTGACATTGGCCCAGTAGCGGTTCGACTTCAGGGCGTTGAAGTTGACCACCGCCCCGTCAATGTTGAGCTGGTTCGTGCTGCCGGCCAAGAACGCCTTTTCGCCGCCGCGACCGTGCCAGAATCCGGGGAAACTGGCTGTGATCGTGACTCCATAGTACGTCTGCGGATAGGCGTAGAAATCCATGGCCCGATCCTGGTAGGTCAGAGCGATGTTGACATAGCCCTCCAAGGCCCCGCAGCTTTCCGGCCCGGCGTCGCAGAGCAGCGGGTAATTGCTCCGAGCAATCCGGGAGTACTTGAGAAGGTCGGGGCTGACC
The DNA here is from genome assembly GCA_002068325.1 of Lentisphaerae bacterium ADurb.BinA184. Taxonomy (GTDB): domain Bacteria; phylum Verrucomicrobiota; class Lentisphaeria; order Oligosphaerales; family MVZH01; genus MVZH01. The sequence goes on along the minus strand of MVZH01000219.1, from coordinate 4,807 downwards.
TTGTAGTCGTGGGACCAGCCGGTGTTTCCGGCGTAGGTGGTGCCGGTGGTGGGACGCCAACGCTGGACCTTGGTGGGCGAAGTAAACATCCGGGAGGCTACGCTCGGGCAAATCGCCACCGAGCTCCGCCGAACCTGACCGGGGAACATGTAGTTGGTTCCCGGAGGTGGGACGGCAAGTTTCGTGGTCATCACGGTGGCGGCCAGTATGCGCCCCCACTCTGCCTGGTTCGGCCCCGCGCCCGGCGGGACGCCGTTCTTGGTCCGGGAGCGGGGGAAGTTGCCGTCGTATTCGGTGGCATAGAGGGCAAACGCGACACCCCACTGCCGCAGATTCGCCACGCAACTGATCCGGTACGCCGATTCCCGCGCCTCGCGCAGCGCCGGCAGGAGCAATGCCGCCAGGATGGCGATGATCGCGACGACGACGAGCAGCTCGATGAGGGTGAACCGGCGCGGCGGTGCGGACGGGGGCTTCCCTCGCCGCGCCCCCCGCCGGGGATGCGCCGGGACTGCGTCCCGCCTCGGGGGTTGCGGGCCGACTTGGCGCGGCGGGGCCGTCGTACCGCCGACGGTGAGTTCCGTGTCGACAACCACCCGCCGCCGCGGGGCGTCGGGGTTGGCCATGCGCCAGGCCATCAGTCGGGCGGCCTCAGCCCCCAGCCTCTCCAGGGGGACGGCGGCCGTGGTCAACGTCGGCAGGGACGCGTCCCGCGGCGTGCCGTCAAACCCCGTCACGCTGACGTCCTCGGGCACCCGCAGCCCGTACTCGTCACGCAGGCAGCGGATGGCGAAGCTGGCCATGTGGTCGTTGTACATGGCGATCGCGCTCGGGCGCTCCCCGGCCGCCCGGCCCCGCAGGCTGTCCATCAGGGGCCGGAGCAGTTTCAGCGTCGTCTCCTCGTCTCCCACCCAGGGATCGGTCGCCACAAACTCCTCCGGAACCTGGCCGCCGTGTGCCGCCAGTCCGGCGCGCAGGCCGGCCAGGCGATCCTGCCCCAGCTCTGAACTCGTCCCGACATAGCCGACGCGCCGGTGTCCCAGCCCGCCTAGGTGCCGGCCGATCGCCTCCGCCCCTCCCTCGTTGTCGATGAGTACCACGTCCGTCTCCGGCACGTCGTACAGCAACCCCACCCACGGCACCGGACAGGATGCCCGGCCAGCCTGCATGTCGATCTGCGAGAGCAGCCAGACCACGCCGTCAACCTGACACCGGAGGACGACCCGCGGCAGGCGATGGCGTACGTTCGGCGCGATGACCAGTTCGTAGCCGCCTTCGTTGGCGACCGTCTCGACCCCGAGGAGCACACGGGCGTTGAAGTGCTGGCCGCCCTGCGCCGTGTCATAGACAATCGCGCAGATGACGTGGGTCGGGGTCTCGACGCCCTGCCGCCGCGCGCGCAGCGCCCTCGCCTGGAAGTACCGTTCCGGACTGTAACCATGCTTGGCGGCGGACGCCAGGATCGCCTTGAGCAGCTCCGGCTTAACCCCGGCGGCGCCGCTCAGCGCCCGCGACACCGTCATCTGCGACACGCCCACCATTCGTGCCAGATCCCGCTGCGTCACGGCCGGCCCCCTGCCTGAGTCTCGACAGGAACCATTGAAGATTACGTAAACAATAACAGGGGTACTCTCACTTGTCAAGGGCGGAGTCAAGAAAAAAAATGCGGGATCGTCTCCCGGACTCACGGGCTGGTTGGAGAGGGGGGGCGAGCGCCTGCGGCGCGGGGCGGCCTGCCCGCGCATGGAGCCCCTGATGGGAGCGCACGGATGTCCAAGGCAGATGAGTCGGGAGCGCTATCGCGATGCCGGGAAGCGGATCCCGATGGCGATGGCCGCGCCGATCTCGCTGGGGCCATTCGTCACCTCAAAGGCTCATAGACTTTACAGGCCATTTGCGGGTGGTTCGACTTTGTGCAGTTTTGGACTTGTAACCGTCTAAACTAGAGGGCTTTAGCACCGTAACGCCGGTTGCGTCGCACAGATTTGAACAGTATTGGTTCAGGCGGTCGGGAACCAACAAAGGTGCCAACACATTCCATGGGGACTGCGACGTGCCTGGGATTCGCCGCAGCTCAGGCGCCCAATATGGCGTCGCCCGCACCTGCCTGTTGGAGCCTGTCCGATGTTAGCTCGCGGGGATACCCTAGCGCGGAGCGGCGGGGGAGTCAAGGCGCGGGCTGTGGTGCGGTCTCTGGCGTTTCGCCGCGGTTCAGCCAGGGGAACGGGATCCCCGGCAGCGGCCTGTCAAGGAAGGTGCAGAGTACGTCCCACTGCCCCTCGCCGTCGACGGCCAGGATAAGCAGCCGGTCAGCATCGATGCCGGCCAGCACCCGCGCCGTGTGCTCAGTATAGGCCGCAGCCAGGCGTTCAGCCGATGGGTACGGCTCGCCGGAGAGGCAGGTGTGCACGGCCTCGGCTTCCTGCCTTCTCCGGTCGCACGGCACTCGGCAGGCCCCTATGTGGCGGCCCATCGAGGCGACCCACGTTGCCAGCTGGCGGCGGACGGTCAGGATCACCAGGGCCTCGGGGTAGGCGCCGAGCAGCTGCGGCCACCAGCCGCTGCACGGGTAGTCCGTCGCGGCATCGTAGCCGTCGAACACCCGCGGCCAACGCCGGTCGTGGCGCAGATCCGGCGCGTAGTGCAGCGTGCGGTACCCGAGGATCGTGAGGGCCTCCGCCAGGCTGCGGGTGCCGGTCCTGGGCAGTCCGACGCCGATCACCTGCACTGGCGGGCCTTCACGTTCACGGCGAACAGGTTGGGGTTGAAGCCCGAGTCCCGGTTCCAGCAGTCGGGGATGCCTGATCCCGGCACGCGGCGCGGGTTGTGGCCGGGCGTGTGGGCGTGGTGCAGCACGTGGCACGAGCGGTCGGTGGCCAGGCCGGCCCCGCGGATGGCGGCCAGCAGCGCCCCGTCCTCGCCGCCGTAGCCGACGCAACGCTCGTCGAAGCGCAGCCGCCGCCAGTGCGACGCCCGCATGGCCAGCGTGCCCGTGCAGCCGGTGTCCTCGTGATCCTGGGCATCGAGCCGGCCGGGCCAGGTGCGCATGACGTAGCGGGCGATCCGGGCGGCGCCGGCGGGCACCTGGCGGAACCAGGCCATGGTGTCCGGCGGGATCTCGACATCGCTGTCCGTGACGATGACGGGATCGCAGCCGGCGTCCAGGGCGCGGGCGACGCCGGCGCTCTTGGTGGCCGCCAGGCTGAACACCGGCCTGCCCTTGCGGACCGGCAGCCGGGCGGCCGGAAACGGGACGCACTCCGCGCCGGCGATCTGCACGGGTTGTTCGGTCACGACGTACACTTGTGCGCCCTCGTAGGCGGCGGCGTTGCGCTCCAGGTGCAGCCGCAGCCGATCCGCCGGCATGCGGTAGTGGACCAGAACTACGCCTGGTGTGGTACCGACCGCCGGGCCGTTCCGGGCGGCCAGCCAGGCGCGGGCACGGGAGGCAACCTCGGGCACGAAGTCGGCCACAGTCCTGGCGCGCTGGGGGCAGGTGCGGCAGCGGGTTGGGGCACCATCGGCCATCGCCGGGCCGGCAACCAAGTCGCGGAAGCCCTGCCAGCGCTGCACGAGCCAGGCGAAGGGGGCATCGTGGACATTGCCCAGGGGCACGTCGCCGCGCCAGTCGTAGCAGCAGGCATGGATGTTGCCGTAGAAGTCCACGACCATCTCGACAAAGGGCCGCAGGCACGGCGCCGGGCTGTCGGGCGTCGGCTTGGCGTTCAGCCGGCGGTCGGGGGTCGGCGCCCAGACGCGGGCGTGCGGCACCAGTTCCTTGACCCGCAGCGACTTCTGCTCGTAGGTGGTGACATGCACCTGGTCGAACTGGCCGGGCAGGTCGTCGGGCGCGTCCTGGCCGTTCGTCCAGAGCACAAAGCGCACCTCGGGCACCTCGGCCCACAGCCGCCGTCGCCACAGATACCAGCCGGCTTCCCGCGCCCTCCAAGGGTGCGACCCCATTGAAGCACGTAGCAGATGGCCCCGTCTTTCCACGCCCGCCGCGGACCGGATTGCAGCTCGCCCCTCAACAACAGATGGAACTGATCGAGTGCCCCGAATGCCTTGACATGAGGAAACACACGGTACTGGTGCTGAGCCGGTGTGAGTGTGGCAAGTCGTGGGGGGTACTGCCTCGACGACGGCCTGACCGCGGAGATCGGCGGGTGTGCGGTGGCGGTCGCCGTAGAGAGTGACGAGTTGCGGGACGCGGTCGCAGCGCGTCCGTAGAGCGGCCGCGGGGCGTCGGTCGAGGCGCGGGGGCTGCCGGAGCGCGACGACACGCTGCGCGTCCGGGCCGAACCCGATCCGCGGGTGCCCGAGGAGGGCGGGCCGGGGACGGGGTAAGATCAGAACGCCGGGGGCGACGCAGGCCGCGCCTGGGGATCAGGCGCGCGCGTGGCGGCCGGGAGCGCGGGATGCCGATGAGGACACCGGCGCTCCCAGGAGGCAGGCGCATTGCCGAGCCGGGACGGCCGGCTTCAGGCGGCATCAGACCACGGCGAGGAGTTCGCGCAGGCGGGCGGCGTCCTGTTCCCATGACGTGGCGGTCATGCGCGAGAGGAGTTGACGGGCCGTTGCGGCGGCGCCGTAAGTGAGGAAGTGGAAAATGGCACGTCCGGAGGGATTCGAACCCCCAACCCTCTGGTCCGAAGCCAGATGCTCTATCCGTTGAGCTACGGACGTACCGATGGCCCGGTAGTATGGCCGCGCAAGGCCGCCACGGCCACCCGTGAGGACACTCAGAGGCGGCCACGGGGCGGACGCTGACGCCCGGGTGCCGACGGCCCCTCACCGCCGTCGCCGG
>MVZH01000218.1 GCA_002068325.1 Lentisphaerae bacterium ADurb.BinA184 | reverse complement strand
GCGCGGCGACGGCACGGGCCGTTATCCCGACGCCCGCCCGGCGCTCGAATGGGGCAACGAGAGCCATGTCCAGTGGCGCACGCCCACCGCGTCGTGGAGCAATGCCACTCCGGTGGTGATCGGCGAGCGCGTCTTCATCACGGTCGAGCCGGCGACGCTGCTCGGGCTCAGCCTGGCCGACGGGAAGATCCTCTGGGAGAAGACGCTCGTCTTCGCCGACCTGCTCAGCGACGCCGAGAAGGCCGAGGCCGCCGAAATGGCCAAGCAGTACACCGACGTCGAGAAGCAGCTTCAGGCCATCCAGGCCGAGGAGCGCGAGGCCCTCAAGGGCTGGGACGAGGTCAAGAAGCTGCTCAAGGAGAACGCCGAGAACGCCGAGGCCCAGGCCAAGGACAAGACGTTCCGCGAGGCCCAGGGCGCCCTCCGCGAGAGGATGAACCCCCTGCGTGGCCAGCTCAAGACGCTTGCCAAGTTCCGCGACCCGCCCACGCACGGCATCAACGGCTACGTCAGCTCGACGCCGGTCTCCGACGGCAAGCGGCTCTTCGTCCTCTACGGCACCGGCATCGCCGCCGCCTACGACCTCGACGGCAACCGCCTCTGGGCGCGACGGACGCCGCGGCCCACCCATGACTGGGGCCACTCGGCGTCCCCGGCCCTCGTCGGCGGCCGCCTGATCCTCCATGTCGCCGGCGAAATCCTGGCGCTCAACCCTGACAACGGCGAACCCGTCTGGACCGTCAAGGGCGGCAACAACTGGGGCAGCCCGCTGGCCGCCCGAGTCGCCGGCGAGGACGTCATCGTGACCGGCGGCGGCGATTTGGTCAAGGTGGCCGACGGCACGATTGTGGCGCGCCAGCTCGTCAACCTGCCGTGGGGAGGTGCCCTCGTCCAGGACGGCGTTGTCTACGCCTGTGACGAGAATGGGGCCCGCGCCACCCGGCTGCCCGACGCCCTCGCCCCCGACCTCAAGCTTGAACCGCTGTGGACGGCCACTCCGAAGAAGGATCGCTACTACGCCTCCCCGACCTGCCACGAAGGGCTTCTCTACGTCCTCAACCAGCGCGGATTCCTGACCGTGCTCGACGCCCAGAGCGGGCAGACGGTCTACGAGCGCGACCTGCAGCTGGGCGGCACCGCCTTCCCCAGCCCGGTGCTGGCCGGCAACCGGCTCCTGTTCAGCAGCGATTCCGGCAAGACGGTGATTCTCGAAGCCGGACGGGAGGGCAAGGAGCTGGGCCGCAACCAGCTCGACGGCTTCCGCTCCACGCCCGTTCCCGTCGGGGAGCGGCTCCTCATCCGCACGCTCAAGAGCGTCGTCTGCATCGCCCCCTGAACCCTGGCGCCCCTCCCAACGGGCCAGACGACGACGTCCGCCGGCGAGGCGGCGTAGCCGGCCGCGTTCCAGGCTCCACCCCACACGCGGTTCACGCAGTCGAGGCGGACAGCGGCCGTGGTTGCACGGGGCCTCGGGCACGTATCGCCTGCCCATCGTCTCATGGTTGACCAAATCGTGCGGCGTACCGGCGGGGGCCGCCGGCGCCAAGGGAGAGGTCTGGACTATTTCGAGACGATTGGTATGTTGGTTCCCCTGAGCGCGGGGTCTGTCCCTGGCGGGCCGTGTCCGGGGTGGCCTCGCGGTGGGTTCGCGGGCGGGCGCGGCGGGTGTTGCAGGCGCCTTGGGGCGCGACAGGCAGGGGAGGGCGGGGAAGGGCGCAGGCGCCGAGTTGTCTGAGAAGATCACGGCAGGGAGTTGTCGCATGAGGTATCTGATCACGGGCGGTGCGGGGTTCATCGGCAGCCATCTGGCCGAGGCCCTGATTGAGGCCGGGCACGAGGTGGCGGTCATGGATGACCTGTCGACGGGGCGGATGGCGAATCTCCGCCGCGTTGCCGACCGTGCGGGCTTCCGCTTCGTGCAGGGGAACGTTGAGAGCGCGCCTGAACTGGCCGGGCTGGTTGAATGGTCGGACTCGGTGTTCCACCTGGCGGCGGCGGTCGGCGTGGAGCTGGTGGTTCGCGACCCGGTGCGGACGATCGAGACGAACATCCACGGCTCGGAGAGTGTGTTCGCGTGCGCGGCCCGGTGCGGGCGGCGGGTGCTGCTGGCCTCGACCAGCGAAGTCTACGGCCGCGCCGCCCGTCAGGTCTTCCGCGAGACCGACGACCTGCTCATCGGGCCGCCGACGCACTACCGCTGGTCGTACGCGGCCAGCAAGGCCTTGGACGAGTTTCTCGCGCTGGCCTACCACAAGCAGCGGCGGCTGGACCCGGTGATCGTGCGGCTGTTCAACACGGTGGGGCCGCGGCAGACCGGGCGTTACGGGATGGTCCTGCCGCGTTTCGTGGCCAGCGCCTTGCGGCACGAGCCGTTGCGTGTCTTTGGTGAAGGCACGCAGACGCGCTGTTTCTGTCATGTGGCGGACACCGTGCGCGCCCTGATGCTGCTTGAGCGCGAGCCTCGCGCCGGGGGGGGCATCTTCAACGTCGGCACGTCCGAGTCCATCTCGATCAACGACCTGGCCGCCAGGGTGATCGAGGTGACCGGGAGCCGGTCCACGGTGGTTCACGTCCCCTACGCGGAGGCCTACGAGCCGGGGTTTGAGGACATGCAGCGGCGGGTTCCCGACACCGCCAAGCTGCGGGGCCTGACCGGCTGGTGTCCCGGCAAGGGGCTGGGCGAGATCATTGCCGAAGTCCGGGACTGCCTGTGCCATGAGCCTGAGGCTTGACGCGCTCAATCCGCAGCAGCGTGAGGCGGTCACGACCATCGAGGGGCCGCTCCTCCTGCTGGCCGGCGCCGGCACCGGCAAGACGCGCGTGATCACCTGCCGCGCCGCCTACCTGGTCGAACAGGGCATCCCGCCCGCAAGCGTCCTGGCGGTGACCTTCACCAACAAGGCGGCGCGCGAGATGAGCGACCGCCTGGCCGAGCTGCTCAGCCGGGACCAGGCCCGCCTGCTGACGGCCTCGACGTTCCACGCCTTCTGCGCGCGTGTCCTGCGCCGTCACATCCGTCTGCTCGGCTACAGCCCCGGCTTCGCCATCGCCCCCGGCGGGTACCAGGTCGGACTGGTGAAGACGATCCTCGGCGAGACCGGGCTGGTCAACGGCCCGCTGGGCGCCGACGGCTACCTGGCGAGCATCAGCCGCGCCAAGTCGTTGCTGCTGCACCCCGACGAGATCCCGGAGACCGCCGCCTGGCCGCCGGCCCTGGGCCGCGTCTACAGCCTGTACCAGACGCGCATGCGCAACATGGACCAGCTCGACTTCGACGACCTGCTGATGCTGGTCGTTGACCTGTGGACGCGCCACCCCGAGGTGCTGGCCGCGCACCGTGACCAGTACCGCTTCCTCGAAATTGACGAGTACCAGGACACCAATGCCGCCCAGCTGCGGCTGATGACGCTGCTGGCCGGCGAGGCGGCCAACCTCTGCGCCGTCGGCGACGACGACCAGTCCATCTACGGCTGGCGCGGGGCGGACGTCAGCAACATCCTGCATTTCGCCGACCACTTCCCGCGCGCCCGCATCATCCGGCTCGAACAGAACTATCGTTCCACCAACACCATCCTGTCGGTCGCCAACCAGGTGATCGCCAACAACCCCGACCGGCATGACAAGCGCCTGTGGTCGCAGCGCGGCCAGGGCGAACCCGTCCTGGTGGTCTGCGCCCAGACGGACGAGGCGGAGGCGGGCTTTGTCGCCGACGTGATTGCCGAGCGCATGCGTACGCACAAACGTAGCTATGCGGACTTCGCCATCCTCTACCGTTCGAACAGCCAGTCGCGCCTGTTCGAGGAGCGTTTCCGGCGGCTGCGCATCCCCTACCGGATCGTCGGCGGGCGTTCCTTCTACGAACGCCGCGAGATCCTCGATGCGATCAGCTTCCTCCTGCTGGCCGCCAACCCCAAGGACGATCTCAGCCTGCTGCGGGTCATTGACGTGCCCCCGCGCGGGGTCGGCGACAAGAGCATCGAGCGGCTCCGCGAGCTGCAGCTGGTAACCGGGCAGCCGGCGCAGACGCTGATCGCCGACGCCGGTTTCCTCGGCGAGCTGCCGGCGGCCGCGGCCGAGGGGCTGCGGCATCTCCACGGGGCGGTCGAGCGTTTCCGCCAGGCGGCGGCGGGGCCGGGCACCCTGGCGGCGGCGGTGGAGACATACCTGCGTGAGGTCGGCTACCTCGACGGCCTCGGGCGCATGTACAAACCCCGTGAGGACGCGCTGGCGCGCCTGGAGAACGTCCACGAATTCCTCAGTTCGGTGGCCGAATACGCCGGCAACCCGCCGCCGGGCGGGGCGACGCTGGCCGGCTTCCTCGAAGCGGTGACGCTGCAGGACGACAGCGACCGCAAGGAGGATGCCGGGGACGGACGGCCGTCGGTCACGCTGATGACCGTGCACGCGGCCAAGGGGCTGGAGTTCCCGGTCGTGATCCTGGTGGGGGTGGAGCAGGGGATGTTCCCGCACCGGATGGCGCTGGCCGAGCGTTCGCTGGAGGAGGAGCGGCGGCTGTTCTACGTGGCGCTGACGCGGGCGCAGGAGGAGGTGATCATCACCCATGCGGCGCGGCGGCGGGTGGCGGGCGTGCCGTCCGTGCGGCGGCCGTCCGTGTTCGTCGAGGAGTTGCCCGTGGAGTTGACGGAGCGTAGCGGCGCCGAGACCGCCTTGAAGCCGCTCACCCGCGAGGAGGAGGATCGCCTCTTTGCCGAGATGAGGAAGCAGTTTTCGGTGTGAGCGGACGCAGGCTGCCATTCGACTATCCGCGTGTGCCGCCGCCCTGGCTGGCGCAGTGGCCGGACGGCGCGTCGTTGCGGGCGCCGTTTGGCTACGGCGTGCGCCAGCTCGCGGCGCGCGTGCTTGCGCAGGGCGGGCCGCGGGACATCCAGTGGGATGACGGCGGTCTGGCCATGACGGTGGCGGGACAGCGGCCGTCGTGGCGGCTGGTCAAGGGGGAATGGCGGCGGCGCTGCACCTGCGGCTGTCCGAACGATCACTGCTCTCATGTGTATGCCGCCTCCCAGGTTTTCGAGCAGATCCGCCAGGCGGAGAACTGGTTCGGCACCACCGCAACCCCGGCGGCCGCGCCGCCGCCCACGCTCCCGGAAATCGCCCCCGCGGCCGCACCGCGGCGGCCCGCGACCACCACAGGCCCCCGGCTTGACGGGCGGCACGACGACCTCTTCGCCCGCGCCGTCGAAATACGCGCCGGCGAGAGGCAGGTGTTGCATGTCGAGGCCGACTTACACCACGAGGACGGCGTGGTCGCGCTCCGCTTCTACCTGTTCCGCAACGAGCGGCGCGAAATGCTGCGCCTGCAACAGGTCCTGAACCTCGCCCTGCGTTGCCGCCAGAGCGAACGGGCGCCGGCGGCCTGGGACGACCGCGACCGCCGTTTCCTGGCCTGGCTGTCGGGACGGATCCGCAGTCGCCCCGAGATCCGGCAGAACCTCAATGTCCTCAAGCTGCGGGCCGACGAGTTTGAGGCCTGGCAGGGCGAGTGGGCGGACAGCCCCGGGCGCTTCATCGAGCGCTCGACGCAGCAGCCGCTCATGCAGGGCAGCCACACGGCCGGCGTCGAAGTCGAGCTGTGCGCGGCCGGCGAGGACTGGGTGGAGGTCCGGCTGGTGGTGGTCCTGCCGGGCGGCCGGCGCGCGCCCTTCCACGAGGTCGCGGCGCGGCTGGCGGGCGGCCCCGGGCCGCTCCTGCTCGACGGGTACCGGCTCCGGCTGGACTGTCCGTTGCCGGCGGGGATTGTCGGCGAGGTCTTCGCGCACAAGTCGCCGCGCATGCGGTGGGCGCACGTCTGCGAGCATCTGCCGGCCCTGATTGACGACCGGCTCGACCTGCTGTGCGGCGACCTGGTCGAGCGGCAGGAGGCGCCCGCCCAACTGGCCGTCACCGCGGAGGCCGAGGAGGCGGAGATCGTGGTCTCGCTCACTCTCGACGGCGTGCCGCTCCGGCTGGATACGCTGAAGGCGCCGGCGGCGCTCCGCGACATCGGCGGCCGCTTCGCGGTCGTGGTCAAGACCTCGCCGCACCTGGGGGCTGTCCAACGCCTGGTCAAGCGCCTGCCGGGGGCGCCGGTTGGGCCGGGCCGGTTGCGGATGCCTTCCGGCCGCGAGGCGATCACCCAGCTTGTGGCCCTGTGGGACGGGTTGCCCGAGGGCGTGTCGCGCCACGCGTCGCCGGCGTTGGCGGGGCTGCTGTCCGGGCCGTTGACGCTGAAGCCGCAGCTGATGGCTGTGGACGGCGAGCGGTTTGTCGAGCTGCGCCACGATTGGGTCACGCCCGACGGCCGGCAGTCGCTGACCGCCGCCGAGGCGGCGGACGCGGTGCGCGGCGGGAGCACGGTTCTGCGGACGCGCGCGGGCGGCTGGCTGCGCCTTGACCTGGCGGAGTTGGCGTCCGCGGCACGCGAGCTGGCCAGAAGCGGTTTCGACGCGGCCGGCGAGAACCGCCTGTTGCGGCCCGAAGCCCGGCAGGCGATCGGCCGGATGCAGCGCGAGCAGGGGGCAGTCCTGCATGAACGTGGGCGCCGGTGCGCCGAGAGGTTGCTGGCCGAACCCGCCCCCGCGATCCCCCCCCTCCCGGACGGCTTGGCGGCCCGGTTGCGCGACTATCAGCGCACGGGGTTCGACTTCCTTGCCGACCGGGCGGCCTACGGGGTCGGCGCCATCCTGGCCGACGACATGGGGCTGGGGAAGACCGTGCAGGTTCTGGCGTTGCTCGAGGCGCGGCTTGAGGCGGACCGCCGCTGGCGTGGGGAGCCGGCGGGGGGAGGGCTGCGGCGCGGGGCGGTGGTGGTCTGTCCGGCCTCGGTGGTGTCCGTCTGGGTGAACGAGGCGGCGAA
>MVZH01000217.1 GCA_002068325.1 Lentisphaerae bacterium ADurb.BinA184 | reverse complement strand
GCTTCGCCGCCGGGCAGGATCGTGTAATCCGTCCCTTCGACCGCCGCACTGCCGCCCACCACCCGGATGACCCCCTTGTCGGGATCGCGGTACAGCCCTGGCGTGGTGTTGTCGAGGACGCGGAACCCCTCCTGCTTGAGGCCGCCGTTGTAGTCGAAGACGCGGTGGACGAAGAGGCGCGAGCTGAGGCGCATCAGGATGTGGATGTTGCTCATGGCGTCAATGTCGCAGTCCGGCGGCGCGGCGATGATGCGACGGCCGAGGCGTTTCAAGGCGTAGATGAACTCGTCGTCGCGAACCTGCAGGGCGTAGATGGGGTAGGGTTTGTCGGGCACGACGAGGAGGCTGACCTGGCGGTCGCGGATCGGGGCCGCGTCGTCCAGCTCGGGCACGCCCAGCTCGCGGGTCCACTCCGGGGCGCCCTCGAGCACCTCGAACAGGATCGGCTGGGTTCGGAAGTCGAACCGGAAACGCGGGTGCCCGATCTGGGCGGTGAGTTCGTAGCGTCCGCCCTTGGCGACGGTGAAGTTCTCATTGATCTGCACGGTCAGGACTCGTTCTTGGCCGGGGGCCAGCTGGAGGCCTTCGATCAGCGCGGTTGCGTTGCGGGTTTCGGGCCGCAGCACGCCGTCCCGCTGGCAGGTCAGCCGGAGAGCCTCGCGCCCGGGGTATTCCTCGAAAGTGAGGGCGTTTCCGGAGTCGTTGCGGATGCGCAGGCTGAGCTGGATGGGTTCGTAGGCGATGTAGCGGTCGCGGTCGGTGGCGGCGCCCAGGCGCAGTTGGGCGAGGGCGGGCCGGCCGAGCCCCCCTGCCAGCATGAGCATGGCGGCCAGCACGCGGCGGGACGGCGGGCGGATGACGCAGAGCATGGTTCCTACCTCCTGGGCGGCTTCACCCGGGTATCGTGGCCGGCGGTCCAGACGGCCGGTCGGGCGCCTTGCCCCTGCGACCGGCCTCGACGACGGCGGCCGCCACCGCCGCGGCCGAGACGCTGCGCTGACAGCCTGGCGTCGCCGCCGGGCAGGTGCGCTCGAAACACGGCCCGTGCGGGCAGTGGCCTTGGAAGACCCGGTGGCCGCTGCCGTAGGGGCCGGTCAAGGCGGGGTCGGTCGGGCCGAAGAGAGCTACGGTCGGCGTGCCCACCGCCGCCGCCACGTGCATCGGCCCGCTGTCGTTGGTCAGTAAGACGTCGGTCCGGCGCAACAGTTCCACCATCGTCAGCAGGTTCGACTCGCCCATCAGCGAGACCGGGCGGGCGTCGCCGCCGGCCGCGCGCACCGCCTCGCCGACCGCTCTTTCAGACTCGCTGCCGCACAGCCAGAACGCCGCGCCGTCGAGCCCGGCCGACACCCGGCCGATGACGTCGGCGAAGAACTCAGGGGGCCAGGTTTTCGAGGGCCAGCGGGCGGCCGGGGCCACACCGATGAGCGGACGGTGGCCTTCGAGGCGGTGGCGGCCCAGCAGCGCCGCCGCGTCGGCCTGGGCGTCGGGGGCCGACCGCAGGCTCCAGGCCACCGTGGCGTCGGCGATGCCGAAGGCCGACCGCACGAGGAAGACGTTGCGGTCCACCGCATGCCGTACGTTGGCCGGCGTCAGCACACGTTCGGTGTAGCAGCGTGCGGCCCCTTCGCGCGCCGCCGCAAATCCGACTCGACGGGGGGCCCCGCTGAAACGGGCAATCAGCCCGCTGCGCAGCAGCCCCTGGAGATCGACCGCCACGGTGAACTCGCGGGCGCGCAACCCCCGCACGAAGCCGATCACCTCCGACCAGCGGCGCGGCTGCGCCCAGCGGTGCCGCCGGAAGGCCAGCGCATGCGCCACGTCGGGGCACAGCCCCACCAGATCGGCGTAGGTGTCGTTCACCACCCACGACAGCGTGGCCTCGGGGAACCGTGCCTTCAGCAGCCGCACGGCCGGGAAGGCGTGGATCACATCCCCCAGGCTGCTTGGTTTGACGATCAGGATGTTCACCGCCGACCCGCGCACCCCGGCGCGCTCAGCGCCCGCTCGCCAGCCGCGCGGCCAGCCGTTCCGGCAACCCCGCCTGGCGGACCTTCTTCTGGCAGGTCTCCACGTCGTAGGCCACGCGGTGCAGCTCGACCCGCTTCTCGTCCGCATCGTAAAGGGCGAAGGCGGCCCGCGGGTTGCCGTCGCGGGGCTGGCCCACGCTGCCCGCGTTGATCATATACTTGTGCGTCGTTTCGAGGGTGATGACGTCGCCGGTCGGCACCGAGACGCGGCCGCACTTGTCGAACACCGAGGGCACGTGGGTGTGCCCGAAGAAGCAGACTTGGGGGCGCTGGTAGTTGAAGGAGGCCGCCGCATGCCACTTGTCGAACACGTAGCCCCAGTTGCCCGGCGTGTCCAGCGTGGCGTGCACCAGCATCAGGCGGGTGTTGACCGTTTGTTCGAGCGGCAGTGAGCGCAACCACGCCTTGTGTTCCCGCGACAGGTGCTCCCGCGTCCACTCCGCCGCCCACGCCGCCTGCGGGTTGAACCCGGCGAAATCGGTCTCCGTGCAGGCATACTCGTCGTGGTTGCCGCGCACCACCACCTCGACGTCCAGCGACCGGAGCAGGTCGATGCACTCGACGGGGTTGGCATTGTAGCCGACGATGTCCCCGATGCAGCAGAAGCGCGCGGCACCCAGGCCCTGGGCCTTCTCGACAACTGCGGTCAAGGCTTCGTAATTGGCATGGATGTCGCCGATGATGGCGTATTTCATGGGTCGCGTCGCATCATGACCCGGCGGGCCGGCGTCTGGAGTCAAGCAACCAGAGGGGGGAATTTACCCGGCAACCGGCTCCGATGCAAGCGCCCATGCCCTGGCCAGGCGGCAGGAGGCGCAGCAGCGGCCAGGCACCAGGCAGAAATTGCGGTAGAGGTCGAGGAGGCCCTGCTGCTCGCAGCAGGTGCGCACCACGTCCCGCGCCCGGCTGGGCGGGATGAGGAAGCGGTGCACGGCTTGGATGAGGAGGCGGTTCTCCTGCAGGCGGGGCAGGCCGAGGAAGGCCTCCTCGCTCAGCCGTTCGAGGCGGGGGTCGCGGTTGTGCACGGCCCAGGCGCGAAGGAAAGGGAGGATGACGTTGGCGACGATGTCGCTGACCCGGCTGTCCCCCAGGAGGCGGCCCTCGCGTACGAGTTTGCGGCTCAGGCCGAGCAGGCCGTCGCCAGCGACCGCGAACCCGGTGCGCAGGCGGCGGCGCAGTTCGAGGGCGGTCGGGGATTCGGTCGCCGTGGTCAGCAGCCACTCGGCCGGGCGGCCGCGCCAGCGGTGCAACAGCAGGCAGGCGGCGGCCAGGCGGCGCTCGGGGCGGTTGAACGGGCGCTGGCCGGCGCGCTTCCAGGCCAGCGGGACGGGGGTTCGGCCTTGGCGCCACCAGGCGTCCCACAGCTGTTTGGCGAGTTCGCGTCCGGCGACGGGCAGGGTGCCGCGCGCCGGGTCGGGGAGCAGGCCGGCGGTGCCGAAGAGCGCGGCCTCCAGCTCGGTGCCGTCGGCGGCCATGGCCTCGATCTCGCGCGCCGGCACGGCCTCCGCGAGGCGGCGGAAGGGCAGGCGGTTGGCGCGGTAGCCGAGGGCGTCGAAGAAGGCCTCGTGGAGCGTCTGGTCGGCGCCCTTGGCCACGATGTCGCGGCGCAGGCGGTTGGACTTTTCGGCGAAGCGGGCCAGCCCGGCCACCTGGAGCAGCAGGCGGAGGCGGTCGTCGGGCTGGGCGGCCAGCTCGCGGGCGCAGCCGCCGGGCGCCACCTGGCGGGCGTAGGGGTAGTCGTCCATCTGCAACTCGCCGGAGAGGATGGGCCAGGGCCGGTCGATCAGCTCGCGCAGGCTCAGGCAGGGCGGCAGCTCGGGGCGGAGATCCTCGGGGCGGGCCTGCCAGACGACGTGCAGGACGACGTTGCGGTAGAGGGGGTCGCGGTCATGGCCATGCTGGTGCCAATCGCCCACGGCGTGGTGGATCTCGACGTCGCCGGTCACCGGGGTGCCGGCCAGCAGGAGCGTGGCCTGCGAGAAGTCCGGCCCCGGCCCCAAGTTCCACGTGCCCGGGGTGACGACGCTGAGGGGGCGCCCGTCCACCGTGTGGAGGGGGGCCCGCAGGCGCTGCTCGTTCCACACGGCCTGCAAAAAGCGCTCGCTGAATTGACACCTTGCCCCGCTCCCGCTATCTTCCCTGAGAATCTGGGCCTCGGCGGTCTCGCCCGATTCACGGAGCAGGGGAAGGTAGACGGCGTGCAGGAGTTGACGGACCAAGGTGATGCGGGCGGCGGTGTCCATGGTTGTACCTCCGTGGTTCGTGGCCGGCCGGTGCCGGCAGGGCGCCGGGGGGCAACGGCTTCGAGTGAAGATGCCTCAACGATAGCACATAAAAAGATGACTGCAAGAGGTATGCGTATTATTGTGCTCATTTTGGCCATGGGCCTCCCGGCCGTGGCGGCGCGGGCGGAGGGGCCGGCCGTGGCGGCGGGCAGCGCACGGCTCACGCCGGTGGTGATGGCGGTGCAGAAAGTGCTCCCGACCGTCGTGAACATCGCCACCGAACAGATCGTGCGCGTCTCCGACCCCTTCGAGCCGTTCTTCAACGACTTCTTCCTCGGCACGCCGGTCCGGCTGCAACGCCAGTCCGTGCCCCTGGGCAGCGGCGTGATCGTCGACCCCGCCGGCCTGCTCATCACCAACAACCACGTCGTGCGACGCGCCTCGAATATCGAAATCCGCCTGTTCAGCGGCCAGACCTGCCCGGCCCGCCTGGTCGCCGCCGACAGCACCCACGACCTCGCCCTGCTCCAGATCACCAACCTGCCCGCCGGCACCGTCCTGCCCGCCGTCGGCTTCGCGCGGCCTGACGACGCCCTGCTCGGCGAAACCGTGGTCGCCGTCGGCAACCCCTTCGGACTGGGGCACAGCGTGACCACCGGCGTGCTCAGCGCCAAGAACCGCAGCATCAGCGAGGGCACGGTCACCTTCAACGACATCCTGCAGACCGACGCCGCGACCAATCCGGGAAACAGCGGCGGCCCTCTCATCAACCTCGACGGCGACCTGATCGGCATCAACTTGGCCATCCGGCGGGACGCCGAGGGCATCGGCTTCGCCATCCCCCTGCGCCGCATCGAGGAGGTGGTTTCGCGCTGGCTGGTCCCCGGCAAGTTCGGCACCGGGGTGGCGGGGTTCACGGTGGAGACGACGGTGCGCGAGGACACCGCCGAGGTCGTGGTCGGAAGCGTGCTGCCCGGCGGGCCGGCGGAGGAGGCCGGGCTGAAGCCGGGCACCCGCATCCGGGCCGTCAACGGCCACCCGGTCGCGCACGCCCTGCAGGTCGGCCAGATCCTCTGGCGGCTGACCCCCAGGGAAAAGGTCTCCCTCGATGTCGGCGGCCCCCGCCCGGTGGCGGTGACGGTCCGCGAGATGACGGACGAACAGCTCATCCGGCAACGCCTGGCCCTGCAGGTGCAGGAGCTGACCCCGGCCCTGCAGAAGGCCCTCGGCCTGCCCGCCACCGTGCAGGGCCTGGCCATCAGCGACATCCTCGACGGCAGCGAGTTTGCCCTCTGGGACCTGCGGCGCGGCGACATCATCGTGCAGATCGGCAACCGCCCGGTGCGCGACCTGCCCGCCCTCGCCGCGCTCCTGCGCCAGATCCGCCCCGGCGACCCCCTCGATGTCTACCTGGTGGCCACCAAGTCGTACGGCGGCGACCTGTACTTGAAGCAGTTTGCGGTCCGTGCTATAGTACAGTAACCGCATCGGCCTCGGGACGGGTTCCCGGCCGGCGGCCCGGTGCGTGTTCCCACTCGGCAACCGCGGAGCAAGGGCACATGAAAAGCGAGAACTTCGTCTTTGCCGCCGTGGTCATCCTGGTCATCTGCGGCATGGCCTACGTGCTGTTGCCGGCCTACGCCGACTACAAGCAGAGCCGTCGCGAAGCCGAGGAACTCGAACAGCGCCTGCTCCAGGTCGATCTGCGGTCGCAGGAGGTCCGCCAGCGCATCCAGGCGCTCAAGACCAACCCCGCCGCCGTCGAACGCGTGGCCCGCGAAAAGTTCGGCTGGTGCCGGGCCAACGAGAAAATCTACCACTTCGACACGCCCCCCCAGAGCCGCCCCGCCGAAGCGCTCCAGTGACCCGCCCCCCCGCCAGCCTGCGCCTCCCCCTCGACGAGTCCGCCACCCGTGCCCTCCACGCGGGCGACGCCGTGCGCCTGAGCGGCCGCCTCTTCACCGCCCGTGACGCCGCCCACCACTACCTGGCCGGCGGCGGCGACGCCCCCTGCGCCCTCGACAACGCCGTCCTCTTCCACTGCGGCCCGGTGGTGGTGCGGGAACCCTCCGGCGCCTGGCGGGTGACCGCGGCCGGCCCCACCACGTCCAGCCGCGAGGAACCCTACATGCCGGCGCTGATCGCCCGCTTCCGGCTGCGCGGCATCATCGGCAAGGGCGGCATGGGCGAGGCGACCCTGACCGCCTGCCAGCGCTACGGCTGCGTCTACTTCCAGGCGGTCGGCGGTGCCGCCCAGGTCCTCGCCGACGCCATCACCGAGGTCCACGGCGTCCACCTGCTCGAACGTTTCGGCGCGCCCGAGGCCATCTGGGAGCTGTCGGTCTGCGAGTTCCCCGCGACCGTCACCATGGACACGCATGGCGTCAGCCTGCACGCCGCCGTGCTGGCGGAGTCGCGGCGCCGCCTTGAGGCCTTGCATGCTGATTTCCCTGCGCTGCGTCGGGTGAGGCTGCAGCCACATATCGGGCGACGCCAGCCCGTGGCAACTGCCCTCGGCGCCGCCGGCCCCCGATCTGAAGCGAGCCCTTGACCTCGAGGGCATCGCCACTTCGGTGTCAGCCGCGCCCGATAAAGGGCATCTTGGTGGCCATCACGGTCATGAACTGAACGTTGGCGTCGAGCGGCAGGCTCGCCATGTAAACGACGGCGCTGGCGACGTGGGCCACGTCCATGCGTGGCTCCGGGGCCATTCTTCCATCGGCC
>MVZH01000216.1 GCA_002068325.1 Lentisphaerae bacterium ADurb.BinA184 | reverse complement strand
GGGGGGACAGACCCGGAGGGGGGACAGACCCGGAGGGGGGACAGACCCGGAGGGGGGCGCCGGGGACGTTGGGGCAGCCCCGCAGGGATGAGGGCACAGGGCTGCCGCCGCGACGTCCTGCCCGCCGCAGGGGACAACCGGCCTGCCCGGGACGGCGTCGGGCAGGCGGCTCATCCCTGCCACAAAAAAAAGGGGGCCTGCGGACTCCGCAGACCCCATCGAGCCGCACACGGCTGCCGGGACGACGCCTACTTCGCCAAGGCCGCCTTGGCCGACTGGACGATGCCGGCAAAGGCTTCGGCGTCGGTGGCCGCGAGGTCGGCCAGGATCTTGCGGTCGAGGGCGATGTTGGCCAGCTTGAGGCCGTGGATCAGGTCGCTGTACTTGAGGCCGAGCTTGCGGCAGGCGACGTTGATGCGCACCGTCCACAGCGCGCGGTACTGGCGCTTCTTCTGCTTGCGGCCGCGGTAGGCCTGGACGTTGGCGCGGTCGACGGCATTCCTGGCGTCGCTGAGAATCCGGTGGCGCTTGCCGCGGAACCCCTTGGCCTGGGCCAGGATCCTCTTGCGGCGCAGTCTCGATGCAGGTGCGTTGGTTGCCCGTGGCATGGTGGCAGTCTCTCCGTCTCTGGTTCCCGATCGGGTTGCGGACTCCGCAACGCGCCGGTCCGGTGGCTACGTGGGGGGCGCGGGCCGTCGCGGTGTCAGCGCCCGCCGTAGGGGAGGGCGGCGGCGACGCGGCGGTGGTCGGCGCTGGTCACTTCGGCACTGCCGGAGAGGCGGCGCTTGCGGCTGGCCCGCTTCCCGGTCATCAGATGGCGTTTGCCGCCTTGGTAGCGGCGGAACTTGCCGGTTCCGGTCTGCTTGATGCGTTTGAGGGCGCTCTTGCGGGTCTTCAGCTTGGGCATGGTGTCAGTCTCCGGAGGGGCGGGGACGGCGGCCACGGGCGCCCTCACTCGGTCCGGCCGCTGGGGCCGGGGCGTGGTTTCTGGGCGCCGGGGGCCAAGTACATGATGATGTTGCGGCCGGCCGCCTTGGGCGGGCTCTCGACCGTTCCGACGGCCTTGGTGTCCTCGATCACGCGGTTGAGCACGTCCGTGCCGCGTTCGCGGTGCGCCATCTCGCGGCCGCGGAAAAAGACAGAAACTTTTACCTTAAACCCTTTTTCCAGAAAAGCAAGCAGATGGCCGACTTTTGTCTGGTAGTCATGGCCGTCAATGTTGGGATGGAACTGGATTTCCTTCAGCTTCGACTGCAGCTGTTTCTTGTGGCTTTCCTTCCTCTGCTTCTTGTCTTCGTAGAGGAATTTGCCGTAGTCCATGATCCGGCAGACCACCGGCCGTGACTGGCCGGCGACCTCGACCAGGTCGAGGCCGGCCGCCTGGGCGCGCCGCAGCCCCTCCTCGAAGCTGATCAGGCCGACGTTCTCGTTTCTCTCATCGACGAGGCGAATCTGTTCGCCCCGCATCCGCCTTTCGTTCGGGCCAAGCAAGCGAGCGATAGTGAGACCCTCCTTGGTTACGGTTTCCTGCCTGCGATCTCTTCCGACAGGCGGTCGGCAAAGGCCGCCACAGACCATGCCCCCAGCTCGCCCTCGCCACGGCTGCGCACGGAGACCTGTCCGGACTCCTGTTCACGCGCCCCGACCACCAGCATGTAGGGGATGCGTTCATGCTGGGCGCGGCGAATCTTGGCACCGATCGTATCGGATTGTGTGTCCACCATAGCCCGGATATGCCGTTGTTTCAAATCGTCGGCGATGCGCCGGGCAAGTTCGAGGAAGTTTTCGCCGACCGGGAGGATGCGGACCTGTTCGGGCGACAGCCACAGGGGGAAGGCGCCGGCGTAGTGTTCGGTGAGGATGCCGAAGAAGCGTTCGAGGGAGCCGAGCAGGGCGCGGTGGACCATGTAGGGGCGGTGGCGGGCGCCGTCGGCGGCGACGTAGGTCATGTCGAAGCGTTCGGGTTCATTGAAGTCGAACTGGATGGTGGTGGTCTGCCACTGGCGGCCGATGGCGTCGCGGATCTTGAGGTCGATCTTGGGGCCGTAGAAGGCGCCGCCGCCCTCGTCGACTTGGCAGTCCAGGCCTTCGCGTTCGATGGCTTTGCGCAGGGAGGCGAGGGCGGTCTCCCAGCGCTCGGGGTCGCCGACGGCCTTTTCCGGGCGGGTGGCGAGATAGGCCTTGATCTCGGCGAAGCCGAAGGCCTTCCACATGGCCAGGCTGAAGCGGAGGACGGTGGCGATCTCGTCCTCGATCTGTTCCGGGGTGCAGATGATGTGGGCGTCATCTTGGGTGAAGCCGCGCACGCGCATGAGGCCGTGGAGGACGCCGCTTTTCTCGTACCGGTAGACCGTGCCCAGCTCGGCCCAGCGCAGGGGCAGGTCGCGGTAGGAGCGTGAACTGCTCTTGTAGATTTCGATATGGAAGGGGCAGTTCATGGGTTTGACGTAGTAGGGGGTGTCCTCGATGTCCATGGGGGCGTACATGGAGTCGCGGTAGAAGTCGAGGTGCCCGCTGGCCTGCCAGAGTTCGGCGCGGCCAATGTGGGGGGTGTAGAGCAGTTCGTAGCCGTTGGCGTAGTGCTCTTCGCGCCAGAAGCTTTCGATGAGGTGGCGGATGCGGGCGCCCTTGGGGTGCCAGCAGATCAGCCCGGGGCCGACCACCTCGGAGATGCTGAACAGGTCGAGTTCCTTGCCGATGCGGCGGTGGTCGCGGCGCTTGGCCTCCTCGAGGCGCTGGATGTAGGCGTCGAGTTCCTCCTGGCTGGGGAAGGCGGTGCCGTAGACGCGCTGGAGCATGGGGTTGTGCTCGTCGCCGCGGTAGTAGGAGCCGGCGATGGACAGCAGTTTGACGGCCTTGACGTGGCCGCTGTGCTCGACGTGCGGCCCGCGGCACAGGTCGGTGAACTCACCGCAGCGGTAGAGCGTGACCGCCTCGCCGGCGGGCACGTCGGCCAGGCGTTCCAGCTTGTAGGTCTGTCCCTCGGCGCGGAAAAGCGCCTCGGCCTCGGCGCGGCTGACCTCCTGGCGTTCGAACGGCAGCCGCCGGGCGGCCAGCTTCTGCATGGCCTTCTCGATGCGCTTCAGGTCCTCGGGCACCAGGCGGTGCTCCATGTCGAAGTCGTAGTAGAAGCCCTCCTCGATGGCGGGCCCGATGTCGAACCGGACGTTGCCGAAGAGGGACTTGACGGCGGCGGCCATGAGGTGGGCCGCGCTGTGCCGCAGGGTTTCGAGTGGGTAATCGGCCATGATGACTGCCTTGCTGTCGTGGCTTCAGTGCGGGGGGCGGAACAACGGTCTCCCATCCTCTGGTGCGAACGACGACCGGATGCGGCCCTGCCCGTCGGGCCGGTTGACGTTGCGGCGCCCCTCTCAGTCCAGCGTGCCCTTGGTTGTCGGAACGTCCTGGCCGCGCGGATCCGCCGAGGCGGCCTCGGCCAGTGCGCGCCCGAAGGCCTTGAACACCGCCTCGATGCAGTGGTGGACTTCGTCGCCGGCGAGCAGGTCTATGTGCAACGTGAGCCCGGCCGTGTTGACCAGGCCCTGGAAGAACTCGCGGAACAGCCGTGTGTGGATGCCGCCGGCCTCGGGGGTGTCGGTGCGCACGTTGTACACCAGGCAGGGGCGGCCGGAGAGGTCAATGACGACGCGGGCCAAGGCTTCGTCCATCGGGATGAGGGCGGCGCCGAAACGGCGGACGCCGCGGCGTTCGCCGACGGCCTGGCGGAGGGCCTGGCCGAACACCAGGCCGACGTCTTCCATGGTGTGATGGGCGTCCACCGGCAGGTCGCCGCGGGCCCGGACAGTCAGGTCAACATACCCATGCCGGGCGAAGGCCGTCAGCATGTGGTTCATGAAAGGCAGCCCGGTGTCCACCGTGGCGCGCCCGGCGCCGTCGAGGTTCAGTTCCACCGCGACATCGGTCTCACGGGTCTTGCGTTTGGCGGCGGCTTTTCGCATGGCTTGCTCTGCGGGTCGGAGGCGACGCGGAACGGGACTGCGGAGCCTCGAGGAGTCCGGGCCAGGTTGCGGCTTCAGTCCGCGAGTTCCCCTTCTACCGTCTGCCGTCTGCTATCTGCGTTGTGCTATCTGCGTCGTGTTGCCTTCGTCGTGCTGTCTGCGTTGTGTCATCTGCAGCGCGCCATCTGCATTGTGCTGTCTGCGGCGTGTTGCCTGCCATCTGCGATCTGCCATCTGCCATCTGCGATCTGCCATCTGCTATTTGCTATTTGCGATTTGCCATCTGCTATCCTCAGCCCCTTGCATCGTCACTTGCCTTTCTCCGGCCTCTGCACGCGCACCGGGGGCGGCTTGACCGTCAGAGTCAGTTCGTCGCCGCGCACATCAATGGCGTCGAGGCGTTGGGCGAGAGTCGAAGCCAGGCCTTCCTCGATCACCAGCGCGCGGAAGCGGTCGGAGACCACCTGCCGGAGGGGGCCGAGCATGGGCACCCGGCCGACCTTGGCCGAGCGCGGGGCGAAGGACAGCCGCTCGTCCCGCAACACAAAACGCCCGACCAGGGTGTAGTACATGGACAGGCGCCTGACGGTTCGCGTCTGATGGATAAGGCGGACGTAGCCGCTGGGCAGCAGCTCCACCCAGATCCTCTCCGGCCGCAGGGCGAAACCGGGGTCGTCCTGCCGGGCCGCCGCCTCGCTCAAGCCGAGATAGTGGTTGGCCAGGACAGTCACCTCGGTGCCCGAGAACACGTACTCCAACTGGGCGGCGCGCCCCGATCCGTTCGATGCGGTGAGAACCTCCTGGAACTTCCGTTCGGCCAGGGCGCGGGCCTGGTTGTCAAGGCTGTCGCTGACGCGTACCGGCACGCGCAGGAAGAGTCCGACCAGCACGAGGATGAGCAGCAGCAGCGCGATGATCCCCGCCGCCTGCCGGACATGCGTGAGCGCCGACACGATGCGGGCGAGGCCGTGCTTCGGCTCCTGCAGGCGGCGCAGCTCGGCGTCGGCTATCTTGAGATCGAGCCTTGCCCCGCAGGTGCGGCAGAAGATGGCGCCCAGCTTGTTCTTGGCCCCGCACTGGCGACAGGGGATGAACATCGGAACAACTCCTCGGCGGCCGCGGCCGTCAGTCAGCCGTACCGCCGGTGGTCTTGGCCGGCGTCGGACTCTTGGCGTCGCCCGCGGGGGCGGCGGTCTTGGCGCTCGAATCGGCGGCCGGTGCGGGCGAGGACTTCTCGCGTGAGGCGGCGGACTTGTATCCGTCGCTGCGGTAGTCGGTGCAGTAGAATCCCGACCCCTTGAAAATGATGCCGGCGCCGGTGCCGATCAGGCGTTTGACCCTGCCGGTCTTGCACAGGCGGCAGTGCGTCAGGGGACGGTCGCTCATGCTCTGGAAGACGTCGAAGCGGCCACCGCAGTCCTGGCACTTGTACTCATAGGTTGGCATGGGGCTGAATCACTCTTCAGATAGGCTGGCCGCACGGAGGCCGCCGTTTCTTCACGACCAAGCGGAACCGTTCCGCGCGCCGCGGGGGCGCCTGATCCCGGCACGCGGTTGCGGTCAAGCCCAATAATATGCCATGCGCGCGGCGCTTTGCAACGGCGCGCCCGCGAGGGCGGGGCGGGGGGCGTCCTGGATCACAGCCATCCGGTGACGCGGGCCAGCAGCCCGACGTAGCGCACGTAGTTGGGCCACGACACGTCGGCGGGCACGCCGTGGTCGCACGACGGCACGTAGCCGCCGTCGCGCACCACTGGGGCCAGGCGCTCGATCTCGGCCTCGATCACGCGCCCCCCGCGGGCCATGGCGCGCTTGTCGACGCCGCCGCGGAAGGCGATCTTCCGTCCGCAGGCCCGGCGGAAGGCGGGCAGGTCGTTGCCGGCGGCGACCTCGATGGGGTCGCAGGCGTTCAGCCCAGCCTCGATCCACAGCGGGACCAGCTCGCCGACATGACCGTCGGAGTCCATGCCGTAGACCGGCACGCCGGCACCCCGCACGATCTCGCCCCAGCGGCGCCAGGTCGGCAGGAGGAACTCCCGCACCATGGCCGGCGAAATCATGGCGTGCTCCTTGTAGGCCATGTCCTCCGACAGCCAGACGAAGTCGGGGATGACGTGCGCGAACGCGCGCTCCAGTAGCCGGGCCACGTGCCGTTCCCAGAAAAGGATCATCTCGTGGACCCAGTCCGGGTCGTCAATCAGGAGCGTGCACAGACTTTCGAAGCCCAGCCACTCACGCAGCTGCCAGAACGGCCCCGAGAAGTGCAGCCCCACCGGCCAGTCGCGGGCGGCCAGGGTGCGCCCCAGGGCCGCCGGGTCGGACGGCAGGCGGGCCGCGGCGTCCGAGTCGTACCGGGCCTCCATCTGTTCCCAGTCGCCGCGGCTCTCAACGGGGCACTTGATCCAGCGGCGGGTGACGAAGTCGAGGGCGTTGCGCAGGTATTCGGTCGAGTACTCCAGCCCGATCTCGCAGACGTTGCCTTTCCAGTCCTGGACGACCTGCGAGTCGGCCCGAACCTCGAGCACCTTCTCCTCGAACGTCGGGATGAGGCGTTCGTTGACCGGGAACCCGGGGCCGCCGCGGGGCCAGTCGTGGGTGCCGCCGGCCAGCCGGTAGGCGTACTCGTTGTAGTCGGAGACGTCCTCGGGCAGCCCTTGGGCGTGCCAGGCCGCCAGGGTCGAACGGCGCCCGCCGCCCGGGCACAGCTCCACGCGGTCGGGGTCTCCGAACAGCATGCACGACAGATAGCGCTCACGCGGGGTCATTTCCGGTCGTCCTCCGCAGGCCGTGGCCACACGATCCAGCGGCCAAGATAGTGCGTGGGAGGCGGCACGCAAGCCAGACCCGGCGGGCGGCCGCAGGCAGGCGCCGTCTCATGGGGACAGACCCGAGAACGTCTCACGGGGACAGACCCCACGAGCGTGGCAGGCGGGTTCCGTCCTTGTGGGGACAGACCCCGAGAACGTCTCACGGGGACAGACCTAACGAGTGTGGTGTCCCCGCGTTCCGGGGCGGTCGGTTGGCCGGCGGGGTGTGCGGACGGGGGGGGGCGGCGGGGCAGGCCC
>MVZH01000215.1 GCA_002068325.1 Lentisphaerae bacterium ADurb.BinA184 | reverse complement strand
GGCGGGGGGGGGGCCGGCGACGGTGGCGGCGGGGGCGGACTGGTTCGCGCCCGCCATCGGGCCGCTCAGCCCGGATCACATCGTCTACGCGAAATCCTATCCGTACACGGGCGAGCTGACGCCGGCTGCGATGGCCGGCTTTGTCCGTCAGCACGGGTACGCCCCGCGTCTGGCTGCGGTTGCGGGGCGGGCGGTCTTCGGGATTGGGGACAGCCTCAAGGCCGCACGGGCGGCGCTGGTGGCGGGGCGGGACGCGGCGCTGGTGCAGCAGCTCACGGCGGCCTTCGTCGGGCCGCGCTGTCTGGACGAACGCGAACGCTCCTTCATCGAGAACTGGGAGGTGGAGTCGTACCGCCAGAAGGTCGGGGCGGGGGAGGCGGCGGCCAGGCGGGTTGCCGGAAAGGTCTGCGTGGTGACGGGTGCGGCGCAGGGGTTCGGCCTGGGGATCGCGCGCGGGATGGCGGCCGAGGGGGCGGTGGTGTTCCTGGCGGATTTGAACGTCGAGGGGGCGAAGTCCGAGGCGGCGGCGATCTGCCGGGAGGCGGGGGCGGAGGTGGCGTTCGGCGTGGCGGTGAATGTGGCCGACGAGGCCTCGGTGGCGGCGATGGTCCGCGAGGTGGTGGCCACCTGCGGCGGCATTGACGTGCTGATCGCCAATGCCGGGGTGCTGCGGGCGGGTTCCCTGAAGAGCCTCTCGTTCGCCGACTGGGAGCTGGTCACGAAGGTCAACTACACCGGGTACTTCCTGTGCGTCAAGCAGGTGGCGCCGGTGATGGCGGCGCAGAATGCGGCGGGGGCGGGCGCCTGGTCGGACATCATCCAGATCAACTCGAAGAGCGGGCTCGAAGGCAGCAACCGCAACGCTGCCTATGCCGGGGGCAAGTTCGGCGGCATCGGCCTGACCCAGAGTTTCGCCAAGGAGCTGGTCGAGGACCGCATCAAGGTCAACAGCATCTGCCCGGGCAACTACTTCGAGGGGCCGCTGTGGAGCGATCCCGAACGCGGACTCTTCGTGCAATACCTGCGCAGCGGCAAGGTCGAGGGCGCGCAGACGGTCGCGGACGTGAAGCGCGCCTACGAAGCCAAGGTGCCGATGGGGCGCGGGTGCCGGCCGGAGGATGTGCTGAAGGCGATCTTCTATGTCATCGAGCAGCAGTACGAGACCGGCCAGGCCCTGCCGGTCACCGGCGGGCAAGTCATGTTGCGGTAGGCAGAGGGGGACGTTATGCGCACAGTTGACAGGTATCCGGAGGGCGCGGGGGCGGAAGGTGTGTTGGCCATACACGACGCCCGTACCGTCACGCCACCCGAGATTGTCCTGCAGGGGTCGATGATCCTGCTCGGGGATGCCCAGCGCATCCTCGAACGTCTGCCGACCGCCAGTGTGCGTTGCGCCGTGACGTCGCCCCCGTATTGGGGACTGCGCGACTACGGGATCGCCGGGCAGATCGGGCTGGAGGCCACGCTGCCGCAGTACATCAACCGACTCGTGACCGTCTTCCGCGAAATGCGCCGTGTTCTGCGGCCCGACGGCACGTTCTGGCTGAACATCGGGGACGGCTACACCAGCGGCAACCGTGGCTGGCGTGCCCCGGACAAGAAGAACCCGGCCCGTGCGATGTCGGTGCGGCCGGACACGCCCGAAGGGCTGAAGCCCAAAGACCTGCTTGGGGTACCATGGCGTATGGCATTCGCCCTGCAGCAGGACGGTTGGTTCTTGCGGAGCGACATCGTCTGGGAGAAACCCAACGCCATGCCGGAAAGTGTCAAGGACAGGCCAACGCGCTCCCACGAGTACCTGTTTCTTTTTTCGCAGCGCGAGGACTACTACTATGACCACCTGGCGATTCAGGAGAAGTCGGACGGAGATGGCAGGCCCCGCAATCGGCGGAGCGTCTGGGGCGTGAACACCGAGCCTTGCCGGGAAGCCCACTTTGCGACGTTCCCCCCGGCTCTCGTCGAACCCTGCATACTTGCCGGGTCGGCGAAGGACGACTACGTGCTGGATCCGTTCTTCGGCGCTGGGACGGTTGGGGTGGTGTGCCAGCGCCGTGGGCGTCAGTTCGTCGGCATCGAACTCCATCCGGACTATGTGAACATCGCCGCCCGGCGTTTGGCCAACCTCTTCGCCAAGGTGACGACGCATGACTATCACGCTGCCTGAGCCGGACATACAGATGGCTCTCGCCGAGAGGCTCGTCTACTGGCGTGCCCGGATCCTGCAACCGGCTTTGCTGGAAGCGGTCGGAGCTGTGGGCATCGACGGCCTTGACCGGGAGACCGCCGAGATTGTGCCTGCGCGGGGGCGTCTGCTGATGGCGACGAATGGGTTGCGGGCGGAACTGGTCTTCCCCGTACCGGTGCTCTTGCGCTACGCCCCCACCCTTGTTGGCTATTACCGGCTTGTGATGGGGTACAGCCAGAAGGCGTTCTACACAAGGGACGCGGGAACAGCGCCCCTAAGAATGATGGAGGAGAGAGGAACCGTTGGCCGCACAGGTGAACAACTCTTGCCGGCGTTCTGCCAGGCCATGGCGGGGGCGGGGGTCGCCTTGCTGGAGAGTATTGGGACTCGACGGCTGAGCGCAGGGTTTCTGAACGATCTGGCACTGCTGACATTGGGCGCCCAGCTTCGTGGCAGCGTGAACAATCTCATCGGTGAGCGGGGAACGCGGCAGGTTTTTGACCTGATTCGGGATCTGCTCAAGCCCCACATCGTCGAGGAGGCTGACGCCCACATCGTGATCCGCAACGCAGCGGGCCGCCGGGTGACCATTCAGTTTGCTTCCGATCCTGACATTGTGATCCATGAACTGCTCTCCACTGGCGCGAACCGCAACATCATCGCGGTCGAGATCAAGGGTGGGCGTGACTACTCCAACATTCACAACCGCATCGGCGAAGCCGAGAAGAGCCATCAGAAGGCGTGCAAGCGGGGGTTTGTCGAGTGTTGGACGATCGTCAATGTCAGCACGTTCCGCGAGGGGGTGTTGAGTCGCGAGTCCCCTTCGACCGACCGGTTCTTCCGCCTATCGGAGCTCGTGAAGGGATCGGGCGAGGAGTTTGCTGACTTCAAGTCACGGCTGACGTCCCTGGCCGGGGTTCCGTAGGTTGGCGGCGGCCTCGGGCGGCGGGGCGGGCGGACTCGACAGGCGGGGGTTGGGCGTTTATACTTGACGCTCTTTCACGGGGCGGGCAACCCCTGGGGGCCGCCGTGGACCAGCCCGGGCCTCAGACAGCAAGGAGTACGTCGCGTGAGCAAGGTGAGAGTGGGCGTGATCGGCTATGGCGGCATGGGCAGCTACCATGCGCAGTACCTGTTCAAGGGCACGGTTGCCGAGGCGGAGCTGGCGGCGGTCTGCGACGTCAATCCGGCGCGCTTGAAGGTGGCGGAGACGGCGTTCGGGGAGCGGGTGCGGCGTTTTGCCTCGTCGGGCGAGCTGTTTGCGGCGAAGGCGGTGGACGCGGTGCTGATCGCCACGCCGCACTACTTCCACCCGCCGCTGGTGATCGAGGCGCTGAAGAACGGCGTCCATGCCATGTCGGAGAAGCCGGCCGGCGTCTACACCCGGCAAGTGCGGGAGATGAACGAGGCGGCGGCGAAGAGCGACCGGGTGTTCGGCGTGATGTTCAACCAGCGCACGCGGCCGGTGCACATCAAGTTGAAGGAGCTGATTGACTCGGGCGAGCTTGGGGCGTTGCGGCGTTCGGTGTGGCTGATCACGTCCTGGTTCCGGACGCAGTCGTACTATGACAGCGGCGACTGGCGGGCGACCTGGGCGGGGGAGGGCGGCGGCGTGCTGATCAACCAGTGCCCGCACAACCTGGACTTGTGGCAGTGGTACTGCGGCGTGCCGGCGCGCATCCGCGCATTCTGCGGCTTCGGCAAGTACCACCACATCGAGGTTGAGGATGACGTCACCGCCTACGCCGAGTACGAGAACGGCGCCACCGGTGTGTTCATCACTACCACGGGCGAGGCGCCCGGCACCAACCGGCTGGAGATCACCGGGGACCGCGGCAAGGTGGTGCTCGAAGACGACCGGATCACCTTCTGGCGGACGGTGAAGAGCGTCGAGGGCTTCCTGCGCACCGCGCCGGGCGGGTTCGACCGGCCCGAAGTCTGGGAGTGCAAGGTGCCCGCCGGCGCCCCCGGCCCGGAGCATGAGGTGGTGACCCGCAAGTGGATTGACGCGATTGTCCGCGGCACCCCGCTGGTGGCGCGCGGCGAGGAGGGGATCAAGAGCCTGCAGATCTCCAATGCCATGTTGCTGTCGGCGTGGACGGACGCCTGGGTGAACCTGCCGGTGGATGAGGAGCAGTTCTGCGCCAAGTTGCAGGAGAAGGTCAACGGTTCGACGTACGCCAAGAAGGCGCCCGCGCGGGTGATGAACGTCGAGGGGACGTTCTGACCCCGTCGTCGGCGGCAGGCGAGGTCGCCGCCGCCTCGGGACTTGCAGGAGGCCAACCATGTACCTGACCGGTTTTGCCGACGAAGCGGCCGCTTCGATTGACGCCCAGATCCGTGCGACAAGGGAACTGGGCTGGCGCTGGATCGAATCGCGGGGGATCGAGGGGAAGAACATCACCGACATTGACGACGCCGCGTTCGATGCCGTCTGCGAGAAGCTGGCCACCGGCGGCGTCGGCATCAACTGCTTCGGGTCGGCGATCGCCAACTGGGGCAAGAAGATAGACGAGCCGTTCGACAGCTCGCTGGCGGAGGCGCGGCGGGCGATCCCGCGGATGCAGCGGCTGGGCACGAAGCTGGTGCGCATCATGAGTTTTGCCGTGCTGCCGGGCCGAGGCCCCGACGACCAGATGGCCGAGGAGCGCTTCCGCCGGCTGCGCGAGCTGCAGCGCCTGTTCAGCGATGCCGGGCTGACCCCGGTGCACGAGAACTGCATGAACTACGGCGGCATGGGCTGGCCCTTCACGTTGCGGATGCTTGAAAACGTCCCCGGCTTGAAGCTGGTTTTTGACACTGGCAACCCGGTGTTCAGCGACGACCGCGCCACGCCCGAGCCCCATCCCAAGCAGTCGGCGTGGGAGTTCTACCGGCATGTCCGGGAGCACATCGCCTATGTGCACATCAAGGACGGGCGGTGGGACGAGGGCACGGGCAAGTCGGTCTTCACCTTTCCCGGCGAGGGGGTCGGCGACGTCGCGCGCATCGTCAAGGATCTGCTTGACACCGGCTACGACGGCGGCTTCTCGATGGAGCCGCACTTGGCCGTGGTGTACCACGATGCCAGCATCACGGCGCCCGACCAGATCCGTTACGCCAACTATGTCGAGTACGGGCGTAGGTTCATGAAGCTGGTGCGGTCGGTCGGGTACGGCGCCCGGCTTGACGCCTACCTGGCCGGGCGGTAGGCCGGCCGCGGTGTGGCGGCGGATCGAGGTCGGAGACGCGAACACGAGGGACAGTCATGGCGGCGAAGCGGGCAGGGAGAGTGGCGGTGGCGGCCATGGTGACGGCGACGGCAATGGCGGCGGAGCCGGCGACGCCGGCCCCAGGGCGCGCGCCCACGGCCGACGATCGCATCGTCGCGCTGGGCGACTCGATCACGGACGGCAATACCTACCCGCAGATTCTCATGCAGGCCCTCCGCGAGGCCGGACGCCCCGTTCCCGTCGTGGTCTGCGCCGGCGTCGCCAGCGACACCGCCGCGCAGATGGCGGCCCGCTTCGAGCAGGATGTGCTCCGCTTCCAGCCCACGGTCGTAACCGTCAGCGCCGGCACCAACGACGCCCACCGCGGCGTCACCGACGAGGCCTACGAAGCCGCCCTGCGCGCGATCTGCGAGCGCGGCCGGGCGGCGGGCGCCTTGATGGTGTTGCTGACGCCGTGTGTCATCGAGCCGCGCGAGGGGGCGGACGAGGCGGCGACGCAGAAGGCCAGGGAGCTGGACGATCGCGTGTTGGGGTTCGAGAAGGTGGTTCGCCGGCTGGCCGCCGAGTTCGCCTGTCCGGTGGCCGAGTGCAACCGGCGGATGCGCGAGGCCCGCGACAGGGGGGTGAAGATCATGGCCGGCGACGGCATTCACCCCGACTACATGGGGCAGAGCCTGATGGCGCGGGCGATCCTCGACGCCCTTGCGTGCACGGAGGTTGCGCTGCCGAAGGAGTTCCAGCCGCGGCTGTTCCCCGACGTCGTGCGGTCCTGGAGGATGCGGCTCGCCCCGCTCGGCGAGGACAAGAAGCCCGTCCGCCTGACCGAGGCCTCCGCCGCCACGCTCGACCCCGATGCCGCGTGGGTGGAGTACCGTCTTCCGGACGCGGTGCCGGCGGGCGCCCCGGGCGCGGACGACTGGCGCGAGCAGTGCCGGCGCAACGGGTTCGGGCTGCAGGTTCAGGCAGCGGTGGGCAAGGGCCTGGTGCAGGCGGTGGCGTTCCTCGACGAAGCCGCTCCGCGCAAAGCCTTCATCAACACCGGCATCGGGGTCAGCACCGTGTGGCTGAACGGCCGCAAGCTGCACGAACAGGGCGGGCGCTGGACCGGCTACCACGCGGGCAAGGAACGCCTGCCGGTCGAGCTGGCTGCCGGCCGCAACCGGCTCGTGCTCGAAGTCGAGGGGAACGACTTCTTCCTCAGCCTCACCGACACGCTGGTGTGGGAGACCGCGCTTCGGTAATGCCGGACCGGACGGCCTGTGCGGCCGCCCCCTGCTGGTTGCGGCAGGAGGCCGGCGGCGCCTACGGCGCGCGCTCCAGCTCAGGGGGGCGGACTGCAGTGGCGCCGGGGGCGTTGATGCCCCGCCGTTCGAGCAGCGCCCCCTGCTGCAGGTGCAGTTCCGTCACCGCCTTCAGGCAGCCGACGACGGCGCCCACCTCCGCCACCTGGGCCTGAAGGAGGTCGCGTTGCGCCTGTGCCACCAAAAAGCTGGTGGACTTGCCGACGCGGGACTTCTCGGTCTCCACCCGCAGGGTTTCCTCGGCGTGTCGGCGGGTCGCCGCGGTGGCCGCGATCTGCTCGCGCGTGCGGGTGACTTCGATGTAGGCGGCACGCACGTCCTCCTCGACCAGTCGGCGGAGGTTCTCGATGGCCAGCTCCGTCTGCTGGCGGGTGGCGAAGGCGC
>MVZH01000214.1 GCA_002068325.1 Lentisphaerae bacterium ADurb.BinA184 | reverse complement strand
GCTGGTGATGCGCGAGCCGAAGTAGACGTGCACCTGCCGCAGGCCCGGCCGCGCCTCGACCACGGCGAGGGCGCTGTTGGCGGTTCCGGGTCCAAGGCACAGCGACGGCAACGGCTCGCCCTCGGCCGAGAAGGCATACAAATCCGTGCCCTCGGCGTGGCCGAGCCCGCACACCGGGACCACCACCGCCAGCCCGGCCTTCGGGGTGTTGGGCTGGCTGACCACCTCGAAGACCGCGCGGAACGGCGAGTTGCGGTGAGCCCACGGCGCCGGACCACCCTCGGCTCCCGACGCGCCACAGGCGAGCACGGCCAGCCCGGCCGCCATCACCGCCTGCATGCGCCCACTCCACATGGCCACTCTCCTGATCGTTGATGTCCGGATGGATCCCGCCGCGCCGCCGGCCGCCGTTGTGCGCTCCCGCGACCGTCACGCCGGCCGGCGTTCACTGGCCCGAAGTGCCGAGTTCGGCCGGGACGATGGTGACGGGAACCGTGATCGTCGAGAAGGTCGGGTTGTCGGTGAGGATCGAGATCGCCTGGCCGTCGAGGCTGGGCCGGCCGTGCAGGCCGACCAGGCGGATGCGCCAGTCGCCGGATGGCAGTTCGTCCGTCTCCGCCTTGTCTATGCCCGGCGGCAGGACGACCCGCTGTACCTTGAAGCCCCTCACCGCGCCCTGCAGAATGAGCAGGTAGCGCTCTTCGACGTCACGGCCTTCGGCCAGGCTGAGCGTTGACGGGAGTACGCGCATCGGCTCGGGGACGCGCGCGACCACCCGGACCGGCAGGGTGAAGCTGGCCGGCGGGCCGAACGTGATGAGCAGCTCGTCGCGGTAGATGCCGGGGGTGAGGGGAGGGCGGGTGAGCACCGTGATCGCCGCCTTGTCCTTGCCGCCGAAGCGCGGCCGTTTCACGGTCACATCGAAGACCCCCGGCGCGGTGCCGCGGAGCTTCACATCGAGGATCGGGGCGCCGACGCGGCTCGCGACGTCGAGGGTCAGGGTGGCTGACTCCGTGGCCGGCACCTCGCCGAACGTGGCATCCGCCGGGGTCAGGTCGTAGGACTTGCCGACGACGCCGCTGAGGACCAGGCGGACGACAGCATGGTCGGGATCGTTCGTCCGGAACATCACCGACTTGCCCTGCGGCCCGCTGGTGCCGAGCAGAATGAGCGTAGCATGGATGTCGCGGCTGTCGCCGGGCGCCAGGGCCGGGTTTTCGATCTGGGCCACGGTGCAGCCGCAGTTGGTGCGCAGATCCTTGATTTCGAGCGTGGCGTCGCCGTCGTTGCGGATGACGAACGTATGCTCGACGGTCTGGCTGCTGTCGGCGGTGCCGAAATTGAACTCGGTCCCGTCGCAGGCGAAGCGCGGGGCGGCCGGCAGGGGTGTGGCCGCCAGCGCGGCGGCGACGGCCAGTGCGGCCAGGGCCGGCCCGCGGGCGCGTCGCGTCGCAGGCGTCGAGGCAGATGGGAAACGAGTTTTCACCGCTGAGGTTCTTTCCAGGGAGGCGCTTGCGGAACCCCCCGCGGACGACACGGAGGTCGTCCCTCCAGCACCGCAGGCAAGGGGCCTTCTTCGGGGGCGATGGAGGGCCGGGCTCCGTCCCGGCCAGGTGATGCAAGAGTTATACAAGCGCCTCCAGGGCCTTTCGTCCGTCAGGCAACCGCCGTCCGGACCGTGAACGGCGGCGGGCCGGGGCTTATTGTCCGCTGCCGAGGGACTTGTAGTAGTCGCTGACGATGCCGCGGTACTCGTCCCCTATGCTCTTCAAGTCGTAGTCCTGGACGCTGGCGCCGCCGGTGCCGGGGTTGGCCAAGGAGGGCATGGCCAGGACGGTTCCGGTCGCCACCTCGACCTGCGAGTCGCGCAGCTGCCTGAGCACCTTGCGGTGTAGCGAGGCGAAGTCCTGCAGGTCGTTGCCGTCGTCTTCCCGGCTACGCAGTTCGCGGGCGGCCAGCCCGAGGCTGCCGGTGCTCATGTAGAGGAGGCGGGCGGTGGCGTAGAGGGCTTCGGTCTCGCGGCGCAGTTCGACGGGGGTGGTGCCGTGGGCGCCGCCGTGCAAGTCGCGGCGCGGGGCCTGGCCGAACATGCCCTCGGTCTCGGACTGCCCGCCGAGTTTGCCGCCGCCGGTGGCGCGGGCGTTGAGGGTCGAGTCCTCGTCCTCGGTGACATGGCCTTGCTGCAGCGGGTCGCGGGTGCGGCGGGCGTGGGTTTCCGTGCCTTCGAGGCCCTTGACGTGGTTTTCGACGAGTTCGCCGTTGGCCTGGCCTTCGCGGCCGGCGCCGCTGCGGCCGGTCATCTCGTTGTCGTTGGGGCGGGTGTTCCCGGACTTGCCCTTGGCCGAGAAGTTGGGGATGGGGCCGTCCATGATGTCCCAGCCCATCTCGGCGTCGGCGGCCATGTTGTTGCCGGTGGCGTCCTGGGACCTGCGGGCGATGTCCTCGGCCTGGGCGAGGAGGTCGCCGACGATGTCGTCCAGCTCCTCCGGCAACGGCACCAGGGGGATGTTGGGGATCTCATCGGGGTCGAAGCTCTCCATGTTCCAGGCGATGTTGTCGGGGACCGAGGGCAGCCACATCTCGACGTCCTCGACCCGTTTCTTGGTGTTGCGGATGGCGTCCAGGAAAGAGTCCTCCTTCTGCACGGCGATCTCCAGCGAGGGCGCGTTTTCGCTGTCGGCCGCCTGCTCGACGTGCTCGAAGATCTCGTTCATCTTCGAGTTCAGTTCGTTGCACACGGGCAGTTCGGGGAACTGGTACAAATCCTGGGCGAGCTTCTCGACCAGGTCGCCCATCGCCTCCTGCTCGCGGTCCATGCGGCCGAGCTCCTCGCGCACCTTGTCGTCGAACACCCCGCGCTTCTCGAACTCCTTGGTGACCTCGGCGATCTTCGACTGCTTCTGTTCCAGCTCGCCCAGGCCGTCCTTGATCTCCGCGATCTTGTCGAGGGCGGCGGCCACCCGTTCCTTGGCGTTGGCGGCCAGCCAGCGGTTGAGCAAGTCGATCCCGCGCATGAGGATGGCCACGGCCTGGCGCTGGCCGTCGAGGGCGCCGGCGAATTCCGCGAACTGGAGGGCCTCGGCGGCGGTGACCATCCTCTCGTAGAGCCTCTCGCCGGTGAAGAGGTCATGCACCTCGCGGACGCGCTCGGTGAGGTCGGCGTCATTGCGGTCCTCGAGCGCGTCCAGGCAGCGGTCGGTGAAGCGGATGAGGTCGGCGCTGAGGCGGTCCTCGATGCGGGCCAGCTTGGCGGCGTTGTCGGCGGCGAGCTGCCCGGCCGCGGTGGCCTCGGTCTCCTTGAGGTTTTCGATCTGGGCGTTGGTGAGCCGGCGCAGGGCTTCGAGCAGGTCCACGGTCTCCTGGTGCCGGCGTTCGGCGTCGAGCTGGCCGGGGACTCCGGTGAGGGCGGCGAGGATGGCGGCCTGGAGGGTTGCGGAGTCCGCAAGCTTGGCGGCGACGTCGCCCGCGGCGGCGGCGGGGGCTTCGTCGAGGCGGCGGACGGCGTCGGTCATCTCGTGTTCGATGAGTCCGACCAGCAGGCCGCGGAAGTCGCCGAGGGGCGATTCGTCGCGGACGAGGGCGGCGGCGCGGTCGCGGATGTCGAGCTGGGCATCGCGCGCGGCGGTGATCTGCTGGAAGGCGGGCGGCTGGGCGGCGGCGGCCTCCGCCAGGTTGCGTGTGAGCCGCAGGTTGTTGCGCTGGAGGCGGATGATGTCGAGGAGGGCGCCGCCGGCCTGTTCGCCGAGTCCGGGCTCCTGGCGGCGGAGGTCCTGCGGTTTGGGGAGGCGCACCACGATGGGGGGGCTGTAGGCGCGGTTGCGCAGGCTGTCGGGGGCATTGTCGTCGGCGAAGACGCGGAAGCGCAGCTCGTCGCCGGGCTGGGCGTCGAGGGTGGCCAGGTCAATGAAGAACCGGTTGCCAAATGCCCTTGGCGAACCCTCGACCGGCACGGCGGCCAGCGTCTCGGGGGGGGCATCCGCCGTCAGGCGCTCGATGCCCAGGGCCAGCAGGCCGTAGTCATCGGTGGCCTTGACGGTGACCGGCACCTGTTCGCCCGGCTGGGCGGACACCGGCGCCGTGGGCTCGACGACGGTGACGGACGGCGCCAGGTCCGCCACCACCGCCAGCGGCAGGATCTCGCTGGCTGAGAGGCCGTTCGCGGCGTCGAAAACGGCCTCGACCCCGCCCTGCGGCCCCAGCGCAAAGGACGCCTTGGCGCTGCGGCCCCCGACCTCGACAGCCGCGCGCAACGGCTGCCCGGCCTGACGCACGCTGAAGCCGGCCAGGGGCTCGCTGACCGTCGCCTCAAGGACGACCGCGGCGCCGGCCGGGACCTCGAATGCGGTGTCGGCCTTGCCCAGCGTGAACGCGGCGCGGCCGACGTAGGCGGGCGGGGTGACGTGGGCGGTCCAGTCCACCAGGACCGGCGGGTTCCTGACCTGGACCGTGTACCACCGGCTGGCGGCGTCGCCGGCGACGACCCGGTACTGGCAGTTGTAGAAGAGGCTCTGAAGCCCGGCGCGGAACTCGCGGGTCGGGGCCCCGGGCTCCGCCTCCTGCGCGGTCATGGCGAGGGTGGCGGCGAGGCCGTCGTCGCGGCGGACTTCGACGGAGGCGGAGCGCGGGAGGATGCCGGCCAGCTCGCAGGCGAGGGGGACGTCGCCGCCGCGGATTACGGTGGTGTCGCCCGGGGTGACGGCGCAGATGCGGGTTTCGGCGTACGGCTGCACGTCGGACATGGGGGCCAAGAGGCGCGCCAGCGAGGCCAGGGTCGCCTTGGGCGCCAGCAGCAGGTAGGGCGCGAAGAGGGCGGCGACCGCGGCCAACACCGGCAGCACAAAATTGAAGTAGCGCGGCGAATGCAGCTGGTGCGGGGTGAGCGACCCGACGGGCAGGACGCGCTCCCGGAGCAGACGTTCGGCGAAGGCACCGTCGTCTTTCTGCAGCGCGGCCAGTTGCACGGCGTTGATGAGGCGGTTGCCGTCGTCCTGTAGCGCCCTTTCCGCCATCAGGGCGACGGCGGCGTCGCTGATGGGGCGATGGGAGAAACGCCAGGCCGCGGCCAGTCCGGCCACCAGTGTCAGCAGGAGCGCTCCCCAGGCCAGCCAGCAGGTGGCCGGGGCGAACGCGAACAGCAGGTCGCCCGAGACAAAGAGCAGGAGCAGGGCCATGACGGCCGTCACGGTGGCCAGCAGAACCACGCCGAGGCGTCGGCGCTGGTAGCCGTGTCGGAGGCGGGCGAGGTGTCCGCGGAGGTGCTGGAGTTCAGTCATGGCCCTGACCTCCTGGCTCGGTCCGGGCACCGGGC
The DNA here is from genome assembly GCA_002068325.1 of Lentisphaerae bacterium ADurb.BinA184. Classification (GTDB taxonomy): domain Bacteria; phylum Verrucomicrobiota; class Lentisphaeria; order Oligosphaerales; family MVZH01; genus MVZH01. The sequence goes on along the minus strand of MVZH01000214.1, from coordinate 1,897 downwards.
TTGGCGATGCGCGCCAGCCGCGAGGGCCGCCATTCGCCGTCACGCAACACGTAGCCGGCCTCCTGGAAAACCTGCTCCTCGATGGCGAGCCGCCGCCGCCCTTCCTCCTTGCGCAACGCGGCCTGCCGGCGTTCCTCGAAGACGGCCAGCCGCGACTGCCAGCGCCCGCCGGCGCGGACGTAGCCGGCCTCGGTGTAGAGCCGCTCGGTCACCTCGGGCAGCAGGCGGTCGGCGAGACGCTGGCGGTCGTCTTTCCACAAGAAGAGGGCGGCCCGGTACTCCTTCTCGACCAGGGCGGCGCGGAAGTCGGGATCGGCGCGGGCACGGTCGGCCTCGGTCATGTCGGTCTTGAGTATCCAGTGGTCATTGACGCGCACCCGCACGTCGGTGGTCTCCCTGAGGCGGCCTTCGACATGGGTGTTGCGGCCGAGGCCGCCGCGCAGTTCGAAGGTGACCGGGTCGCCGATCCTCCACTGCGGATAGCGTGCCTCGATCTCGGCACGGAGGCGTTCCATGGCGCTGTCGGGGAAGCGCTCGCCGACCTGCCGGGCGACCTCGGCGGAGACCTGTCGCCCGATTTCCTCGGGGGTGGCGGGGGGCTCGGGCAGCAGATTCATGGTCCCCATTCTGCGCGGCAAGCACCTGGCCCGCAGACCCCGGCACGCACGTTGGCCCGTCCTGGTGCGTGTGGGATCTGCGGGCCGGTGGTCAGCGGGTCCTGGTCAGGGCCACGCGGCCGTGCTCGACCAGGGTGCCGTCCGGCACGACAGAGACGTGGCCACCTCTCTGCAGGACCTTTTCGATGAGCTCATCCACCGCGTCGTCGATTACGTCCGGGTGTTCCTCATCGTCGCTGGGCTCGACGTACCTGCCGTCGGCCACGATTCGCACTGGCATGGCGAAGTGTTGTTCGACCACGAGCAGTTCGGGGTCGCCGGTGGCGGCCGCGTGCCAGCACCCGAGCAGTCCAGTGACTGCCTGGCGTGCGCGCAGCCGGGCCTGCAGCGTGTCGTGCGCGGCGGCACTCAGATCAGCAACGTGGTCGGCCATGACCGAGCGGCCGATGTTCTCGAGTTCGGTGAGCGCCGGCCGGGAGTGGATGCCCCTGGCCATACCGGCGATGCGTGAGCCATGGCGGTATTCGCCCAGGATCCGCTCTCCGCCGACCAGGACGACCGGGAGCGGGTTCTGCGTCAAGTGTCTGCCCAGTCCGGCGTCGACGGCGCGCAAGAATCGGCGCTGCTGTTCGAGGTCGCGCCCGGTGCGTACTCGGCCCTCCCGAAGGGCGGGGAAGTCCGGCGTCAACTGGGGTTGGAGGTACTTCTGGTTGTAGCGGAACAGACTCGCGGATCGGTGGTCGAGGTGCAGCAGCAGGAACTGGGGGTTGGACTGCACCGCGCGCACCAGGTCACGTGTGGCGAAGGTGGGGTCGATGACCACCCGATCCTCGACCTTCATGGGCAGGTGGAACACCCGGATAGTCGCGTCGGCGACATAGATCGCCAGCGCCGCGTCTGCGGGCATCCGGAAGGCGCGGTCCACGGCCGTACGCATACGGGCTGCCAGCACTGCCGCCTGTCCCTGGTCCGGTTCGAGCTCCAGACGCCGCAGGACGTCGCGCGCGTGGGCTTGCACCCGCTGTCGGTCGGGCTCGCTGAGCCGTGGTCCGGGGGACGTGCTGACGAGGATCGACACGCACAATCCCCGCACTGACATCAGCGTGGCGAGGTCGTCCTGGTCGGGACGCGAAAGCATGGGTGGGGCAACGATGTTCACAGACGACTCCTGGCGGTATCCAGAGGTCTCTCCCGGTCCCGAAGGACCCCCTCCGACCGGGCGGCTACGCTGCCGCCGTATTGACGATCGGAGGGTTTGGTGGGGTACTCCCCTCACGTGC
>MVZH01000213.1 GCA_002068325.1 Lentisphaerae bacterium ADurb.BinA184 | reverse complement strand
CCGGGGCGAGCCCCGCGAGCCCCCGCGCGGGGGGCGGCCAAGCCGCCCCCGCAACCGGCAGGCATGGAGAGGCGTTTGAAGAAGGGAATCGTCATACAGCAAGTGTCAAACGGAAGTCAGGACTTGACAGACTTCGGGTGTCAGGCATCAGAGTGGACGCTGGTTTACATCGGGTCTTGCGGAGTCCGCAACGCGCGCGCTCCGCAGCAGGAACCGTCCGCTGGTCCAAACATCGAGGGTCATCCGCTCCTGCTCCTCGGCGCCGAGGGCGGCGAAGTGCCTGCGCACCTCATCGTACTGTGCGCTCAGGATACCCGACAGGATGAGCTGGCCGCCGGGGGCCGAGCCGTCCACGAACGCGCACAGCCGTTCGGCGTGCTCGATGAGCGTATTGGCCAGGATGTTGGCGACCACGACGCGGCAGGGAGCCGGCGGCCGGAACTCCGCCAGGTCGGCGCAGGAAAGGACGACCCCGGAGACCCCGGCCCGCTCGAGGTTCTCGCCGGCCACGCGGACGGCGTCGACATCCACGTCAAAGGCCAGCACCGGCCGGTAGCCCAGGCGGGCCGCGGCCAGGGCGAGGATGGCCGACCCGCACCCGACGTCAAGCATCGAGACGGGGCCGAGGCGTTCGGCGAGTTCGTCCAGAAAGGCCAGGCAGGCGCGGGTGGTGCCGTGCTGGCCGGTGCCGAACGCCATGCCCGGGTCAAGCTCAATGACCACGTCCCCCGGCAGGCTGGCGTAGGGTTCCCAGCTCGGTTTGACGACCAGCCGCCGCGAGGCCCGGAACGGATGGAAGTGCCGTTTCCAGGCTTCGCTCCAGTCCTCGCGGCGGATCGTCAGCGCCCGCACCGCCGGGGGCGTTCCGCCGAGCAGGTCGCGCCACTCCGTCAAGCGGGCTTCGATCCGCCGGGCGGTGGCGGCTGGCTCATCGGGGCCTTCGCAGTAGACGCGGACGATCCCATCGGAGGACTCGGGGCTGGTCCAGGCCGCGTGGGCGGCCCCGTCCGCGGACAGCAGTTCCACGAGTGCGGGCACCGCCCCGGCCGCCAACGTGATCTCGACCATGCCGATGCACTCACACATCCCAGGCCCGGCTCCTTCCCAAGGCGCTCGCCGACAACGGGCGGACAACCGGCCGCCCTGGCAAGTGCGGCGGGAAGGTTAGTCTGGGATTCCGTCAGTTCAAGCCAACGCGGAAACGGACGGCGCTGACGAATGGACGCCGCGCGGACGATGCCGCCGTCCCCGCGCCTCGACCTCATGAATCCCAACCATCGGACGACGGGCGGCGCGGGGGCTTTCCGCCCTCCCCGCTCGCTTCAGTCCGCCGCCAGGTTGTCAACCGTAGTCTTGCCGGCCTGTTCACTGACCAGCACGGCGGCGCCGCGGACCTTCTGGCCGGCCGCGTCCATCTCGGCGGGATCCTTGCGCAGCAGGATGGTGTCGGTGCGGCCGTCGGCAAACGCGATCTGGAGCGCCTGGCCGCCGGCCACGGTCGCAAACCGCGGCGCGGGATCGCCCTGCTTGACCGGGACGATGGCGACGAAGTAGCCGCCGTCGCGCCGGGCCTGCGGAATCCGCAACTGTATCTGATCCTCGCGGAACGGCTTGCCGAAGGTCTTCTGGTAGGGCTGGGCAAAGGCGAAGCCGCACGGGTGCCCGACGGTGCGGGTGTGGGGCGTGAAACCGGCCGGCTCGGCGATGTAGCTGTGCAGGTTGACGCCATGCTGGCCGGTGTAGACGGCGACCTGCCCGCTGATGTCGAGCTTGTCGGCCAGGCACCAGAGATTGAGGCTGGGGTCGAGTTCGGTGTTGCCGTCGAGGCTGTCGCGCACCACCAGGTAGTTGTGCCCCATCGGGTCGGCGTCCTTGACGAAGACGTACTGCCGGGTCCAGTGGAACGGCTGTTTCAGGACGACCTCCTCGTGCGAGAAATCGTGGAAAGCATCCGTGCCGTGGCTTGCCTGGAGTGCGTACGGCACCCGGTGCAGGTAGCTCACCCGCCGTTCCATGCGGGCATAGTCGGCACGCGCCCCGGCACGGAATGCGGTGACCACGCCGAAGCGGCCAAGCTCGTCGGCCGCCCGCGGATCCTCTCGCATCTCGACCACGGTAAACGGCGCGGTCTTGAGGTCGCGGAACGACGGGTCCGCGGCCAGCCGCCACCAGTCGTTCTCAGGGGCGTCAGTGGCCGGGCGGACGGTTTCGTCGTGGTTGAAGGTCAGGCCGCCGGGGTGCATCCACTGCTCGCGCATCGAGGGGGTATACATGGCGGCAAAATCCACCATCAGCGGGGCGCCCATGGCGTAGAACAGCCAGCTCCCGCGATCCGTGTGGCCGTGCCCCCAGGAGAAGCCGCCGGCGTAGACCTGCAGGTAGGCTTCGTCGCGGCGCGGGAAGCCGTTGCGCATGACGAATCCGAAGCCGGGCAGGTGAACTGAACCCAGCTCGGGCGCCAGCGGTTCCAGGCCGGGGGCAACCATCTTGAAACTGGCGTCGGCGTGGCCGCCCAGCTGGTTGCCGCCCTCGCTCAGCCCCCAGGCGAGCTGCCGGGCCAGCTGCGGGTCGCGGGTCTGGAAGAATCCGGCCAGGGGCGCGAAGGTGGCGTCGGCCTCGTAGTAGCCGTCGCCCTCGACCCCGGCGGGCCGCATGCCGCCGCGCACGTCCCAGGGCAGCAGGATCGAGAGCCGGGACTGGGCGGCGGCGCGGAACCGTTTCTCGGCGCGTCCGAGATCGAGGCCGGTGCCGTTGCCGAGCGCGGCCAGGGCGTGGGCCGGCATCATGATCGCCATCTGGCCGTAGTGGGGGCACTCGAGGGTTGCCCCGGCCTCGTTGATCTGATCCTCGGCATAGAGCGTCACGACGTGTCCGAGCTGGGTGCGCCACCGCTCGGCGGCCGGGTGATTGGGCAGCAGGGCCACCAGGTAGCAGCTCCGGCATTGCACCTGCGCCATCATGTTGGCCGAGCCCCAGGCAAAGCCGGCGGTGCGCGGCGGCACGAAGTTGGGGTTGACCGCGTGGTAGACGATGGCCGCCATCCAGCGCCGGAGGTCACGCGCCTGCTCGGGCGTGCAGGCGGGGGAGGCCAGCGCGTCCTCGGCGGCGTTGGCGAGCAGGCCGAGGTTGATGCCGTAGTCCATGTGCCCGTAGGCGGCCTGGGCGAAGTGCTGCACGGTCTGACGCAGCCTGGCGACAGCATCCTCGACGGCCTTGCGGTCGGCCGCGGTCGGCTCCGTCTGTGCCGCCAAGGCTGCCTGCGCCTCGGCCAGCGGCTTGCGGGTGCGGCGCGATTCGTAGCGGGCACGATCCCCCTCGGGAACATACATGCGAGGGTACTTGCCCGGCTCGTCATACCACACCGTCCAAGTGCGGACGTCGTCGAGTTCGACGCTGCCCAGGCGGATGTGGCGCAGCATCAGGTTCGAGCCCCACTGCTCCTTCTCCGTCAGCTTGGGCCCGCCGCGCTCGGGCAGGACCTGCTTGGCGAGCGTGCGTTCGACCCCGCCGATGCCGTAGACGCGGCGGCCGAGGCAGACCGGGGCGCGCATCCAGGCGTCGCCGGCCGTCTTGCGGAAGAACGTCGGGCAGGTGGTCTGGACGTACTGCTTGAGGATGGTGCTGGGGTGCGGGGCGATGTCGGGGTGCAGCCACTGGCTGGGGCGCAGGGCGACGAAGGCCAGCTGCTGGGCGGGAGACTTGGCGTTCCAGACCCCGAGGTAGAGGGTCTCCTCGTCGCCCCACTGCAGGTAGGCATTGAGATAGGCGAAGCGGCCGTCCTTGTCGTAGGCCAGGCCGCCATCACCCTGCTTGAGATTGCCGTACTGGCTACGGCCTTCGAAATCGGCGCTGTCGGGTTCGAACCCGTCGTGGAACGAGAAGCAGTAGGCGTTGGGGGTCGGCAGCTTGGCCATGGTCTGGCCCCACCAGTCCCACATCAGCGCCTTGTCGGGGGACTCGAAGGCGGGCCGGACATAGGCGTAACGCTCGTCGGGACGCATGCCGTCAACCCCGCTCATCGGGTAGCGCTGGCCCTCGGAGAGGTCATACTCCTCGGTGACAACCGCCAGGTCCTGGCCGGCGTTCAGCTCGACGGTGGCGGTGTAGGACTTGCCGCCCTCGAAGTCGTACCGGATGGCGGCGCGGGCAAAGACCGGGCCGTCGGCGGTGATCTCGGCACGGTAGCTGGTGCAGGCGATGTCCGTCTCCCACCAGCCCTTGCCGATCCACTTGTCGCCGGGTAGGCGCACGCCCTGGATGGGAGCGGGCAGCGCGTCGCCGGCAACCGGTGTCTTGAACGTCTTGCCTCCGCCGACCAGGCGGATGCCGGTGCGGCTGTTGCTCAGCTCGATCCACCCGCCCTTGCGCCTGGCGCGCAGCTCACTTGCCGGCTGCCGCACCTTCTTCCGGCCGGCGGTCAGCGTCCACGTCCGTGACTGCTCCGGCGCCAGTGAGACCATGAACGATGCCTGCGCGGATTTGACCGACTTGCCGTCCGGCCAAAGTTCAACCGCATCGAGCTGCACGGGCACGGCCTGGCCCGCCTCGTCGTGCAGCGCCACGCCGTCGGGGCGAACATCCCCCCCGGGGAACTCGACGGCGTAGGTCACCCGGTCCGGCCCCCAGGACAGGCCGAAGGGTTCCTGTAGAGTCCACTTCTGTTCCGCGGCCCCGGCCAGCCCCGCCGCCAACGCCGCCGCCATCACGCTCACCCGTGCGCTCGTCTTCATGCTGGCCATGGCCAATCCTCTCACAGATAGGGTTTCGAGTCCACTTGCGCCGCGAGGCGTTCTGCTTCGCACCCCTGCCGCCCGCTACTGAATCATCTCGCCGCCCCACCGCTTGACGGTCGCCGAAGGCCAGCCGTCCCGGTGGCGTTGGACGCGGTACCATAGCGCCGACGGGTCGTTGTAGATACGGTACTCCCAGACCGAAGCCGAGACCCCTGTGAAATCGATCGAGAAGACGCCCAGCCCGGCACTGAGGAAATTGGCCTGGGTCTTGCCGTGCGGCCGGGTGAGCCGGTTGAGTCCGTGCCACCAGGTGGAGGCCACCTCGAAGACATAGGGCGCGGCGGGGTCGACCGGATCCATGCCCCAGGTCAGCCCCGGACTGAAGGTCATCACGCCGGTGCAGCCGTCCGGCGCCCCCATGCGGATGGCGGCCCCGGTCGTGCGCATGCCAAAGCGCTCGAAGTTGTACGGGCTGCATCCCCGGCTCTGCCAGCCGATCCCCCCGCCATAGGCCAGCGGGTAGTACGACAGCGAAAGCATGTTCACGGACGGACAGCGCAGCTTCGCGATGGCCGGGATGTAGTCGGCCATATGCTCGCTCCACAGGCCCCGGTAGTACAGGTCCGGGTAGTAGCCGTCGCGGTCATCAATGAACGCAACCGTGGCCACGCCGATCTGCCGCAGGTTGTTCTTGCACGACAGGTCACGCGCCCGCTCGCGTGACTGCCGCAAGGCCGGCAGCAGCAGCGCGGCCAAGATCGCGATGATCGCCACCACCACCAAGAGTTCAATGAGGGTGAAGGGACGCTTCATGGGAGCCGGGTCTTCGTACGATCGTGCCCTCGTCCTTCGTGCTTCGTTGCGGGCAGCGCGAGCGCCATTGGCGACCACCTGCAGGTTCCCTGACGCCGGACACCGGTCACGGATCACCGGTCACCGGTTCCATGCATCGCCGGCGGGGACCGCCGGCTCCAGGCCCCACGGGTTACCGGTGATCGGTAATCAGTGATCAGTCATCGGTTATCGGCATCACCGGCGGAGACCGCCGGCTCCACGACCCACGATCCACACCCCCCTACGCCCGCCGACGGCGAAGCAGGAGGGAACCGACCAAGGCCACCAGCGCGCCGGTCGCCGGTTCCGGGATGACCTGCATGGACAGGGTTCCCGCAGCGCCATCAGCATTCGTGTATCCGCCACCGTGGGCGCCATTGACCCGCAGGGTTCCGAACCAGGCGTCCACGTTCTTTGTTGTGACCGAGATGCGTCCGCCACCGCCACCGCCGCCCCACTCGCCGCCGGCGCCACCATTCGCCGTGAGCGAACCTGTCCCGGCCAGGGACTGGGCGATGAGCAGGATTCCGCCGCCGCTGCCTCCGCCTGATCCCCCGCCGCTGGCCCCCTGGCCCGCCAGGCCATTGGCGCTCAGCAGGCCGTCAAGGCTCACGGCGCCGCCCATTGAGTCTATCCAAATCAGCCCTCCGCCGGCACCCCCGGCAACACCGGCGCCGCCGCCGCTGCCCGGAAGCGTGGGCGACAGCTCCGAGCCGTAGGTGCCCCCGCCCGCCCCGCCACTCCAGGGCGCGGAGGCACCGGCACCGCCGTAGCCGGCACCGCCGCCATACCCTCCGGCGCCGCCGGCGCCCGGGCCAGACCCGGCAGTTCCGCTGGCGCCGCCCGCGAAGCCCCTCCCGTTCGCGTCGACCCCGCTGTCGCCGGAGATGGTCATGCCATTGGTCACAATCCGCAGCACACCGCCCGTGGTGCCGTCCGAGGACGGGTGGATCCAGGAGTTGGAGGCCAGCGCGAGTTGCCCTCCGATGGTGACGAGCCGCGTCTCAGCGTCACGGGCGGCCAGATTCAGGACGCCGGCGGTCATCAGCAGATCGCCGGAGACCGACAGGCTCGGCGTCCCACCGGTACCCCGGTTGGCGTTGAGCGTCGAACTGGTGAGAGTCAGGTCTCCGCCGGTGTTGAGGCTGCCGCCAGTCAGCGTCAACCGGCCATTGAGCAGACTGAGGTCGCCACCGACATTCAGGCTGGCCGCGGCCGGCAAGGTGAGGCTGGCCCCCTGAATGCTGAGCTGGCTGGGCGCCCAGGACGTGAAACCGGCAAGGACTGCATCAGACGTCCACGTCGTGGGCAGGACAGTCGGGTCATTGACGTACACGATGCCACTGCCGCCCGGCCCGGGCTGTGCATACGTGGTGGAACCGCCGCCGACGCTGACCGTCAGGCCGGGGGCAGGCAGCAGGCTCTGCGCGGTGGGATCAACCAGCAGGGCGACGATCCCGCCGCCGCCACCACCCCCCCATCCGTAACCCGCTCCGCCGACCGCGCGGATGCTGCCGTTGCCCTGGAGCGTGTCGGTGGCGATCAGGATCCCGCCTCCGGCACCCCCGCCGCCGCCACCACCACCCGCGTTGACGCCGTTGGCCCCGTCAACACGGATCGTTCCATCAAGCTGGACACTGCTTGCCTGGATCCGGACAAGTCCGCCGGCGTTTCCGCCACTGTCGGTGGTTCCGGCCCCCCCCCCGCC
>MVZH01000212.1 GCA_002068325.1 Lentisphaerae bacterium ADurb.BinA184 | reverse complement strand
CCGGGGCGAGCCCCGCGAGCCCCCGCGCGGGGGGCGGCCAAGCCGCCCCCGCAACCGGCAGGCATGGAGAGGCGTTTGAAGAAGGGAATCGTCATACAGCAAGTGTCAAACGGAAGTCAGGACTTGACAGCCGGTAAGGCCGGGAACGAAGCGCGTGGCGCGGAGCTTGGAGCCGGCGGACTCCGCCGGTAAGGCCGGGAACCGGTGATCGGTGATCGGTGACCCGTGATCGGTGAGGCCGCGAGCAAAGCACGAGGGTACGAAGGCACCGTGGGTCGTGGAGCCGGCGGACTCCGCCGGTAAGGCCGTGAACCGGTGATCGGTGACCAGTGACCGGTGACCGATAACCGGTAACCGATGACCTGCAGGCCGCGGGGCTCTGGATCCGACGGACTCCGCCGGTAATCCCGTGGGTCGTGGGGGCCGGCCGGTCACGCGGGCGCCGGCTACTCCATCGCCTCATGGAGCAGGTCGCGGAACTCGTCGTGCCCGACGTCTTCGAGTTCCTTGCCGCGCTGCCGCAGCTTCTCGTTGAGCTTCACGGCCGTCCCGACCATGCGGTCGTGCGTCTCCTCGGACCCTCCGACCAGGCGGAAGTTCCTCCCCCGCGTGACGCGGACGTGGTCGTCCTTGGCATCCAGCCCGACGCCGACCAGCAGCGCCTTCCGGGCCTTCGGCTTCTTCTCGTCGTCTGAGGGCGGCTTGTGCACAGGTGCGGTCTTCCGGCGTCAGCAACGCGTGCCCAAGGTGCTGACGATGAATTCCTGCACGGCCTGACGCGTGGGCGGCAGGACCGCGCAACGGGTGGGCAGGCTGAGGATGCCCTCGATGGCGGGGTGCCGGGCCAGGTCCTGCCCGGTCGCCCGCCGGATGGCCTCGGGGAACTTGGCCGGGTGGGCGGTCGCCAGGCAGACCGTAGGCTCGTCGGGCCGCCGGAAGCGCTCGCCCACGGCCACCCCGACTGCACTGTGGGGATCCAAGAGGTACCCATGCTCGCGATGGCAGCGGGAGATCACGGCCAGCGCATCGTCGGTGGTGCCACGGCCGGCCACGAACGCCGGATCCTCGCCGCTCAGCTCCAGACGGCCGCTGCCGGCGAACTGAGCCATCAGCGCGCGCACCTTCCCCCCGTCGCCCCCGCAACGGTAGAACAGGTAGCGCTCAAAATTGCTGGCCACCTGGATGTCCATGGACGGACTCAGGGTGGGGACGACCTCGCCGGTCGCGTAGACCCCGCTGGTGAAGAACCGGGCCAGGATGTCGTTCTCGTTGGTGGCCAGGATGAGCCGCGAGATCGGCGCCCCCATGCGCAACGCCACATAGCCGGCAAAGATGTCGCCGAAGTTCCCGGTCGGCACGCTGAACTGCACCCGCCGGCAGCCGGTGCGGTCCTGCACGCGGAAGGCGGCGTGGAAGTAATAGACAACCTGGGCCAGGACGCGCGCCCAGTTGACCGAGTTCACCGCCCCCAGGCCGTAGCGGCGCTTGAAGGGAAGGTCGTTGAAAATCTCCTTCAGCACGCGCTGGCCATCGTCGAAGGTCCCCTGCACGGCGATGTTGTGGACATTGGGGTCCAGGACGGTCGTCATCTGCCGTTCCTGGATCGGGCTGACCTTGCCGTGCGGGTGCATGATGAAGATCTCGATGTTCCGCCGGCCGCGCACGCCGCAGATGGCCGCGCTGCCCGTATCACCGCTGGTCGCCCCGACGATGTTCAGCCGCTCGCCGCTCGCCGTCAGGACATGCTCGAAGACATTCCCCAGGAACTGGAGGGCGACATCCTTGAAGGCCAGGGTCGGCCCGTGGAAAAGTTCGAGCACGTACAGGTCGCCCACGGCCACCACCGGCGCCACCTCCGCACGGCTGAACCGTTCGTAGCTGCGGTTCACAAGGGCGGCGAACTCGGTGGCCGGTATGTCGTCCCCGACAAACAGGTGCATGAGCGCCGAGGCCAGGCCGCGGTAGTCCAGCCGGCGCCAGGCGTCGAGCCGGTCGCCGACCTGCGGGATCTCGGCGGGCAGCAGCAGCCCGCCGTCATCGGCCAGCCCCATCATGACGGCTTGGCGGAACGAGAGCGGTGCCACCCCGCCACGGGTGCTGATGTACTGTGTTGCCTTCATGGGGCAACGAACATAACCCGGTTCAACCACCCCCGCAAGCCCCCGCCGCAAGGCGCTATCGTGCATCATTCACCAGAGGCGCTTGCAGGACCTCTGCATCACGTGGCCGGGACAGAGGCCGGCCCTCCATGGCCACCGAAAGTGCCCCTTGTCTGCCCTTCTGGAGGGACGACCTCCGTGTCGTCCGGATTCGTCCGCGGCAAACCGGGTCTTCGCGTATGACCTGGCGGACACGGAGGTCCGCCCTCCATCGCACGAGGCCGTTGTTGTCCGCGGGGGTTCTGCAAGCGGCTCACCACCAAGGCTCGAGGGCTCAAAGGCTGCTGTCGTCGTGTGCGTTGCGGCTTGCCGAGACCGCAGAATCCGCGCTGGACGGGCAGGTCGGCGACGCCCGGATTGGCCACTGCAAACCGCTGATCACCAATCGGTTGGAGAGCTTCGATCCTTGGATCCTTTGAGGTTGATGAACACACCGGGCTATATTGTTGCGCGACCGGCGCGTCGCAACCCATGGAGCCGGCGGACTCCGCCGCTAATAGTTGCAGGTCCTGGAGCCGGCGGTCTCCGTCGGTAGCGGTCTCCCCCGGTAGGACCGCGGGCCATGGGGCCTGTGCCTGTCACAAGGAATCTCGGCATGAATGCCAACGCGCTGATCATCCTCGGCCTCAATCCCGCCTGGCAGAAGACGCTGGTGTTCGGGCGCTTCCGTTACGGCGAGGTCAACCGTGCCGAGGATGTCGCCTGGCAAGCCTCGGGGAAAGGCGTCAACGCGGCGCGCGCGCTGCACGTGCGCGGCATCCCCGCGACGGTCGTGCAGCTGGTCGGCGGCGACTCCGGCCGCCGGCTGAAGAAAGCACTGGCCGCCGAGGGCATCGCGCACGTCTCGGTCGCCACCCGGAGCCCGACGCGCGTCTGCACCACGGTGATTTCGCGGCACGGCGCCGAGATGACTGAGCTGATCGAACCCAGCGGGCCGGTGACGGCGGCCGAGCTCCTCGCGCTGCGCCGCCGCCTCGCCCGCCTGCTCCCGCGCGGACGCGGCATCGCCCTCTGCGGCACCTGCCCGCCCGGGGTGCCCGACCGCCTATACGCCGACGTCATCGCCGCGGCGCGCGGCCACGCCCTCGTGCTCCTCGACGGGTACCGGCATGTCGAGGCGGCCCTGAAGGCGGGCCCGCACCTCCTCAAGATCAACCGCCGCGAGCTGTGCGCGCTGGCCGGCCGGGCCGCCCCGGCCGCCGCGGCCAGGCGGGTGCTCGCACGCTGGCCGGCCGGCTGCCTGGCGGTCACCGACGGCGCGGCCCGCGCGTTCCTGTTCCTGCGCGGCCGGGCCTGGGAGTTCGGGATCGCGGCGGTGGAGCGCGTGGCCAGCCCTCTCGGGGCCGGCGACTGCGCCTCCGGGATCCTGCTGGCCGGATGCCTGGCCGCCCTCCCCCGGAGCCTGTCCCCGGACGCCTGGATGCACGACCAGGCACGGTCCGCCCCCCTCCCCCCTTTGGCCAAAGCCTTCGCCCTCGCCCTGGCCGCCGCCTCGGCGTCCTGCGTGACGCTGATCCCCGGCCAGTACGCACCCCGCCTGGCCGCCGGCCTCCGCCGCCAGATGACCGTGCGCGAGATCCCCTTCCCGTGGCCGTCCTGAAGCGCCGTCGGCGCCCCGCCCGCGCGGCGCCGGGTCGCCGTACCCTTGCGCACGGCCCTGCACGGCGGGCGTGGCCGTGCCTGGATCCGCGTCGCGCCGTTGTCTGGCTGGCAGAGGGGGGCGTCCTCGCTATATTGGGCGGTCCCGATCGCGTCGCAGCCAGCTCCACACACAGGGGCCTGAGAGCAGGAGCGGATTTGTGAAAGTCCTGGTTGTCAATGCCGGCAGCTCGTCGCTGAAGTTCACGTTCTTCCGCATGTCGCGGGAAGAGATGATGGCGAAGGGGATTGTCGAGCGCATCGGGTTGAAGGATCCGCACCTGGTGTACAAGCGCCGCGACGGGGTGCAGGTCGAAGAGGACGCGCCGGTCACCAACCATGACGACGCGTTGCGCCTGATCTGCGGCAAGCTGGTGGACCCCGCGGTCGGCGTCGTCGCCAGCCTCTCCGAGGTCGAGGCCATCGGCCACCGGGTGGTGCACGGCGCCGAGAAGTTCCGGGACTCCGTGCGCATAGACGGCGAGGTGCGGGCGGCCATCCACCTGTGCTCGACGCTGGCCCCGCTCCACAACCCGCCCAACCTCGGCGGCGTCGAGGCCTGCGAGCGGGCCTTCCCCGGCGTCGCCAACGTCGCCGTCTTCGACACCGCCTTTCATCAGACCATGGCGCCGGAAGCCTACCTGTACGCCGTGCCGTACAAGCTCTACGAAGACTACGGAATCCGCAAGTACGGCTTCCACGGCACCTCGCACAAGTTCGTGGCCGGCGCCGCCGCCGAGTTCCTGAACCGCCCGCTCCACAGCCTCAAGCTCATCACCTGCCACCTGGGCAACGGCTGCAGCGCCGCCGCCGTCCGCTTCGGCCGCGTGATTGACACCAGCATGGGCATGACCCCGCTCATGGGGCTGGTCATGGGCACCCGCTGCGGCGACATTGATCCCGGCGTGCTCTTCCACCTCCTCAAAAAGGGCATGACCGTAGACGACCTCGACACCCTGCTCAACAAGAAAAGCGGCCTCCGCGGCGTCGCCGAAATCGGCAGCGGAGACATGCGCGACATCCTCGCCGCCCGCGAGGCCGGAACCGGCCGCGCCGCCAGCGCCTTCGCCATGTTCGTCCACCGCCTGGTCTTCTACATCGGCGGCTACCACGGGCTGCTGGACGGCGCCGACGCCCTCGTCTTCACCGGCGGCATCGGCGAAAACAGCGTCCCCGTGCGGGCGGCGGTCATCGCCCGCCTCGCCGGACTCGGCTGCCGGCTGGACGCGGCGCGCAACCATGCCGCCCGCGGCGCGGCCGAAGTCAGCACCGACGACAGCACGCTCAAGGCCATCGTCATCCCAACCAACGAGGAACTCATGATCGCGCGCGAAACGGTGCGCGTGCTCGCCCCGCCGGACAACCGCCCCGCCTGAGGCCGGACACCTTCACGAGCAGGAATCGCCGACCCGATGTGTGCAGCCAAGTACGGCCAGTTCCGCTACGGCGCCTGGAAACGCGACGACCTCGGGATGCCCGTGCTCGAACTGGACCTGGCCGCCTGCCGCGAGGCCCCGCCGGCCTGCGTGCACACCCTCTCGACCGGCCGCCTGCTGGCCGCCATCGATCCCCTCGGACGCCTCGGCCTGCGCCAGCTCGGGACGGACAGCCCAGGGGTGCTCGCAACCCACGAGGCTGGCCCCGGCTTCTGCCTCGTCCTGCGGCACGAAGACCGCTCGTACACCCTGCTGCCCTGCTGCCGGGGTGACGCCGAGCCGCCGTGGATGCAGTGGACAGTGGGCTCGGTTGCCTACGGGGGGACCGCCACCCTGCCGCAGGCTGCGCTGCGGTTCCGGGTCGAAATCCTCGCCCCCTGGCAGGCCGAGTACCTCCTGGTGTCCTGGGCGTTGGTGAACCCCGGCGACACGCCGATCGAAGGCGCCGCGATCGCCGCCGCCAACCTCGCCGGCGCCGCCAGGCCCGCGGCCACCCCCCGCAACACGTTCCTCAGCGACGGCATCGCCATGTTCACCGACGTCGCCCCCGGACTCGGCGATGCCTTCCTCAGCGGCACGCCGGACTGGAAGCCAAAGGCCTGCCTGGATGCCCTCACCCTCGAACGCCCACTCTCCCTCGCAGCGGCCGCCACACTCACCGGTACCTTCCTCGTCGGCTGCCGGACGGACACCACCGCGGATTGGCTCGCCACCCAGCTGAAGGCCGCACAGCCCGACAAGGTCCGCGCCGACTGGGCCGAACGCCTCGCCCTCAAGGGCCGACGCTTCCCCGAACCGTGGATGGCGGAGGAGTGCCTCTGGGACAACAGCCGCCTGTACGCCGGCTGCACCGTCAGGCGGCCGCACCCCACGGCCGGCCGCGACCCCGCCGCCTCCGCCGCCCCGCCCACGGTCACCACACTCCCCGCGGCGGAAACCGACCGCGTGACACGTCTGCGCGACCTCTGCCAAGTCGCCCTCGCCCTGACCCCCATCGCCCCCACCCTCGCCCTCGGCAATCTCCACGCCGCCCTCGCGGAACAAACCCCCTGCGGACGCCTGGCCCTCACCCCGGACGCCACCACGCCACCCGGCTTCGAACCCGCCCACCACCCGGCTGACCTTGAGATCATGACCGTGCTGGCCTGGGGCCACTACCTGGTGACCACCGGCGACGCCGAAGCCCGCCGCCAGCCGTGCCGGGCAAAGGATGGCAGCGTGCGCCCCGTCTGCGACCGCCTCTGCGCCGCCGCCACATGGGCCATGCGCGAAGTGAGCACCGGCGCCCGCGGCCTCATGCGGTGCGGCGCCGGCGACGGCAATCCGCTCCTGGACCGCGCCGGACGCCAAGGCCGCGGCGAGTCGTTCGTCACCACCGCCCAGGTGGTCTGCGCAATGGCCTTCCTCGATGAAGCCTTCGAGGCCGACGCCGACCTCGCCCGGCGTGACGACCTGCAGGCGCTGCGCCGGTGGCGGCGCGAGCTCATGCAAGCCCTCGAAGCCGCCTTTGACACGGCCTGGTTCCGGCGCGGCTACAGCGATGCCGGGCAGCCCATCGGCGGGGCGGCCGAGGGGCGCGTCTTCATGGATGCCCAGGCCTGGGCCCTGCTCGCCCGCGCCGGCACCGCCCAGCAGCGGGAACAGGCCATCGCCGCCGTCCTCGGCGCGGCGGACGCAGCCCCCTGCCCTGCCGGCCTGTCGCTCCCCTACCCCCTTCCGCCGCCAGCCGGCATCACCTCGTTGTACGCCCTGGCCGGCGAGGGCCCCAACGGCGGGGTGTCGCCGTTCGACTGGGCCTGCCTGCTGTGGGGGATGACCGAGGCCGGCGCCAGGAAACAGGCGCTTGAGGAGTGGCCACGCCTCACGTTCCGCCGACTGGCCGCCGACTTCAACCTGCCCCCCCACGGCCCCACCGACCGCTGGGGCATGCTGGCCACCAGCCTCCTCCCCCACCGGGCGGGCGCCGCCGACGTCTCCCCCTACCCCGGCCCGCTGTCGCGGCTGGATCTGTTCGCCTGGCCGTGGTTCTCCCTGTCCAAGATCCTCGCCTAAGTGCGCCAGCCCCCCCCCTCGCG
>MVZH01000211.1 GCA_002068325.1 Lentisphaerae bacterium ADurb.BinA184 | reverse complement strand
CACTGTAACACATCGTCTCGTTCATGGACACCTGTCCTCCCTGTGACAAGTGTCAACGTATATCAGGACAAGACACCTCAACCCTCCACCTTCAACCCTCAACCCTCCACCGTCCACCCTCAACCTTACCCCTGGAATACGAGGCCCCCAATGCCCACCCGTCCTATCGGCGAGCGGTTCTGCGAGGCGAAGCCCTTCCCCGAGATGCTGTCCGTGGTGACCGACCCGGGGCTCGAAGTCTTCCAAGTCACCACCGACCTCGGCGGCGCCGGCAATACGCGGGGGGCCTTCTTCAGCCCCGACGGCAGCCGGTTCTTCTTCTCGCGGCACTGGGGCGAAGGCGGGCTGAGCGGCCGGGTGCAGTACACGTTGTGCGAGGTCAATGACGGCTGGGCCTTGCGCGTGCTGACGGACGAGGAGGATCCGCGCTCGCCGGTCGTCAGCCACGACGGCCGCCATTTCTACTACATGGCCAACGAGACAGTCGGCGGCCGCGTCCGCGTCGTCCTGAAGCGTGTCGATCTGCAGACGTTCGAGCGTGACCTTGTGGCCGTCTACGACGCGGCGGTCGAGGGGATCGGGCGGAAGCCGAGGCTCGTGGTGCCACGGATCGGCTCTCTGCGCGCCGACGGGCGGATGCTGTGCACCGGGTTCAGCTTCGCCACCGACGATGGCAGCGACCATTTCGCCCCGGTCTTCATTGACCTTGAGACCCTGGCAATCCGCGGCTTCGAATGGGAACCCTACTCGTGGCGGGTGCAGGCCAGCTACTTCCGCGGCGACGATCCTGCGCACCGGACGCACTTGCTGATGGGCCGCGCCAACCGCAGCCAGCACTGGGACAAGGACGGCACCTACACCGAGAAGTGGTACAGCGACGTGCACCGGTCGCAGCTCCATGTCGTCAGCGAGGACGGTGACATTGTCGGGACGGTTCCCGTCGGCGGCGCCGGCGAGGGGGTTGACCACCCGTACTGGCGCGGCGGCCTCTACGAGGTGGCGACGCACTCGGGCCGCTTCGACACGGCGCCGCACTGGCGTGGCACGATCATGAGCGCCGAACCCATTGACTGCGATCCGGCGTTGTGGGCCAGCCCTCGCCACATCCCCGGCGCCCGGCGGGTCGAACTCACACGCAAGTTCGTGCGCCCCGACGTCTGCCATCAGTCCTGGCATGTGGACGGCATCCATGGCGCCTTCGACACCGAGGGCTGGGCCGGCCGGGGCACGCCATGTCCCATTGGGCCGTCGGCCTTCCTCTACCTGGGGACGGTGGTCAACAGTGCAACCGAAGACCCGTACATCGTGACCAAGTACCTTCTGCATCCGCGCAGTTCATGGAACAGCGCTTTCACCGAGAACTGCCAGGAGCTGTCGCCGGATCTGCGGACGGTGTTCTTCAGTTCCGACTGGACCTGCACCTTCGGCAGTCCCCAGGTCTTCGTGGCGCGCGGGTTTGCGTTTCCCAAGGGCTGAGAGAGGCGGCAGGCAAAATGGGACGTGCAACTGAACTGGCTCTTGCAGCAATCTTGGGATGGGCGGGCGGCGGCCTGGCCTTGGCCGGTGGGGCGCCCTGGCCGGAGGGCAGCCCGATCCGACCGGGGCAGAGCGTGCTGTTCCTGGGGGACAGCATTGTCGGGCCCGGCATGTACAGCTATGTGGTGAACGAGCTGGTGACGCGGGCCTGCGGCGACGTCGGCGTCACGTTCCACTCGTGGGGCAAGGCAATGGCCACCTCGGAGAGCATCGTGCCGGACGTGGCCGGGGCGCTGGGCGGGCGGGAGTTTGACTGGATCCTGCTCAACTTCGGCCACAACGACGTCGGCCGCTACAGCGCCGAGGAGTTCCGCACACGGCACGGCCCCGCCCTCATCGAGGAAGTGCGCAGGCACCACAAGGGCCGCATCGGATGGATGAGTGTTCTGGGGGTCGAACCCAGCCCGTACGGGGATGAGGCGGGCCTGGGGAAGCTCGCCGCGCAGACGAACGAGGCGCGCGACCGGCAGATGCCGTTCGTCGAGGCGATCCGCGAGCTGTGCCGCGAGAAGGGCCTTGTCTACCTTCCGTTGCGCGAGGCGATCGACCGCGTGCTGGCCAGCCGCGCCCGGCAGGGGCAGCGCGTGTGCTTCACGATGGACGGCGTCCACCCGAACCTGTTCGGGAGCTGGATGATCGGCGGCCTCCTGGTGCAGTGCCTCGGGCTGACCCCGCCCCCGATGACGGTGGACGTCCTCCAGGCGGACACTTTCTGCGACCACGGGCGGCGCGACGATGTCCGCATCAGGCAGCCCGTCGAGGTCTCCTTTGACGGGCTCTTCCTGACGGCGCGCCTGGTGCCGCCGCCCGAGCGCACGGTCGAAGCCCTTGCGGCCGCCAGGCCGGTTGTGGTTGACGGGGATCCATCGGAGTGGGGCGAGGCCGCCGTCGCTCGGATTGCGCCGCCGCTGAACGTGACGTGGGAGCTGGTGCCGCGTTCCTCGGCGATGGGGTACCGGGCCGCGATGCGCGCCTGCCACGACGGCGCGAAGCTCTACCTGCTGTTCGACGTGGCCGAACCGGACACCACCCGGGGCGCCTGGTTCCAGGAGATCATCGAAGTCCTCATCGATGCCCGCAAGGATCGGCGCAGCGCCGGCAACGTCTGGCGGCAGACCCCAGGGCTGACCCAGTTCGTGTTCTCGCGTGACTTCACCGGCAACGTGGCCGGGAACGCCACGGCGGCCGCCAACGGCGACGCCTCGCAGGGCGAGGGGATCACGGCGGCGGCGAGGCTCAAGGAGGGCGGCTACACGCTGGAGGCGGCGATCCCCCTCGCGAATTTCCATCAAGTGTCGCTGACCGGCGACGGCCCGGTGCCGTTTGACTGGGCCGTGAGCTACCGGGATCAGGCCTTCAACCTGGACTGGCAAGGCCTGATGAGCCGGTCGTCGAGCACCTTCGGGTATGGCCGGCTGGTCCTGAAATGAGGCGAGCCGTGGAGCCGGACAGGCGCACCCCATGCTGGATCTCCCGGAGCGAACCGGCTACGGGGGGGCTTGAAGGACGACGGCCGGTGCGCGGGACGGCGGGGCAAGGGCCAAGGGCAGTGCGGTTGGGGCGGCTCGGCTGGGCCGGAACCAGTGGCGCGATCCGCCGAATCCAACTGGAGGTCCCCGCGGGATTGCCGCGCCGCTCCACGCGACCATCGAGTTCCTGCCTCGCGGTTGTGCCGCCTGCGCCGCATCTACGCGCGGCCTTGGCCGGATGAAAGGGGAGTGACGATGCCTCCGTCCCCTCGCGTCGCTCACGAGAAGGCCGAGCGCTTTCTCCGCGAAGAGACCGCGTTCCGTCTCGGTGCGTTGCTGACGGAATCGCCGCATGCGAAGACCTTGACGCTCGGCGAGACCCTGCGGGCCGATCTGGCCGCGGGCCTGCGGCAGCTCCTGTCCGTGGATGAAGACATCGCGCCCGCGGTTCGCCGCGTGTTCGAGCAGGACTCGGCGTTTCCGCGCCTGCGGGAGACCATCGCCGCCGTCCTGCGGCGGGGCGGCCGCCTGTTCTTCACGGGGTGTGGCGCGACCGGCCGGCTGAGCATCCTCCTGGAAGCCATGTGGCGGACGTTCTGGCAGGATCTCGCGGTGCGGGAGCCGGCCTGTGCAGCCTGGGCGGCGGACATGGCCGGGCGGGTGCGGAGCGTCATGGCCGGCGGCGATTTCGCCCTAATCAAATCGGTGGAAGGGTTCGAGGATTTTCCCGCGTTCGGCCGGCGGCAGCTGCGCGAGGCCGGCGTGGCGGCGGGCGACCTGGTGGTGGCCGTCACGGAAGGCGGAGAGACGCCCTTCGTCATCGGCACCGCCTGGGAGGGGCTGGCGGCCGGGGCTGCGGTCTTCTTCGTGTTCAACAACCCGGCCGGCCAACTGCGGCGGCAGGTCGAGCGTTCGCGCGAAGTCCTCGACGACGCGCGCATCGTCAACCTGGATCTGACTACCGGCCCCATGGCGGTGACCGGCTCGACCCGCATGCAGGCGACGACATCTGAGCTGCTCGTTCTCGGCGCGGCCCTGGAGCTGGCGCTGCGGGATCTCCTGGCGTCCGCCGCCGGACCGGCACTGGCGCAGCGGTTCGCTTCGCCGGCACTCGGGGCGGCCGAGTGCGCGGAGGGCTTCGCCAGGCTGCAGGCAACGCTGGCGGGCGACGCGTGCGTGGCGGCGCTGGCGCGCCTGGTCGAGTTGGAGGAATCGGTCTACGTCCGGCAAGGCCGTGTGACCTATCTGGCCGGCAGCCTGCTGCTGGACATCCTCACCGATACCACGGAGCGCTCGCCGACGTTCATGGTGCCCCCGTTTCGCATGGAGGGCGACACGCACTCACCCGTCTCCTGGGCCTTTGTCAAGCATCCGCTCATGCCGACGCCGGAAGCCTGGGAAGCGCTGCTGGCGCGGGCCCCCCGCAGCCTCGCCTGGACGGGCGCGACGTACGCCGCGCTCGGGGCCCCCGAGGCGTTGCGCGAGCGGCCTCCCGCGCTCGACGCCGACACCATCCGCCGCTTCCGCATCGGCAACGAGCCGGACCCGTCGCGCACGAGCGGCCGGGACTCGGCGCTCGTGCTGGTTCTGGCCGGCACCGACCGGCCGGCGGCGGCGCGCCTGATGGCGGCCTTCCAGCGGCAGGCTTCGGACTATCGGCGGCAGTCCGTGTGGGCGCTCGGCGAGGATGCGGGTGGGCCGGACGGCCCGGCGTTGTGCGTACCGGTTGCGGTGCCGCCATCGCCCCTGCGCCTGTGGACGCATCTCACCGTCAAACTGGTGATGAACACCGTGTCCACCGCCACCATGGGGCGGCTCGGCCGCGTGCACGGCAACGGCATGGTCTGGGTCAGCCCCAGCAACAAGAAGCTCATCGATCGCGGCACCCGCCTGGTGGCGCAACAAACGGGCTTGGACTATGAGGCGGCCTGCCACGCGCTGCACCTCGCGCTGGACACGGTGCGGGCCATGCAGGCCGCAGGGGAGGAGGCGCCATCGCCTGTCGCGCTGGCCATTGAGACGGTGCGCAAACAAGGAATCCACCATGACTGAACGGACACTCACCGACGGGGCCGGGAACACCGCCTGCCTTGACGGCGACGGCGGGCTGGCCGGCTGGCGTGTGAACGGCGTCGAATGGCGTCCGGCGCGGCCCGCGCCGGCCTGGTCCGTGCTGTTCGCCCGCGACGGCGAGGAAGTCCAAGCCGGTCCCGCCACCCGCGGACAGGTCGTCGCCTCCGGCAGGGATCGTGTGGAGCTCCTGTTCGAGGGACTGCGCTGCGGCGAGGATCTTCTGCCGGGGCGGGTGACCGTGACCTGGCAGTTGCGCGAGGGGCTTCTCCAGGGCCGGATCGGCGTCGCCGGACTGCCGCAGGGTGTGATCCTGCACGCGGCCGTCCTTCCGGATCTGCTCATTCCCTACGCCGATGCGCCGGCGACTTCGCTGGTTGTGCCGTGGGACACGGGCTGGGTCATCGAGGAGGCGGCCCGCGCATTGCCGGAGGGCGATGCGAAGACCCCCGGCCTGCGGTTCTCGCACCCGCCCCTGCAGTGCCAGGCCTGGATCGAAGCGGGCCGCGGCCTGTACCTCGACACCCGTGACACCGAGGGGTGGATGCGCGAATGGCGCTTCCAGGAAGGCGGGGCAGGGCGGGTGCGGATCCGGTGCCTGCACCTGGCGCCGCGCCGTCTCGTACCCGCCGGGGCTTTTGCACCGCCCTATCCCGTGTCGCTCGGCGGTTTCCACGGCGGTTGGTATGAAGTGGCGCGACTCTACCGGCCCTGGGCGCTGCAGGCGCCGTGGGCCCGGCGCGGGCCGGCCGAGCGGCGCTCGAGCTTCGTCGCCGACATCGCTTGCTGGGTGTGGAACCGCGGCCGGGCGGCCGACGTGGCGCCGCCCGTGAAGGAACTTGCCCGCCGCCTCGGGGCGCCGGTCGCCCTGGACTGGTACTGGTGGCACAAACACGGGTACGACACCGAGTACCCGGACTACTTCCCGCCGCGCGAGGGGGAGGAGACCTTCCGGGCGGCGGTGCGCGACCTGCAGGCGCACAACGTGCGGGTTCAGGTCTACACCAACGGCATGTGCTATGACGTGGACGGCAAGGCATGGGCGCCCGACGGCCCGGAGTGTGCGCTGATGCAGGAGGATGGGAGCTGGCTGGCGCCGGCCTATAACACGTTCACCCAGCATCACCTCGCCCACACCTGCGGCGACTCGGAACGGTGGCGGGCCATCGTCCTGGGCCTGGTGCGGCAGGCCCGCGCGCTGGGCCTCGATGGGCTTTACCTCGACATGATCGCCGCCGTCGGCGGCCGCACGCCCTGTTTCAACCCGCGGCATCGGCACGCCCCCGGCGGGGGATGCTACAGCGTGCAGGGATTCCGGGAGACCCTCCGCCAGGCCCGGGCCCAGGCGCCCGGTTTCACGCTCTCGTCGGAGTCCACCCTCGAGTGGTACTTGGACCTGTTCGAGAGCCACATCATCTGCGGCATCAGCATGGAGCGCCTGAAGTGGCAGGCCGAGATGTATGGCGGCCGCGGCCGCGTCGTGCCCCTCTTCATGGCCGTCTACCACGGCCGCACGGTCTGTTTCGGGAACTACTCCTTTCTCGATGGCATCCCGCCGTTTGACGAACTCTGGCCGGCCGAGTACCGCACCGACCCCGGCAAGGAGAAGGACTGGGCCGCCTTGTGTCCTGACCAGTTCGCGCTGGAGCTGGCGCGCACCGTCACCTTCGGCTGCCAGCCGCTGGTCTCCAATCTGCGGGCCGGGCATTTTGCCGACCCGCGCCTGGCCGGCGACCTTGCCTTTCTCATTGAGCTCTCGAAGGTGTACCATCGGGAACGCGAGTTCCTCCTCTGGGGCGAGATGCTGGCGCCGGGAGACCTCGAATGCCCGCCTCACGAGACGGTCTTCCTGCAGCGCTTTGTCTTCACTGCCCCCGGCGAGGAGACCTACCTGCGGCGTGAGTACCCCGCCGTTCTCCACTCCGCCTGGCGGGCGCCGGACGGGCGCATGGCGGTGCTCCTGGTGAACTACACGCGCGGGGCGGTGCCGGTCGCCTACCGTCCGGCCGAGGGATTGCGGGTCGTTCCGGGCGGCGACCGGGCCGGACTCCCCGCAGGGACGGTCCTTGAACCCGAGGGGGGAGGGGTTCGCGGGCGTCTGGCGCCACGTTGCGCCCTCATGCTGCCCCTCACAGCCTAGGCGAACCTGCAACGGCCGGCACCCTCCCTGGGGCGCATGTCACTTCCGTAGGGATCCCTCCTGCGTTCGGATGAACGACGGGTACGTTACTGCGAGACTTGGGCCGGGCAAGTGCGACGCCGGGAGACCGCTTTCAGCGGCGGGGGCTTGCCCCGGCGGGGTGGCGGGCCGTCAT
>MVZH01000210.1 GCA_002068325.1 Lentisphaerae bacterium ADurb.BinA184 | reverse complement strand
CCCGCCGCAGCTCGGCCCCATCGGCGGTGGCGGCCGCATGACTCCAGAAACGGACCGGGCATTTCATGAGAAAGACTCCTGGTTGGAATGAGGGTGGAGGGGCGCGTCCTGCACGTCATGTGCCGTCGCGCAGGTCGTCCGGGCTGACAAACGCCGCCAGGCGAACGGTCTCGGCCGCCACCTCGCGCCACGCCGCGGCCGTCACCTCGAACACCGCCAGCCCGGCAGCCGGGAACTCGTCCGGCACCGTAAAGTCGCTGAGCTCCTGGGCAAGGCTCGCAAACCCCGGATTGTGGCCGATGACCATCAGGACTCCCACGTCCTCCGGCGCCCCCCGGACGGCGGCCAGGATCGCGTCGTCGGAGCCGAGGTAGAGGGCCTCGTCGTAGAGGATCGCGGCCTGGCATTCTGCGGACTCCGCAAAACACGCCGCGGTCTCACGGGTCCGCTGGGAGTCCGAGCACAGGATCAGATCCGGCAGCCAGCCGTGCTCGCGGGCCTGGCGGGCGACACGGACGGCATCGGCGCGCCCGGCTGGAGTCAGCGGGCGCTTGCGGTCGGAGGCGCCACCCCTCTCGGCCCTGGCGTGGCGCAACAGCAGGAGACGTTTGGCAACGGCCATGGTCACGGTGCCTTCCACAGGCGGACGACGCCGGGCGAACCGCAAGATAAGGGGCCAATGCCGCGGTGCAACCGCACCCGCCGGAGGTTGGGGCCACGTTCCGTTGCGCCTTCCGCCGCGCCCGTCCGTCTCTCTGGAACGCGCGCTTCCGCAGGCTGGCATGTTGCGCCGGCGCGGCGGAGCCGCGGTGCCCCCAAGCCGCCGCCGAGGCCAACCATATAAAAAACAGTCTGTCGGCTTGAATTGCTTTATCCTAACGGCTATTATATACCTGTCTACGCGAAAATCGCAGAGGCCCGCACCCAGCCCCCGGCAGGCACAGAGTATCGAATGGAGGTGAGCCATGGTGGCGAAGACGTGGAGTTCGGCGATTCACGGGGTGGAGGCGTTCACCGTCGAGATCGAGGTGAACGCGACCCACGCCGGCGAGCAGGCCTTCATCAACATCGTGGGCATGCCGGACACGGCGGTGCGCGAGAGCCGCGAGCGGGTGTGGTCGGCCATGTCCTGCAGCGGCTTCTTCCCGCCACCCGGCCGCACCACGGTGAACCTCGCCCCGGCCGACGTGCGCAAGGAGGGGTCGGCCTTCGACCTGCCCATCGCGCTGGGCATGATCGCGGCGACCAACGCGTTTGACCGCGACAGCCTGAAGCGCGCCATGATCGTCGGCGAACTCGCCCTCGACGGCACCGTGCGGCCGGTGCGCGGGGCGCTGCCCACGGCCATGCACGCCAGCGCCGAGGGCATGCGGGACCTCCTGGTGCCAGCCGAGAATGCCGCCGAGGCCGGCATCGCGCAGGGGCTGAACGTCTACGGCATCCACCACCTCGCCGAGGCGGTCGGCTTCTTCCGCGGCGAGGGCAACGCCCGGCCGACGCGGGTCAGCCTCGACGACCTCTCGGGGCGGCTCGGCAATGCCAGCCACGACTTCGCCGACGTCAAGGGCCAGGAGACGGCCAAGCGGACGCTCGAAATCGCCGCCGCCGGCGGCCACAACATGCTCATGATCGGGCCGCCTGGGGCCGGCAAGACGATGCTGGCGCGCCGCCTGCCTTCGATCCTGCCGCCCCTCAGCCTCGAAGAGGCGCTCGAAGTCACCAAGATCCACAGCATCGCCGGCGTCCTGCCGCAGAACGCCTCCCTCATCCTCGAACGGCCGTTCCGCTCCCCGCACCACACGGTCAGCGACGCCGGGCTTCTCGGCGGGCAGTCGGTGCCGCGGCCGGGCGAGATCAGCCTCAGCCACAACGGGGTGCTGTTCCTCGACGAGCTGCCGGAGTTCCGGCGCAATGTGCTCGAAGTCCTGCGCCAGCCCATCGAGAGCGGCACGGTCACCATCTCCCGGGCCAGCGGCTCGTTCACCTTCCCGGCCGACTTCATGCTCATCGCGGCGATGAACCCTTGCCCGTGCGGGCACTACGGGAACCTGCAGCGGCAGTGCCGGTGCGGGTACGGCCAGATCCAACGCTACCGGGCGCGCATCTCCGGGCCGCTGCTGGACCGCATTGACCTCCACGTCGAGGTCGGTGCCATCTCCGAGGACGCCCTGTTGACCCGGCCGCGGGGCGAGCCGTCCGCGGTCATCCGCCAGCGGGTCCTCGACGCGCGCGAGATCCAGCGCCGACGCTACGCCGGCACCCCCACCCGCTGCAACGCCCAGATGCTGCCACGCCAGATGGAGGAATATTGCCGGCTGAGCGAGAGCTGCCGGATGATCATGCGCCTGGCCATCCGCGACATGAACCTGAGCGCCCGCGCCTACGACCGCATCCTGCGCGTCGCCCGTACCCTCGCCGACCTCAAGCAGTCGCCCGACATCCAGCCGGACAACATCTCGGAGGCCATCCAGTACCGCTCGCTCGACCGGCAGCTGTGGTGATCGCCGGGCCGCGCCGCCTGACGTCCCCGTCGTCCAGGCCGGGGGCGCCGGCGCGGCCGCCGTTGGCAAATCCCCGGCCACGTGTCATCTTGTCAACTCGGCGTCGGAATGGCCGCCGCCCAACCCGGAGTGACGCCATGAACTCTCTTCGGCCCGCCCTGCGGAACATCGTCGGACTTGCCGGACTCCTCTTGGCATGGGCCTGCCTGGGCGCTGACCCGTCCGCCCCCGCCGCCCCCAAGGCACCGGCCTCCCCGGTCAAGGCCAAGGCGGGCCAGGACAAGGCGAAGGACGCCGCGCCGCCCTACTACAAGCTGTTCGATGACAAGACCTTGCCGTCCTTCCAGGAAATCGAGAAGAAACACAGGGACCTGACCGCGCTGTGGACGGAGCTGGACGCCCAGCAGCAACAGCTTCGCACCGCCGAAAAAGCCTTCGGCACCAAGGCGCGCAAGGAGCTTGGCAAGGAAGTGCCGCGCCTGACCCGCGAGGTGCAGAAGCGCCGCGAGTCCTTCGACCAGCGTTACCAGACCATCTACAGAACCTACAAGGACCAGTACGAGAAGCTGAAGGGCGAGGAGATGGACTTGGGCGACCGCCTTGACGTCGAAAAGCCCGACAACCCCAACAGCAAGAAGGTGCAGGCCCGCATTGATGAGATCATCGCCGAGACAGTCCGCCTTGACGGCTACCTCGAGGCCTTGAGCGTCATGAAACGGCAGATCGCCGACCATGAGAAGCCGTTCAGCGAAGCGGCGCTGATGAGTGTTGACCGCGAACGCTTCGAGCAGATCAAGACGCAGTACCCCGACGTCGTCGAGGGCCGCCGCCGGGTGCAGGATCTGATCGTGGACCTGGATGAGCTGAAGAAGGCGCCGGCGGCCGGAGCCAAGCCGGTCGACCCGCGCGAAGTGACGGCGGCCCAGGAACGGCTCGACGCCGGCATCCAGGCGCTGCAGGCGGGGATCGCCAAGCACTTGAAACCCCTGCAGCGCGAGTCCGAGGCGCTGCAGAAACGCATTGACCGGCTGCAGGAACGCATTGATTCGGCCCGCAAGCGCGACCGCAATGTTGACAAGGAGACCAAGGAGCGGGACGGCCTCACGGAGGAGCTGGAGAAGCTCACCGACCGCATCAGCCTGCTCGAAGCCGTCGGCAAGGTCGCGTTGCCCGCCGGCAAGTGACGGTTGGCCGTGGGGGCTGCCCTGGCAACTCGGGATCGCGTGACGGCGCCGTCGTCAAGCCATCGGCGGGGACGCGGCGTCCTGCGGCGGCCTGGTGGCGGGCCAAGGTTGGATGACGGCGCCCGGGGCGGGGGTGCGGCGCAGCAGGCGCTCGCAGAGGGCGGCGACGGTCTGGCGCCCCGGCGGCACGGGCCAGTCCGGGGCGATGTCGCGCAACGGGATCAGGACGAACAGCCGGCGCCGCAGGCGGGGGTGCGGAAGGCGGAGGCGGGGCGAGGAGACAACGCGTTCCCCGGCCAGCAGGATGTCAATGTCAATCGGGCGGGACTCGCGGCTCAAGTGTGCCGCGGGGCGGCCGAGCTGGCGTTCGATGGCCTGGCAGAGGTCGAGCAGCGCCGCGATACCGCCCGGCCAGTCGCCGGTCAGGGCGGCGTTGCAGAACGGCGGCGCCCCAGGTTCGCACTCGACGGGAACGGTCTGGTACAGCGGAGAGAGGACGGCCTTCTCGAAGCCCCCGGCGGCCAGCAGCTCGACCGCACGCATGAAGGTCGCCGGCGGATCGCCCAAGTTGGCGCCCAGCCCCAGCGCCACGCGGTTCGGTGTGTGAGTCATGCCTTGGATCCTTGCCGGCGGCGCCGACGCACTGCCCGCCCGGCAAGGTACTCCCGGCCGGGGGACACGTCAAGAGGGGTTGGATGAATGGCGACGGGGTCGGCCGGGCTCTCGCCGACGGTGCGGCCGCCGGTTCGTGTCAAGCGGTGACTTGCTTTCTGCCGACCCACGCAGTATAATATCCCAACGGAACAGACTGAGCGGTCCGCAAGATGATATCTCCCGGGGAGGAGGGGCCCCGTGTCTCCCCCGAAGGAGTACCTATGCGTGCTGTTCTTGAGCGCCTGCTCGAGGTGCAGGAACTGGAACTGGTCATGGCCGAATCGGCGATCCTGCACGGCGACCGGCATCCCGCCTGCGCCGGCCGTCTGAAGAAGAAGGTTGAGGCGTTGCGGCGTGACGTTGACCCCGTGGTCCTGCGGCGCTTCGACCAGTTGCGCGCCCGCGGCAACATGGCGGTCTCCCGAGAGATCGATGGGGTCTGCAACGCCTGCCGGCTGAATGTGCCCAAGGGCGACATCAACCGCATGCTTCGCGGGGCCATGGAGTGGGTCTGCCCCAACTGCGGCCGGTTCCTTTTCCTGTCGGCTCTCCCCTGAGCGGAAGCCCGCGAACATGATGGACATCAAAGCCCTCCTGCCCCCGGCTCACGTCGTGATCCAGCCCGAGGTCGGGGACCGGCGTGCCCTCTGGCATGCCTTGACCCAGCCCCTCCTGGACGAAGGCATCGTCCAGGACGCCGACTTCTTCCTGCGCGACCTCGAACGCCGCGAAAGCCAGCTGACAACCCGGATCACCGACCTGGTCGCCCTTCCCCATGCCCGCTCGAACGCCGCCCGACGCCTCGGCCTCTGCCTGGGCATCCTCGCCCCGCCCGGGTTGCGCTACGATGACGACAGCAAGGCCCTCTGCCGGGTCTGCTTCCTGATCGCCATTCCGGCCTTTGCCCCCACCGCGCACCTGCCGGTCCTCCAGCATCTCGCCGCCTTCGCCTTTGACCCCGCCCGCGTCGAGAAGCTCATGGAGACCAAGTCGGCCGCTCTTGCCGCCAGGCAGGTCGCCGGATTCAAGCCCCAGAGCCGCACGTAGCTCCGGCCGGGGCGGCGTGAGGCCAGGCAAGGGAGCCTGAGCCATGCACATCCGCGAAGCCCTCATGCTGGCCGTGCTGGCCGGTGCGCTGGCGAATGGCACAGCCGGCGCGGCGCCTGATCGCGCCCCCGTCCCGATGACCGGCCTGGTGCTGGCCGGCGAGTACTTCACCCTCGATGCCGAGGTTTCCAAGCGGTTGCGCGAGAACGGGATAGAGCTTGTCACCCGCCGCCTCGACCGCCCGGTCAGCGACGCCCAGCTGCGGCTGTTCGACTTCGTGGTGCTGCCCGATCTGGCGGCGCTGCAGACTCCGCCCTTTGTCCCGCGCGAATACGTCACCGGCCATCTGACGGCCCGGCAGAACGTCGTCCGCCTGGCCCGCTATGTCGAGGAGGGGGGCGGGGTCTTTCACTCTCCCAGCATGGTCGGCGGCGGGGAGGAGGTGGCGGAGATCACCGACGGCCTGCTGAAGCCGTGGGGCGCCGGCATCCTGGCGGCGCAGGCACGCGACGCGGCCCGCGGCGGCCTCGACGGCGCCTACGCCTGGACGACCGCCGTCGCGCCTTCGCCGGTCTCCGAAGGGGTGGCGCGGCTCTGGTATCCGGTCAACATGCTGCGCTGGGACGACGCCTACGCCACGGTTCCGATCCTGCTTGAGGATGCCGCCTGGACGGCGGTGGTCCGCGGCATGCCGGAGAGCCTTGGCGCCAAGGGGATCAACTACACGGAGTGGGAACCGGTTCCCGGCCAGGCGGCGCCGGTGCTGGCCGCCTGCCGCGCGGTCGGCAAAGGGCGGGTGGCCGTGCTCGGCGTCAACCCGTTCTACACGCTCAGCCATGGCTTCGCCACGATCGACAGGGGCTGGATCGGCGAGTCCAACACCGGGCCGGTTGACGGCATCTTCCTCGAACGCGGCGACGGGCAGCAGGGCAGCGACGGCCTGCGGCTGCTCGTCAACATGTTCCGCTGGCTGGGAGCGGGGGCCCGCGCCGCCGGCCTGGGCGGCTACGACGCGGACAGGCTGGCCGCCCTCCCGGAGGCGGAGGCCGCGGCGCTGCCGGCCTGGCTCAGCTGGTCGGAGGCGGCGGGCGGGCGGCTGGTCAAGGTCCTGATCGGGGCCCGCAGCCGTGCCAGCGACGGCCAGGCGACGGTCGCCGAGCTGGCGGCGGCGGCGCGCGCCGCAGGCTTCGAAATCCTGGTCATGACGGAGACGTTCGAGAACCTGACCCGCGCCGCGTGGCAGGAGGCGGTCGCCGCCTGCGAACAGGCTTCCGACGACGGCCTTGCCGTCATGCCGGGCTTCGAGATCGAGGACGTCTACCAGAACCGCTACCTGTGTTTCGGCAGCCGGCTCTTCCCGGACGCGGTGATGCTCAGCCCGGACCGTCGTCGGCTGGTGCGCACCAACTACCTGTCGCTGGGGTTCGGCACGCATTTCACCGCCATCCACCGGCCGGGCAGCACCCCCATGGATCACCGCCTGCTCAAGCACTACTCGGGAATCTCCGTCTACACCTACGACGGCAAGGGGGTGCAGGTGGACGACGGGACGGCGGCCTGGGAGTGGCAGCTGGCGAACGTCTCGAACCCCATCCCGCTGGTCGTTCACGAGGTGCGCTCGGCTGCGGAGGTGACGGCGGCCGCCGAGTCCGGGCATCAGCTCTACATGCAGGCCGACACGGTGCAGAACGCAGCCTGGTATCTGCGGGCCGGGATGCAGCACTTCTGGGAGCAGCCGGTGCTGTTCCTGGTCAGCGAGGGGCCGTTGGTGCGCGAGGTGCGTTCCGGGCGGGCGGTGATCGAGGGCGCGGCGCCGATCGCCGAGGTGCGGCTGGTCGCCAACGGCGCCACGGAACGGCTGTGGCGGCCGGACGCGCCGCGCGCCGAGCTGGACTGGCAGCTCACGCCGTCGCACTACCGCTGGTGCCACCTGCGCATCCGCGACGCCAACGGCCGCACCGCCCTGACACCGGGCTTTGCGACCGGGCCGGCCGCCCGCTACACCTGGCGCTGCTCCGACCGCCAGAACTGGTTCGGCTACGCCCAGAACTACACCGGCACCCGTGTCCCGGACGTCGACCCTCAGTTTGCCGTGGCCGGCTGGCGCGAGGGGCGCGGCATCTGGCCCGGACCGGCCGGCGCCAACCTCTGCCCCCTCCTCAACCTCGCCTTTGCCGGCCCGGCCGTCTACCTCACGGACATTGACATCGATCAGCGCTACTGGCGGGCGACGTGGGCGGACGTCGGCTTCGATGCCATG
>MVZH01000209.1 GCA_002068325.1 Lentisphaerae bacterium ADurb.BinA184 | reverse complement strand
GCCGCCCACCCCCCCGCCGACGCGCCGGCGCATGCTCGGCCTGCTGGGACGACGCCTCTTCGGCCGCGCCGAGGCGGCCGCAACCGCGCCTGCCCCCCGCCCCCCGCCGCCGGCCGCCAGGCCCGCCCGGCACCGGCAGCCGCCCCGCCGGGGGCCGTCGCTGACCGTCGAGGAGATCCCGACGCGTTTCCCGCCGCAGACGGAGATCCTGGTGCAGGTCACCAAGGGCCCGATCGGCAACAAGGGCTCGCGGGTGACCGCCAACCTGAGCATCCCGGGCCGTTTCCTGGTGCTGCTGCCCAACTCGTCGCACGTCGGCGTCTCCAAGCGGATCGAAGACCGTCACGAGCGCGAGCGCATCCGCCAGATGCTGCGCGGGCTGCGGGTGCCGCGCGGCATGGGCCTGATCTGCCGAACCCTCGGCGAAGGCAAGCAGGAACCCGAGTTCCGCGAGGACTTCGAGCTGCTCATGGGCTACTGGCAGCGGCTGGAGAAGACCCGCCGGGAGAAGCGCGCGCCCTGTTGCGTCTACCAGGAGCCGCCGCTGTTCGAGCGCATGCTGCGCGACTACCTGTACGAAGACGTCGAGGAGGTGGTCGTGGACTCCGAGCGGGCGCGCGAGGTCGCCGCCGCCATGGTCGAGGGCACTGGCCGCCGCACCCGCGTGCGCCTCTACAAGGGCGCCGTCCCCCTCTTCGACCACAGCGGCATCCAGACGGAGATCGACAACATCCTCACCCGTCAGGTCCGCCTGCCCGGCGGCGGCTACCTGTGCGTGGACGAGACCGAGGCCCTCATCGCCATTGACGTGAACACCGGCCGCAACCGCACCGGCAAGGACCACCCCGAAACCATCCTCAAGACCAACCTCGAAGCAGTCGCCGAGATCGCCCGCCAGCTGCGCGTGCGCAACATCGGCGGGCAGATCGTGCTCGACCTGATTGACATGCGCTCCCGCGAGGACCGCCAGACGGTGTTCAAGGCCTTCAAGGACGCGTTGCGCCGCGACCGCGCCCACACCAAGGTCTGCCCGATCTCGCCGCTCGGCCTGATCGAGATGACGCGCCAGCGGGAACACGGCAGCCTGCTGGAGACCGTGTATTCGCCGTGCCCCTACTGCCGCGGCAAGGGCCGGGTCAAGTCCCCGAAGAGCGTGAGCGTCGAGATCCAGCGCCGCTTGCAGAGCATCCTGCGGGGCGGCCGCAGCCAGCAGTTGCGCGTCAGCCTGCATCCGCATGTGCTCGAACGGTTGCGCAACGAGGACGCCGATCTCCTCGAGGCGATGGAGAGGAATCACCGCGGCGAGCTGTCGTTCCGCGCCGATCCCGAGCTGCACCTCGAAGAGTTCACGGTCACGGATGCCGCCACCGGCCGCAGGCTGTAGCTTCGGCCCGCGACGCCCTGAGCGGCTTCCCCCCCCCGGTCATCGAGTTGACAGAAGAGCGGCGTGGCGGCATATTTGGTCGCTTTTTGAGAATTCTGTCCACACAACTGGTGACGTTATGAGAATACGGCCACGCTTTTTTGCCGCGCCAAGGGGCAGCTACTTTCTCTTTGGCCCCCGCGGCGTCGGCAAGTCGCTCTGGTGCGCCCGCGTGTACCGGGACGGGCCGCTGATCGACCTGTTGAGGCCTGAACTGCAGCGTCAATACCTCGCTCGCCCGGAACGCTTGCGCGAATACGTGCAGGGGCAGCCGCGGGCCGGGGTGGTGGTGATCGACGAGATTCAGAAGGTCCCCGCGTTGCTGGACGTTGTACACGCCTTGATCGAAGAACACCGGGGCTGGCAGTTCGTGCTGACCGGTTCGAGCGCCCGGAAGTTGCGGCGGGGAGGGGTGGACCTGATGGCCGGCCGGGCCGTCTGGCGTGAGCTTCATTCTTACATGGCCGCCGAAATGGAGGACGATTTCGAGATCGGCCGCGCTTTGCACCAAGGGATGCTGCCGGTTGTGAACGAGGCGGACAGCCCCGAGGACGTGCTGCACGCGTACGTGGGACTCTACCTGAAGGAGGAGGTTCAGCTTGAGGGCCTCGTCCGCAAGCTTGGCGATTTCTCGCGCTTCCTCGAAGTCGCCAGCTTCTCGCACGGCCAGGTTCTCAATGTCAGCAATATGGCCCGCGAGTGTCACACCGAACGGACGACGGTCGCGGGCTATCTGGGGATTCTTGAAGACCTGCTCCTCGCCTTCCGCCTGCCCGTTTTCGCCAGACGCGCACACCGGGCGGTGGTGACCCACCCCAAGTTCTACTACTTCGATGCCGGAGTCTACCGCTCGCTGCGTCCGGCAGGGCCGTTGGACCGCCCCAGTGAGATCGAGGGAGCCGCCTTGGAAGGCCTGGTGGCCCAGCATCTTCGCGCCTGGCTGGCCTACACCGATGCGCGCGGTGAGCTCTTCTACTGGCGCAGCAAGGCAGGGTCCGAAGTGGACTTCGTTGTCTATGGCGAGGTTGGCTTCTGGGCGATCGAGGTCAAGAACGCCGCCACGTTCCAGCGCTCGGACCTGCGGCCTCTGCGCGGCTTCGGAGAAGACTACCCCGAGGCGAAGCGCATCTTCCTGTACCGTGGCACGGAGGAGCTGCTGGTTGATGGCATCGCCTGCCTGCCCTGCGACCGCTTCCTCAAAGCTCTGCACCCCCGACGGCCGCTCGCCTGATGGTGAGGGTGACGACGACGTCGACCGAGGGGCACCGGTCGCGGGACGCCGGGCCTCGATGGCGCGTCAAGGCGCGCCGCGCGGGGTGGGTCAGGGCCGGACCGCGGGGTCGGGGACGGCGGGCGGTGCCGGCGGGGCGGTTGCGAAGTCCGCAAGGGTGGGGTCGTAGCGCCAGTTGCCGTCGAACAGCCCGGCGGCGAGGAAGCGGTTGGTCTCCATGGTGGGCAGCGGATCGCGGGCGAAGACGATGTAGTCCGGAATGCGGTCGAACTTGTGGTTGCGGCCGCATGACTCGCCCCACGGCAGCCCGGCGTAGACGAGCACGTAGCGGTCGGGCCGCAGCGGGTTGGGGCAGGTCATGAGCAGGCCGTGCCCGGCCGTGGGGAAGGATTTGCCGTCGGGCAGCTCGATGCGTTCGCGCGACAGCCGCAGCGGCAGCCGGCCGGCGATGCGCCCGAGGACGGTGTTGCTCTCGGGCAGGCCGACCAGCACCAGCCCGTAGTCGCGGATCACGGCGTCGGTGACCTCGTGGTCGGCGAGGATGCGGGCCTCGCCCTCGGCGTAGAGGCGCCAGTCCTCGGCAAAGCGCGCGGCCAGGTCGGCGTTCACGGCGTTCTCCGCCTCTGTCCCGGCGGTGCCGCGGACGACGACGAAGGGGAAGTTGAAGACGTCGGCGGCCGGCCCGCACAGCTGACGGGTCTTGCGGACGACGCCGGCGGGCGCCGCCTGCCGGTCGTCCAGGAGGATCTTGCCGTCGGCGCCGGGCTTGAGGGTACGGGCGGCGGCGCCGTTCCAGGTCACGGCGAAGGTTCCGTCCGGCCCGGCCCATTCGGGGGGCGGGCACAGCGAGAGGGCGGCGGCGTTGGTGGTGGTCAGGGCGATACGGCCGCCGTCCTCGCAGCGGGCCTCGAACGAGGCGGGGGCGCCCCAGGTCTCGATGGCCTCGATGGCGGCCCAGTAGGCGCCGGCGTGGCGCAGGGAATAGGTCGTGTAGCGGACGTGACGCGGCCGGGGGTTGCGGATCTTGCCGGCGAGGTGTTCGAAGGCGCGCCGCCAGCACTCCGGCCGCCAATAGATGTAGTGCCCGAGCTCGCTGGGGTCTTCGAACGTCTCGTGCGGGGCGCCGACCGCGGCCAGCTTCGCCACCATCTCACGGGTGTGAACGGGGCCGAGGAAACAGCGCGTCGCGTGCTGGCTGTAGGAGTATAGGTTCGAGAGGTTCCCGGCCAAGTCAACCGGGTTGTTGATGCCGATCATGTACTCGAGATGTTTCGGCAGCTCGGCGCGCGCCGGATGCCCGTAGTTGACGTGCCAGAAGCGGAACCAGTCGGCCTGACCGTTGATCGGCGCGATCCCGGCGAAACGGTCGGGGTGGTGCGTGCCGACCTGCCAGACGCCGGCCCCGCCCATCGAAACCCCGAGCAGGCAGACGCGGTCGGGGGCGATCGGGTTGAAGGCGCCGACCTCGGCGATCACCCGTAGGACGTCAACCTCGCCGGCAAACTGGAAGTCCGTGTTGGTACGGCCGTGGGGGATGGCGAAGACCGTCTTGAACTCGTCGGCCATGTCGAGGATGGCGTCCGCCACCAGGTACGGATCGGTGCGGCTGGTTTCGGGCACATAGCCATGCAGGAAGACGGTGAGCGGCTGCGGCCGCCCGTCGCGGCAGGCTTCCGGCACGTAGAGGAAGTACGGTTGCGGCGAGCCGTCGTTGTCGGCGAAGTAGGCGAGTTCGAGCAGCCGGCCCTGGCGGACCACCTCGGGCAACCCCTGCGGGTCACGCGCCGCCAACAGCTGCCCGGCCGCGTCGAGGGCCGCCCTGGCGGCGTCAGGCAGGTCATCGGCGTTTAGGGATTTGGCCGCGGCCGCGAGATAGTCGCGGGCCTTCTCAACCTGGACGGCGGCAAGGGCGGTCCAAACCACTTCGAGGCTGGCCGACGGGGCCGGCAGAGCCCCGGTGGGCACGGCGCGGGCAAACCCGCCGCGGCGCTCGGCCACCGCCTTCGCAACCGCCGCCAGACGGGCGCGCATCTCCGCGGGCTGGGCCTGCCGCACGCTCCCGGTTATCGGGGCGGCAGGCGGCGGCGCCGCCGCCGTGTCCGCCGGCCCGGCCGCCCAGACCCCAAGGCCGGCGACCGCCAGCAAAACGGCCGCCAGGCGGCGGCGCATCCGCCCCGTCCGCCCCAAGCCACCGACGGCGGCCCGATCAAGTTGTCCTGCAAACCGCATGCCTGTCGCCCCGTGTCGGGAGACGCCGGGAATCCGGACACCGCTGTCCGGCACCGGCCGCGCATCGCCCCGGTACGCTACAGTACACCCGTCCGGTGCC
The DNA here is from genome assembly GCA_002068325.1 of Lentisphaerae bacterium ADurb.BinA184. GTDB lineage: Bacteria > Verrucomicrobiota > Lentisphaeria > Oligosphaerales > MVZH01 > MVZH01. Next base: position 2,706 of record MVZH01000209.1, on the reverse strand, counting down.
GGGCCAACAGACGGCGGCGGGGCGCGCCTCACAGGATCTCGCAGGCGCCGCCGCCGCAGGCGATGGTCTGCTCGATCTCCGTGTAGTCCTTGTTCTCGTGCAGCTGTGTGAAGTCCAGCTGGCGGAACTCCCGCTGCAAGTCTTCCCACAGCTTGCAGTTGTGGACGCGCTTCAGGCAACGGGTCATTCTCAGGAGATCGCCGCCGAAGTAGTTGTGGGCGAACTTCGCGGCGCGGCGCACCCAGTCGCGGCGCTGGGCGGCGACCTGCTCGACGGCCTCGCGGACACGCTTCGGACAGTCGGCGGCGATCAGGCCCAGGACGTCGGCGCCGCGGCCAAGGGCGGCGTCGCAGGCCGCCCACAGGTTGTCGTCGAAAGCGTGCAGCCCGTCAACGATCAGCCCTGACGACATGATGGCGCCGACGCCGTACATCTCGACGATCTCCCCGGCGGTCAGCACCTCGCAGAACGGCGCCTGCGGGTAGTCCAAGTCGCCGCCCTCGGGCAGCAGCGAGATGCCGGCGAAGTACTCGCGGTTGGCATAGATAAAGTCGGTCACCTCCTGCCACTCGTCGTCGGCCACGGTGATGGTGTTCGAGACGTTGTGGCTGAGCCACGGCTGGCAACAGCGCTCGGGCCGCTTGCCGGCATCAATCCAGTTCATCTTGGTCAGCTTGACGAATTCGAGCAGGTCGGCGGCGGAGACCTCGCGCTTGGTCACCGCCTCGCGGCCGGCCTCGATGCAGAAGGTCAGCACCACGTCGGTGCCATTGGGGTTCCACACGCTCTTCTCGACGGCGAGCGGGTTCTGCTCGCGGAAGAACCGCACCACCGCCTCATCCTCGTTGGCCTGGGCGCGCCGGAAGTAGCGCCGGGCATGGTGCGGATGGATGCCGGAGCTGGTCCCTAGCAGGCAGCTCGTGCTGCCGGCCGGCTTGACGCAGGTGGCGCGCGCCGCCGGGGCAATCCCGATGCGCGCCGCCACCTCGGCGTTGACGTCGAGGACCCGCCGCGCCATCCGCCGCTGCAACTCCGCGTCAAAGGCCAGCTCGGGCCGTTCCATCATCCCGGTCATCGAGACGCCCAGCAACGCCTCCCGCCGCGCGATGCGTTCGCTGACCTCGCCCAGGTACGGGAAGCTCGTGTAGTCGGCCTGCAGGGTGCCGATGATCGCTGCCGCCCGCGCCGCCCGGGCAAAGGTCTCCGGCGAATCCACCGCCCCGACGTTGATCTCGCTCAGGTTGCAGAACGCCCAGCCGCTGACCCCGTCAATCTGCGGGTACAGCCCGATCTCGCCGCACGGGTTGTAGGTGGCGTCAAGGTCGTCCACCCACAGAAAGCCCGGCTCGCCGTATTCACGCACGGAGGCCATCAGCCGCTCGAACTGCTCGCGCGGGGTCTGGGAGCGCAGCAGCATGGCCGAGTTGTTCGAGCGGGCCCGCTGCGGGTTTTCGACAAACCACCCCCCGGTCTTGGCGGTCGCCATCTCGGTGTCGTCCGCCGAGAACATGCAGATTGTGGCGCTGCGCCGCACCCCGCCGGAGAGCACGGCGTCGGAGGCGTGCATCACAATGTCGTAGGCATCAATTGGCCGTAGCCGCCCGCGGCCGCCGGCCACCGTCCGCTCGAGCACCCCGCGGATCAGTTCAAGGCTGCGTTTCAGCGGCTCGGGCCCCGGCGCCTTGCCCGTGCCGTACGACAGCGGCGCCCCCCGCGGCCGGATCTGGCTGTAGTCAAAACGCACACGCTGGCGCGCGTGCGCCGGGAAAGACTGCCCGGCCTCGAAGTAGCTGGACATCAGGACCCCGAGCGCGTCGGCCCACCCCTCGATGGTGTCGGCAATCGTGAAGACGACCTCGTCCCCGGCCGGCGGCAGCACCGCCGGCAGGCGCTGGATATGGTGGCGCTGAACCGAAAACCCCACCCCGCACCCGCACAGCAGCAGCCACAGCGCCTCCTGGAAGAAACGCGGCCGGTCGGCGTACGAAGTCGTGCAGTTGTACATACGCGCATTCTTGGCCAGGATCGGCGGCCCGCCGAACTGCAACGCACGCTGGCTGCCGAGGACGAGCCGCGCGTGCAACGCCCCCTCCGCCTCGGCCAGCAGGTCCTCGACATCAATGCCCTTGGCGGCGAAATGCTCCCGGTGCATGTCCAAGACGCGGTGCACCGCCTCGTCAAACGTCTCGCGCCGCCCGGCCTCGGGCAGGTAGCGGCTGTACTTGCTGGCAAACACGTACCCTTGGAGATTGACGACACTCATGGCCACGCATCCTTACAAGATATGGCGCCGACGGGACGATAACATACAGCCGATTGTGGTCAAACACACCATCCCAGCCGACATCCTGCCGCATAAGGCCCCGCCTCTCCCCCGCCGCCGAGTGCGTGAAAACAGCCGGTGTTCTGTGCGTGAAAACGGCCGGCGTTTTCACGAGCATCGGGGCTGCCGGGGGGGTGCCCGGGAGGGGGGCCCGGAGGCCGTCCACGGGGCGCCCCTGGCGGCAAGTGCGTGAAAACGACGGGTGTTCTGTGCGTGAAAACGGTCGGTGTTTTCACGAACATCGGGGCCCTCCGGGGGGGGTGCCCGGGAGGGGGGCCCGGAGGCCGTCCACGGGACGCCCCTGGCGGCAAGTGCGTGAAAACGACGGGTGTTCTGTGCGTGAAAACGGCGGGCGTTTTCACGAACATCGGGGATCTCCGGGG
>MVZH01000208.1 GCA_002068325.1 Lentisphaerae bacterium ADurb.BinA184 | reverse complement strand
TCTCGATGACGCCGTGGCCTTGGCCCGCGCGGCCGCCGCCCGCGGCTACGACACCTGCCGCGCCGAACACATCGCGGCCTACCGCCGGGAGACGGACGCCGCCGCGGCCGACTTTGACGACAACCCCGCCACGGTGCAGGGGTTCGCCTTCAGCCAGATGCACCTGCACATGGCGTTCGGGTACGACGACAACCGGGTCGGCGTGCCCATCAAGGGCCTGACCGGGCACGGCTATCGTTTCGTCAACTTCTGGGACATGGATTTCCACATGTTCCCATACTTTCTGCTGACCAAGCCGCGCCAGGCGCGCCACCTGCTGGAATACCGGTTCAACCAGTTGCCCGCCTACCGGGAGAACGCCCGCCGTTGGGGCGCGCGGGGGGCGCAGGTGCCGTGGGAGACCAGCACGCGCGGAGTCGAGGAGACCGCTCCCTGGCTCTGCCTGCCCGACCGCGAGATCCATATCTCCGCCGACGCCGCCCGCATGTTCTGGCTCTACGACGAGCTGACGCCCGACCGCGACGCCATGCTCGCCATGGGTGCCCAGTTCATCATGGAGACCGCCCGCTTCTACGCCTCGCGCATCACGTGGGGCGAGGGGCACCGGCGTTGCGAACTCCGCAACATCGGCTGCCCGGACCAGTACCACACCTTCGCACACAACAACCTGTTCACCAGCCTCATGGCCCGGTGGAACCTCGAACAGGCCGCCGCAACCGCCAGCCGCCCCGACTACGCCGCCGCCCGCGAGCGCGCCGGCGTGACCGACGCCGAGGTCCGCGAGTGGCAGGACATGGCCGCCCGGCTCTTCATCCCCGCGCCCGGCCGCGACGGCATCATCGAACAGTGCAACGGCTTCTTCGACCTCGACCCCGACCTCGACGGCATCTCGGAGCTGTTCTGCCGGCACAGCCAGGCGGTCAAGCAGGCCGACGTGATCGCCGCCTTCGGCCCGTTCGAGGAAGTATATCCAGCCGAGGTGCGGCGTCGCAACTGGCACTTCTACAACGACCGCACGCTGCACGGCTCCTCGCTCTCCCTGCCCGGAATGGCCTACGGTGCGGCCCGCTGCGGACTCAACGACGAGGCGCTCTACCAACTGCACAAGTCCGCGCGCATGGATTTGGATGACGTCAACCTGGACACGGAACGCGGGGTGCATGTCTCGGCCGGGGCGGTGCAGTGGTACACGGTGGTGTTCGGGTTCGGGGGGCTGACGGCGCGGCGCGAGGGGGTGCATCTGCGGCCCAATCTGCCGCGGCAGTGGCGTTGGCTGAGGTTCACTGTGCATTGGCAGTTCCGGCGGCTGAGGGTCGAGATCACTCCGGGCCGGGTCGGCCTGCACGCGGACTCCGCAAATGACGGGCCGGTGCGTGTGCGGGTGGGCGACGGCAGGCTGGTCAGTGTTGCGCCTGGGCAGGTGCTGGTGCGTAGCTGGCGGAGCGCGGGGACGGCAGGTAGGGAACTGCAGATTGCAGATCGCAAACAGAAAACAGCAAATAGAAAATCGCAAATAGCAAATAGAAAATAGAAAAATAGAAAAGAGAGAAAAGGGAGGAATGGCAAGCAGGAGGAGGGGCGAGATCCTTGTCCTCGCACCTGCCGTCTGCCGTCTGCTATCTGTTCTGTCTAGTGTCCATCATCCGTCTGCGGCCTGGCACTTGCCGCCTGCCGTCTGCAACCTGAAACTTGCCGTCTGCCGTCTGCAACCTGAAGCCTGCCGCTTGCCGTCTGCAAGTTGCCATCTGCGTTCTGCGTTCTGCTATTTGCGATTTGCTATCTGCCATTTGCGATTGCGCGTCCTGAACTTTCAGGGTTGCTCACAGCCCCCCCTCACTGACGCCTATGCCCAGCCACTACGACATCGTCTTCCTCGGGCACGTCTGTGTCGATGAGATCGTCCATTACGGCGGCCCGCGCACCCGTGCCATCGGCAGCGCCGTCCTGTGCGGCGCCATGGCCGCGGCCCGCGTCGGGCGGCGGGTGGCGGTAGTCACTCGCATGGCCGTGTGCGACGAGCCCGAGCTGGCGCCGCTCCGCCAGGCCGGTGTGAACGTCCATGTCATACCGGCCCCCGTCACCACGGTCATGGAGGTCATCCATCCCAGCCCCGACGTGGATGACCGGCGGATGACCCAGAAGGCCAACGCCGGGCGCTTCCAGGCCGCGGAGCTGCCGCGGCTGGACGCCTCGTGGCTGCACCTGGCGGGGGTCACGGATCAGGAGTTCAGCCTGGATCTGGTGCGCGCGCTGAGGGCCGCCGGCACCCCGCTGTCGGCGGACCTGCAGAGCTTTGTCCGCCAGGTGACTCCCGGCTCGGGCGAGATTCATTTCCGCGGCGTCCCGGCCAAGCGCGAGCTCGTCGCCCTGCTCGACCGGGTGAAGCTGGACGTGGTGGAGGCGGAGATCCTGACCGGGCACCGGGACATTGAGACGGCGGCCCGGGCCGTGGAGTCATGGGGCTGTCCCGAGGTGGTTGTCACCCAGGCCGAGGGCGTGCTGGCGCGGGCCGGCGGAGTCACCCACTACCAGAGGTTTACAAACCGCAACTCGTCGGGCCGGACCGGACGTGGCGACACCACGTTCGCTGCCTACCTGTCCTGGCGTCAGGGGCATGAGCCGGCGGAGTCGCTGCGTTTTGCGGCCGCGCTGGTTTCGCTGAAGATGGAGAAGCCCGGCCCCTTCACCGGCACGCTGGCCGAGGTTCTGCAGCGCCTGGCCGGGGATCCCTCATGAATGCCAAGCCGCGCAGACCGCGTTCCTTCACCCTCATCGAGCTTTTGGTCGTGGTGGCGATCATTGCCATTCTGGCGGCGCTGCTCCTGCCCGCCTTGGGCAAGGCGCGGCGTGGCGCCCGCCACGCCGTCTGCATCTCGAACCTGCGCCAGCATGGCATTGCCCATGCCGCCTATGCGGGCGACTATGACGGTTTCAACCCCGACTTCGGCGGCGTCGCCTTCACCGACTACATCAGCCGTTTCATCTCGCCGGAGCTGAGGCTGTGCGCATTCGCCTCAGCGAGCGGCGGAAGAGTCTATTTCCAGGACTACCTGGCGCAGCGCTCGGCCAGTCCCCAGCCGCTTGTCTCGCCGCTGTTCTACTGTCCCGGTGCCACCTGGACATTGCCGGGCTACCCAGGTTTCTACATCATGGACAACCCGGCCAACATCCGCTTCAACAACGCCTTTCCCTGGGGCACGTTCGGGTATTTCTTCTACGCCGGACGCAAGATGCAGTATTCGACGCACAGCAACGCCGACACCCGTCCCCGCCGCAACGACCCGCGGGAGATCCTGGTGACCGACATCCTTGGCGGGTCGGACCGCAACGAGACCGGGGCCGACTACATCCGCATCGGGGTGTGGGGTTTCGGGGCGGACGCGCACATTCTCAACCCGCACGAGTCCGAGGACTGCCGCCCGCGTTCAGCCATGACCGAGCGGGCGCACCAGGTCCTGGCCAGCGGCGCGGTCGAAAGCTTCCGGCCGCAGGATGCGTCGGCGTCGGTCTTCTGGTGGACCATCAACGGCACGCGCTGCGAATGGGTCAGCCTTTCGCACACCGCCACCGACGGTTCGTACCTGCGGGCGAAATAGCGGCGTCCGCCCGGCGGTTGGACAATGCATCGGCACGACATCATCATTGGCGGGGGCCGCCACGCCTCACGATCCGCGGCCTACGATCCACGACCGGACACCCCCCCGGCACACGCGCCCGCTTTGGGGCGCTCCGCGTGGGGTGGTCGGCCGATATCCCCCGGTTGCACCGGGGGCTACATACCTCGGCCCCTCCGGGGCCTTCACGATCCACGGGTGTTTCGTACCTTCGTGCTTCATGTCTTCGTTCTCGGCACTACCGGCGGAGCCCGCCGGCTCCAGAACTCCACGACCTAAGATCTACGTGAGAAAGGAGACTGTTCCGTGAAGCTTGCCCCGAACAGCAAACTGGTTTTCATCGGCGACTCGATCACCGACTGCGGCCGGGCGCGGCCGGTGGGGGAGGGGCTTTTCGAGGCGATTGGCAAGGGCTACGTCGGTCTCGTGGACGGGTTGTTGGGCGCGGCCTGTCCTGCCCACCGCATCCGTGTGGTCAACATGGGCTGCAGCGGCAACACGGTGCGCGACCTCAAGGCACGGTGGCAGACCGACGTACTCGATCTCAAGCCCGACTGGCTGGCCATCCTGATCGGCATCAACGATGTCTGGCGTCAGTTCGACCTGCCGAGGCACCCCGAGATCCATGTCGGCGTCGAGGAGTACGAACGCACGCTGCGCGAGCTGGTGGGGCGCACCCGGCCGGTCCTCAAGGGGCTGGTGCTGATGACGCCGTTCTTCATCGAGCCGAACCCCGGGGAGCCGATGCGCGCCCGCATGGATCAGTACGGCGCGGTGGTGAAACGGCTGTCCGCCGAGTCCGGCGCCCTGTGCGTTGATGTCCAGGCCGTCTTCGACGAGTTGCTGGCCCACTGTCATCCGGCCGCGCTGGCCTGGGACCGGGTTCATCCCAACGTCATCGGCCACATGGCCATCGCCCGCGCCTTTGTGCAGGCGGTCGGCGTGCGGGTCGCCGCCGTCTAGCCGGCGCATTGCGCCCTCGCGAACCCCGGTTAGATTACGCGCTTTCCCGGATGTCTTCCCAGAGGCCTTCCGGCCCAGACAACAAGGAGAGTGTGCACATGTCGTTCAAGGTGGCGTTCATCGGCGCGGGCAGCATCGGGTTCACGCGGGGGCTGCTGCGGGACCTGCTCACCGTGCCGGCGTTCAACGATCTCGAGGTTGCGTTCATGGACATCAGCGAACGCAACCTCGACATGGTGTACAGGCTGTGTGCCCGCGACGTGAAGCACAACGGCCTGAAGGTCAGGCTTCGGGCGACCACCAGCCAGCGCGAGGCGGTGCGCGGCGCCCGCTATGTGTTCAACGTGGCGCGGGTCGGCGGCCTCGAAGGATTCCAGACCGACATTGACATTCCGCTCAAGTACGGCGTTGACCAGTGCGTCGGCGACACCTTGTGCGCCGGCGGCATCATGTACGGCCAGCGCGGCGTGCCCATGATCCTCGGGCTGTGCCGGGACATCCGCGCGGTCGCCGAGCCCGGCTGCCTGTTGCTGAACTACGCCAACCCCAACGCCATGGTCACCTGGGCCGCCAACCACTTCGGCGGTGTGAAATGCCTCGGCCTCTGCCACGGCGTGCAGGGCGGACACTGGATGATCGCCGACGTGCTCGGACTGAAGAAAGAGGACGTGGACATCATCTGCGCCGGCATCAACCACCAGACTTGGTACATCCAAGTCCGCCATCATGGCCAGGACATGACCGGCAAGCTGCTCGAAGCCTTCGAGAAACACCCCACCTACCGCGTGACCGAGAAGGTGCGCATCGACATGCTGCGCCGCTTCGGCTTCTTCAGCACCGAGTCCAACGGCCACTTGAGCGAGTACGTGCCGTGGTACCGCAAACGGCTCGACGAGATCAACGAATGGATCTCGCTGGACAGCTGGATCAACGGCGAGACCGGCGGTTACCTGCGCGTCTGCACCGAAGGGCGCAACTGGTTCGAGACGGACTTCCCCAACTGGATGAAGGCGCCGCCGGTCGAGTACAAGCCCGAGAAGCGCGGCCACGAGCACGGCGCCTACATCATCGAGGGGCTGGAGACCGGGCGGCTCTACCGCGGCCACTTCAACGTGGTCAACGCCGGGTGCATCACCAACCTGGCCGACGACGCCATCGTTGAGGTCCCCGGCTACATTGACGCCAACGGCATCAACATCCCAAAGGTCGGCGACCTGCCCATGGGCTGCGCGGCGGTCTGCAACGCTTCGATCGCGGTGCAACGCTTGGCGGTGCACGCTGCGGTGGAAGGCGATGACACCCTCCTGCGCCAGGCCATGATGATGGATCCGCTGGTCGGCGCCGTCTGCAACCCGCCCGAGATCTGGCAGATGGTTGACGAGATGCTGGTCGCCCAGGCGCGGTGGTTGCCGCAGTACAAGCCGGCCATCGCCGCGGCCAAGGCCCGTCTCAAGGCCGGCCCCCGGGTGAAGACGCGCGAGGGCTTCCAGGGGGTTGCCCGGTTGCACACGAAGACGGTCGAGGAGATGGCGGCCGACCGCGCCAAGGCCAGCCGGATGGCCGCCGAGGCGGACAAGGCGCAGGATCGGGTCAAGGGCAGGAAGTCGGCCAGGAAGGGCCGGTAGTTGCAGGACGCCGGGCCGGCAGGCTCTGGTCGAGGAAGCCGGCCGGCCCCCATCCCTTACGTTCCGCGCCAAGAATGACGCGGCACAGTGACCGCGCCCGGTCTCCGGGCTCACGCCTTCAGGTTTCATCCCTCATTCCTCAGCTCTCACTTTCGAGGAGATTTGTCCGATGGGCAAGACGATCCGGGTTGGCGTGGTTGGCCTGGGCATGGGCCGGGCGCACATCGAAGGGTACCGGCGGCACCCCGGTTGCGAGGTGGTGGCCATTGCCGATGTTGACGCCAAGCGCCTCGCCGAATGTGGCGACAAGTACGGCATCGCCCAACGCTACGCCGACGCGGCGGCGATGTTCCGCGAGGCGGAACTCGATGCCGTCTCGATCGCCGTGCCCAACAAGTTCCACTGTCCCCTCACCCTGGCCGCCCTCAGGCGGGGCCTCCACGTGCTGTGCGAGAAGCCGATGGCCATGACCGTCGCCGAAGCGGAGTCCATGAAGCGGGCGGCGGACAAGGCGAAGCGCAACCTCATGCTCAACTTCTCCTTCCGTTTCACCAACGCCAGCTTCGCGCTCAAACAGCAGGTCGCCGCCGGGGTCATCGGCGACGTCTATTTCGGGCGCACGGTCTGGCACCGCCGCCGCGGCCTGCCCGGCTTCGGTGGCTGGTTCGGGAACAAGGAGATGTCGGGCGGCGGGCCGCTCATTGACCTTGGCGTGCACCGCATTGACTTGGCGCTGTGGCTGATGGGGCACCCGGAGCCGGTCGCCGTCTCGGGCTCGGCCTACAACGTGATTGCGCGGGAGCGCGCCCGCCGCGAGAAGAAGCTCTACACCGTCGAGGATATGGCCTGCGGCCTGGTGAAGTTCCGCAATGGCGCCACGCTCATCGTCGAGGCCAGCTGGGCGTTGAACATCAACGAGAACGAGCACATGGTGACGGCGCTGTACGGCGACAAGGGCGGGCTCGTCCAGAGGAATGTCAGCGGCTCGTACGAGTTCGTCGCCGAGCTGTACACCGAGGAAGGCGGCAACCTGTACACCAAGCGGCTCGACAACGCCTGCGTCCCCGCCCCCAGCGCCTATCACGAGTTCATCGCCAGCATCCTCGAGAAGCGTCCTCCGCTGGCCCCCGCCGAGCACGGTATCAAGGTGCAGAAGATCCTCAACGGGCTCTACCAGAGCGCCGAGACCGGCCGCGAAGTTGTGTATGCCTGAGCCGGGCGGGCGGGGCGTGCCGTTCAGGTGCGGGTCAGCTCGCGCAGGATGGCGGGGATGACCTCGAAGAGATCGCCGACGATGGCGTAGTCGGCGATCTTCATGATTGGGGCCTCGGGATCCTGATTGATGGCGATGATCAGGCTGGCGGACTGCATCCCCACCAGGTGTTGCACCTGGCCGGAAACCCCGCAGGCCACGTAGACACGCGGTTGCACAGTCTGCCCGGTCTGCCCGACTTGGTGCGCGTAGTCAATCCAGCCGGCGTCCACCGCGGCGCGGCTGGCGCC